>JAIKYZ010000007.1 GCA_024682655.1 Treponema sp.
GGCTTCATCATAGTTTTTGGTATGAGTGCTCTTGTAATTAGTTCTGGTTCCAGTTTCCTTATTGGTAAAAGAAACGACGTAATAACCATTAGCGTTGAGTCTAAGATAATAAGGTCTCATAAAAACTCCTGTCCAAGACACCATAAACTGCCAATACAAAACAATGCATTCTTTTTGCATTAAAAATGCACTGTTTTTGCACTATAGGCCATCAAGGTGTCCAAAAACCAGTTTTTATTCGTCCTTAATTCTGCAAAGAAGGTAGGAATAAATCCATAGTTTTAATTTGCTATATGTCGCAAATCCTTATAACATAAGGATTTAGGAAAAAAAAATGGCTTCTAACAAGAGTTAGAAGCCAAGTGCCACAGGTTGGAATCGAACCAACGACATACGGATTTTCAGTCCGGCGCTCTACCAACTGAGCTACTGCGGCGTTGATGTAATTAAATATATAAAAATTATGATTTTGTGTCAACAGTAGAAATGGAAAAATATTAAAAATTTATGAGATTTTTTTTGACGCATTTTTTTCTAAGATTTTAATAACATATCTTTATACTTTGCCTTTTGTCTTGATGAATACAAATTTGAGATTTATAATTCAATTTATGAAATGGTTACTTATTACAGACACAAATGATTTACAAGACAAACTGTCAGAGAGTTTAATGGCTATTAACAAAAAGAATAAGTTAGTAACTATTAATTTTAAATTGGAAGATTTGAAAAAACAGATAAAATCAATCAGCACTTTTGCAGGCTGTGTAATTTTTAGTAAAGATCAGGATGCATTAAATAATAATATTATGCTTTCTCTTTCTAATTTCACAGAAATTCTTATGTACGAAAGTGTTACAACTTTAACAAATCTTACAGTTCTAAAAGACGCAACAATTGGCAGTGTAAAAGGACTCTTAATCACTTCTAGTCAGGAAGAGGTTTTAAACACAATCAAGAAAAAATATAAGAATCTTGTTGATAACTCAGTAAAAAGAATTGCAAAATATAGTCTTCTTGATAAAGGTATTCCCTTTACACCTGATTGTTTTGGAACTTACATTGCTAAAAACAAGGAAGAAATTATTGATAAATTTCTTGAAGCAGGTATGGGTGTAAATGTTCGCGACGATACTGGAACTCCAATGCTTAATATTGCCTGCAGAAACGACAATTATGAAATTGTAGAAAAGTTAATAGGCCTTGGAGCAGAAATCAACGCTACTTCAGAAGATCGTGGCTACACCGCTGTAATGGATGCAATCTGGAGAGGTAATGAAAAAATTACTGCCTATTTGATTTCAAAAGGTGCAGACTTGAATACAATCAACAAAGAAGGTCAGAATAATCTTATTTTGGCTGTAGGTGCTGACCGTATTAATTTGATTAAAATGCTTGTAGAAAACGGTGCCGATCCTGATGTTAAAGATATGATGGGAATGAGTGCCTATAACTACTCTACTTTGTTCCGAAAAGAAAAAATCACCGAGATTCTTAAACCTTATCACAAAGAATCTTAGGATTTAATAATTTTTAGCTTTAATTAAATCAAACAAAAAAGCCCTGGCAAGTTGATGGATTACTTACCAGGGCTTAATTATTTTCTATTCAAAAAGGTGATTTCTCACCTCTTATTTACTAACGTTTCAAGCTCAAAACTGTTTCAAGCAAGGTATCTGCTGTCTGAATTGTTTTGGCATTTGACTGGAAACCACGCTGAGTAACAATCATATCAGTCATCTGTTCTGAAAGGTCAACGTTTGACATTTCCAAGGCTCCGGCCATTAAAGAACCTTTACCTGCAATTCCAGATTCACCAATTCTTGCCATACCAGAGTTGTTTGATTCTACATAAGTATTATCTCCGGCTTTTTCCAATCCCTGCTGATTTGAGAAAGTTGCCAAAGCAATCTGACCAATTGTTCTGTTTGTACCGTTTGAATATACACCAGTGATTGTACCACTTGCATCAATCTTGAAATTATCAAGATAACCCATTGTATATCCATCCTGGTAGAAAGCCTTTGTTGTAGATTTAGAAGAAGACTGGGTAATTGTATCTTTGAAAGAACCAATTGTTCCAAGATTAATGTTCAAAGTCTGACGATAAGGATTTCCTTCTTCATCAGGATTTGAATCAGCAACTCCAAAAGAAGCCTGAATTACAACCTGTCCTTCTGGATTTGTTACATTTCCAGCAGAGTCAGTTACACTCTGAAGTGAACCCATATTATCAAAATTTACAAGGAAGCTATTTTCCATACCATCTGTAGTTCCAAGTCCTACGCGTGTCTGAGTAAAATCAGCATTATCAGGGTCAATCTGAACTACAGCCTGCCACTGATTAGGATTTCCAACTACACGTGTAAAGGTTACAGAAAGCATATGTTCATTTCCAAAGCTATCGTAAATCTTCTGTTCTGTACCCCAGGTTCCCTTGTAAATATCTTCAGGTGAAGCTCCTTCTACAATTTCTGGAGTATTTTTATTTAAGTTACAGGCAAAATTAACATTTGTTGTTTCTTTTGCTGGGTCTTTTGATCCAACTGGAATTGTAAGGTCTGTTGGTGTAGCGGCTGTAGAAACTAACATCTGTCCATTAACTTCATCGGCCATCCAACCCTGTACACGCATACCAGTTGCAGGATTTACTAAAGTTCCATTACTATCAAGACCAAAAGCACCATTACGAGTATAGAATGATTCTTCTCCGTCTTTCAAAATAAAGAAACCGTTTCCCTGAATAGCGAGGTCAGTAGAAACTCCAGTTGACTGTAAGTTTCCCTGATTAAAAATATTATCAATAGTAGCAACGGTCATACCAAGTCCAACTTCCTTAGGGTTTACACCTCCAAGTTCATCTGTTGGTTTTGCAGCTCCGCTAAGCTGTTGGCTGATCATATCCTGAAAGTTAACACGTCCCCTCTTAAAACCATTTGTGTTAACGTTGGAAATGTTGTTACCAATTACGTCCATTCTTGTCTGATGATTCTGTAAACCAGATACACCAGAATAAAGTGATCTCATCATAAGTCTAAGTCTCCTTGTGTCACCATTCCCTGTGACTTATATTTTTTACATCCTAATTGGCGTATATCGCCTTAATCTTATCCATGCTGTAATACATGCCATTTACAAGAATCTGAGGGTCAGCACCACGTGTAGCACCTTCTACGATTCCCTTAGTGCTTGTATCACCCAGGTCTACTTCAACAGTTTTTCCTAAAGTTGAAGCGGCTTCGGAAGAATTAATAAAAGAAGCCATTTTTTCAAAAGAAGAACTCATGTTTGTCATCTGTTCCAATGACGAAAACTGAGCCATTTGGGAGATAAACTGTGTGTCTTCCATAGGACTTGTAGGATCTTGATTTGAAAGCTGAGTAATCAATAATTTTAAGAAATCATCCTTTCCAAGTTCTGACGATGTTTTTCGTCCATTCTGTACAATTGTTTTATTGAAGTTGTTCACAGCGTTATCGACAGAAAGTTTCTCGCTGGCACTCATTTGTGTGTTAAGTAGTTCCATCATTTCTCCTTTACTCACAATTTTAAATACTGCCTTAAAAATACATTTAAGGTGCCTCTCCACCCAGGCCCGTAATTTTTATATCGTCGATTTAAGCGACAATGTTTATTGAAAAATCATCCAAATTCTGGGAATTCGAAGGAATTTCCATTGATGAAGATTCTGCAATAAATGAATTATTACCGTACATCTTTCTTCCAAATAACTGACTTCCATCATTTCTCTGATTAAAATCTGAACTATCGGCAAAGCTGTTATTTTCCCCACTGTAGGACACATCAAAATTACCTGCGTCAAAACCACTTTTAATAAAAGCTTCTCTTAAAGTTTCAGAATTATCTTTGAAAACCTGTAATGCTTCTTTTGTAGCAACTGTAATATGGGCAGAAAGACTTTTTCCATCCATAGTTAAATGAATTTTTACATTACCCAGGTCATCAGGATGAAGAATAAGATTAATTGTTCCCTGATTATTGTCTTTTAAAACAATATTTCCTGCTTTTACAAATTCTGGAGCATTTGCCTGAATCTGATTATTAAGCATTGTCTGAAAATTAGAACCATTACTAGCCGCAGTCTGATTGTTTAATGAAAGCACATCTGCTTCTGCATTTTTTGCCAAATCCATAGTGATTGAGGCTGTGTTATCATTTTCAATCTTTAATTCTGTTTTTAGTGCAGGTTTTTCTTTCTCAGCAGGGATTTCTTTACTTCGTAAATCTTCTACAGTTATTTTTCCGTCTTTGTCTAAAGTTATTTTTTCTTTAGGCTTATTATCCTTTGCAAAATCTAAAGCGTCTTTAAAATCTTCAGAATTATTCAAATCAGAGGAATCAAGCTGGGCAAGTTGAATATCTTGATTACTTTCAACTATTCCTTCCTGGGCATTAGAATTATTACCGTCAAAATCAATTTTAATTTCATCTTTTTCATTGTCTTTAATATCAGCCTTTTTATTTTCTGCCTGATTATTTACGCTGGCTGAAATTTCATCCATTCTTGAATAGATTTCATTTTTTGGTTTTTCGGCAATTTCTTCTTTTACAATTTCTTCCTTATCTGATTTTTTAGAAACTTTTCCCTTTTCTTTTTCACCCTTAGTTTCTTCAGTTTTAGAAATTGTAGTTTTGCATTTTTTTACTTTTTCATCCGATTGGCCTTCTTCAGTCTTTTCAGTTTTTTCAACTTTTTCAGACTTTTCTGCCTTTTGAGATTTTTCTGAATTTTCGGCTTTAGGAGATTCTGCTTTTTCCTCAGATTTTTCTACTTTTTCTGATTTTTCATTCTCAACTTTTTGCTCTTTAGCTGGAAGCTCTTGATTTTCATCCACACTTTGGCTTTTAGATTCCTTTTGATAAGAAGAAATCATTTCTAAAAAGTTTGATGATTCAGATTTTTGGAGAGAAATTTGATTATGTTCAGATAATTTTAAGTCGGAATTTTTAAGCTGTTGACTTACATTAATATCCGAAATTTGAACTTGCATTTAAGCTCCCTGTCAAAAATATTATATTAAACATTGACAGGAAACTAAATCTGGCGGCTAATCCAAAGATTCTGGTTTGTTTATCATCTTGCGCTGTATTTCTGCAGCCCGCTCAGATGGCATTAAAGACAACCAATACGATCCCATAGAAGATGAACCATTTCTTTCAGCAATTTCTTCTACTTTTCTAAGTACATCAATTACTGTCTGGTCGTCCATTGCAACTAAAATAGCAACAGCGGCCTGTGGTGTCATACCGTTCAGATTATTAGCAATCTGTTCAACATTTATATTTCTATCATCGTATTTTTTTACGGTCTGGTTAAATGTTTTTTCTCTTTCTTCTTGATTTTTTTCGCGTTCTTTTAATTCTTCTGCAATCTGAGCATTTTTAGCTTCTAAGGAGGCAATATCTGCTTCTCTTTTATCTAATTCTTCTTTGTAAATGTCATTTGCTTCCCTCTGTTTTCTTAATCTGTCTTCATCCAGATTTGCAACAAGAGGTTTTGATTGAGAGGCAGTTTGAGAGGTCTGGGCTTCTTTGTGTAAAACTTTATAAACTGGCGAAAAAAGGGATTTTACGTTTACAACACCTAATCGATCGAACCATAAAAGTCCACCAACAATAAGAATTAAAATGATTAAAATTAAAACTATTGATTTACCAAATGATTTAGCTGCCATATTCCCCTCAAAAACACCAATTTTAAATTTTAGGATGTTTAATTATAACACAGTAAATTTATTACATCAAATCTAATCAATTAAGCCACAAATAGCAGCACCCAGAGTAATATCATTATCACAAGAGAGAATTCTCCAGTAAATACCCAGTTGATTAGTAAGAATCTCATCAAGATAGGCGGTTACTCTATCTTTAATCATAAAAGTCTTGTGGAAAGTTGTACCATCGCACAAAACAGATACTGGCATAGCGGCATTTTTTCCTGCCTGGCTCTGTAAAATACAGGCAATCAAAATTGCAGCCGAATAACGGGCAGAACGTTCAACAATTGCATCACAAAGCTGAAATAATTTATCAACATCTTCTTCGTCTGCATTTTCCACAGCAATTTTTCCAAGTACAGAATTTGGATTAAATGGATTGTGCAAAAATTTATCTAATTCAATTAAAGTTAAAATATCAATATGAAGTAAAGAATCATTTACCTTTTTAGAGAAAAGTCCTTCATTTGCAGCTGCTTTTAGAGCATACCAGCTTACAGGGCCTAAATAAGCACCAGAACATAATTTTTCAAGGTAGAAAGAACCTGGCTTTACAGTAGTTTTATCAAAATCTTTATCAAAATCACTGCGGTTTACATCAAGGAATTTTCCACTTTCGCAAACTACAATCTGTTCTTTCATTTTATATTCTTTACTTTCTGGCTGAATATAAGCGGCATTCATTCCGGTTCCAAGAATAAAGCCCATGTAAGAAGAATAACGGTCAGAACTTGTAGCACAGGCGGCCCCTGCCAATAAAGCGGCAACTGTATCGTTACAAATAGAAATCTTTTTAATAGAAGTCCAACCCTTAGCTTTTAAAGCCATATTTAATTCCTGACAGATTTTAGACCCAATTACCTCAGGAGCTTTTACTTCTTTTGAAAAACCTAAAAGAATTGCTTCTCCATCTTCCTGAATTTCCATTGGGTAAGAAAAACAAAAACCAATTCTATCAGCCTTATTTTTAAGATGTTCAAGATTTACAGCAAACTGTTCAAAGAATTCATCCTTAGAAAGTTCTTTTTCAACTCCAGGCATCTTAGTTTTTTCCATTTCGGAAATTGAAGTCTTGCCTTCTTCATCAAAAGTTACAAGACAAGAGCGGAAATTAGTTCCACCGGCATCAATTATAATTACTGATTTATTTTTTGCAGATTCTGTTGGTGGCATAAGGTAAGTTCTAATCATATCCTGACAGGATTCTTCTTTTTTAAGACCTTTAATCATATCAGATCTGATTGCCTGGGCTGTAGACAAAATGTCCAGATGATTTACAAAGTTGTGTTTTGCTAAAAATGCACTAACAGAATTATTCATATCAATCTCCAAAAACTTCAATAATAAAATTATTTAAACTTGAATAATTAATTATAACAGTTTATAAAATCTTAGTCATTATTAATACGCTGTTCAAAATATTTTAATATCATTTATTTTTCTTTAATTAATTCCTGAATTCTTATTCCATTAAATCCTTTTTCATTATAAATTAATAAGACCTATGATTGACTTAGAAACCTTAAAAAATGAATTGAATCCAGAACAGTACAGAGCCGTTACAACAACAGACGGTGCAATTTTAATTATTGCCGGTGCAGGTTCAGGAAAAACTCGTGTTATTACCTACAGAATAGCCCACATGCTGGATAAAGGTATTCCTCAGAGTCAGATTCTGGCCTTAACTTTTACAAACAAGGCCGCAAAGGAAATGTCTCAGCGAATTAAGGAATTAACCCAGAGAAAATTACAATCCCTTACTGTTTCTACTTTTCATGCATTTGGCGTAAGAATTTTAAGACAGGAAATAGAAAAACTTGGTTACAGAGAAAATTTTTCAATTTACGATGAAACCGACCGTGTTGCTTTGATTAAAGAATGTGGCCGTGAATTAAAATTCAGTCCCGAAGCAATGGATATTTATACCATAGGTAATTTAATTTCAAACATAAAAACCGGCCGAAAAAATTGGGATACGGCAAACGATATGTACCGTCCCCTTTATGAATCTTATCAGGAAGGCCTTAAATTATATAACGCAGTTGATTTTGATGATTTAATCATTCTTCCAATAAAATTATTCAAAGAAAGACCGGATGTTTTAGCCACTTACAGGGAACATTTTAAGTACATTATGGTTGATGAATTTCAAGATACAAGTCATCAACAATACGAATTAATGCATCTTCTGGCCGATAAAAACGTTGCAGTTGTAGGCGACGATGACCAGTCAATTTACAGCTGGCGCGGTGCCGATTACCAGAACATAGTAAATTTTGAGCACGATTTTGATGTAACAGAAATCCGCCTTGAGCAAAATTACCGTTCCACAGAAACTATTTTAGAGGCTGCAAACGGTGTAATTTCCCATAACACTAACAGAAAGGACAAAAAACTCTGGTCCGGAAATGGAAACGGAAAACCAATCGAAATCTTTATGCCGGAAAATGAAACTGACGAAGCCGATTTTATTGCAGAAGGAATTCTTGGAATTTCAGCCGAAGAACACAGAAAATTTGATGAATTTGGAGTTTTGATGAGGGCTAATACCCAGGCCAGATTTATTGAAGAAGCTTTTTTGGAAAATAATATTCCTTACACAATGAGTGGTGGAACTTCCTTTTTTGAACGCAAAGAAATTAAAGATATTATCTCTTATTTAAGAGTAATTGCAAATCACGATGACGATATAAATCTTTTGAGAATAATAAACACCCCTAGACGGGGAATTGGTAGAGCTGCCCTTCAGTTGTTAAACGATGAAGCGGAAATGCAGGGCTGTACTATGTGGTATGCAATGGTTTCTCTTGTACAAAGACAGGATTCTCCCGCAAGTGATACTTTAAAAGAAGATTTACAGGATTTTATGGATTTAATCGAAAGCCACCGAAGTAAATTACTTTCTGGCCGAGGACTTCCAAACAAGGTAAGACAATTAGTAGAAGACATAAATTACCGAGATTATCTTTTAACTGAATTTTCTAAAAGCGAAAAAGCCGTAAGATTTAAGTTATTAAATATTGAAAGTTTAATTAATTCAATTGAAATCTGGGAAAATGACCCCGAAAATACAAATCCAAGCCTTTTTAATTATTTGAACAGAATTACAATTATGAGCAGGGACAACGGGGATGATGAAAATGACAAGGGAAAAGTTAATCTTATGACAATTCATGCCTCAAAAGGACTGGAATTCCCTGTAGTTTTTATTGCCGGTGCCGAAGAAGGTCTTTTGCCCCACGCCCGTTCCGTAGAAGAAAATGATGGAAATGTAGAAGAAGAAAGACGATTGTTTTATGTAGCCATTACCAGGGCCCGCGACAAACTTCTGATTTCTGCCTGCCGTAAACGCCGCCACATGCAAATGGTCCGCGAATGTGAACCAAGTCGTTTTTTGGACGAAATCCCAGAAAATCTTGTTGAATATCACCAGGAAAAAATTCTTACCGAAGAAGAAACCGGACAGATGTTCTCTGATTTTTTGTCAGAATTAAAAGCAAAAGGTTAAAAAAAATCGGTGCTTGTAAATAAAATAAACAAGCACCGAAATCAAAAAAATCAAAAATCAATTAGACTCTGTATTTAATTTTCTTACCTGTACCTTCATAGAGTTTTTTGCGCTGTTCTGTGATTGTATCATCAGAAATATAATCATCAAAACTCATCATACGGTCAATTACACCATTTGGAGTAATTTCTATAATACGATTTGCAATAGACTGAATGAATTCGTGGTCGTGTGAAGAGAATAAAAGAACGCCAGGGAAAGAAATCAATCCTTCGTTTAATGACTGAATTGCTTCCAAATCAAGATGGTTAGTTGGATCATCCATAGTAATAATGTTAGCACCAGAAAGCATCAATTTA
>JAIKYZ010000062.1 GCA_024682655.1 Treponema sp.
ACTTCGCCGTCGCATTGTAAAAGAATTGGCTGGTCATAAGAAAATCTTACTTTTTTTGCTGAATGAAGGAAGGCAATTCCTCCGCCAACAAATGATCCGTCGATAAACTGACTGTTTACTTTTATCAACTGTGGAATTGTAATTTTTGGTGCATGGCAAACATTGTCTTCTGTTGGAAGAATGTAATGGCCGCCACCGTAATATCTGTGACCTGAAGCGCCAAATACAAAAATTGTTATTGGATTTGATTCTTCGTAGATTTTATTTCCATTTTCGTCAAAGAATTCCATTTTTGCAATTCCAGATGGGAAAGGTTTATCGTAAACAAAAGCACTGATTGGTACACAGAACTGATAGAAATTTCCAGGCATCTTTTTCTTTACGGCGTTGGTCATATAAACTACAAAAGCATCAAGACCAATACTTGCGATGTTGAAAGAATACCAGGGGTACTGTGGATCATCAGGATTATATTTTTTAGGATCTTTACCGCTTGCTAAAATTTGTTCTCTGGTAACAGGATTTTCTGGGTAAACTTTTACAGCTGTTTGATTCTGGAATTTTAAATCGCCCGAAAGTAATTCGATGGTTTCTTCCATACTATGTCCGTCGGTTCCATCGTTACCGGTTCCCAGAGGAAGGCGCAAAATTGTGAGTTGATTTTTGATTATTTTTGCTCTTTCTGAATCGTCCTGGGCTGTAAGGAAAAGTTTTGATTGCACTTCCCAAGAGGTTCCGTCACCCCCAGCGATTACAAGAATATATTCTGCTGAGGAATTATTTTCTGCAATAATTTTATCTACAATGTTTAGAGAAATTTCGTTGGCATGACCTGAATATTCAGTCATAAAAATTTCTTCTTTTACAAGGTTTGCAAGAATTTTATTGTTTTGAATTTTTTCTAATGAGGAATTAAAAAATTTTTTATAGTGGGCAGATTTTGATTTTTTTGTGAAACAACCTGCCATTGTATTTACTATATAAAAAATACTAACATCTTTGTCTTGCCATAATGGGTTTCTAAGGATGTATGCGCTTATGCAGGCCTTTATATCATCTGCTTTTAATAAATTTTTCATAGTTTGATTTTATTGCTTAAAATGACAAAATGTCAATAAATGTAATATTTGTTTATTATAATTAGCACATATTTGTAAAAATCGGTATATTTTTGTATACAATCAATAATTTTTGATATAAAATTATCCTTACATTGTCGATAATTAAATAGAAAACAAAAAAAAGTAAAAATTATGGAAGAAGAGTTATCAGAACAGTTGGAAGTTGATACTGATAAAATTAAAAATGCAGTTCGATTACAACTTCCTTTAGAAATTACAAGTTATACTTTACCTCGAAATATAGAGATATATATTCGAAAAGTATTGGATATTTTCCTGAAAGAATGTCGTCAGGAACATATGTATGAATATTTAAATTTTTGTCTTAGCGAATTACTTACCAATTCTAAGAAAGCCAACACAAAACGCGTTTACTTTGCCGAAAAAAATCTAGATATCAATAACGAAAATGATTATGAAAAAGGGATGGAAACTTTTAAAGAGGACACCCTTACAAATATTAATCATTATCTGGAATTACAAAAAAAAGCCGGCCTTTATATTAAATTAAGTTTTCAGATTAAAGGCGAGCAAATTAAAATGGAAATCAAAAATAATGCAAAGATTACTTCCTTTGAATTAGCTCGAATTAATAAAAAAATTGCCAGTGTTCAGCAATACAAATCAATGGAAGATGTTTTTACAAACGTTCTTGATCAGTCAGAAGGTGCTGGTCTTGGTATTATTATCATTATTTTGATGTTGCAGAAAATTGGGCTTTCAAAAGAAAATTATCAGGTTATAGCAACCGAAGAAGAAACAATAACAAGAATTATTTTACCTTGTAATCAAAAAGTATTTGCGGGTAATGAAATTCTTACTTATGAATTTGTAAAATTACAGGAGAATATTCCTGTTAGACAAATCCAGTTTGAAGAAGTTAAGAAGTTAATGGCAGAAAGTCCTATTAATCGCAGGGATTTTTATGAACTGGTTCGTACAGATACATCTCTGGCTGTATTGCTCTTAAAGTATAAAATTAAAGATGATCCAGAAGAAATTGATTTGGAAAAAGTTCTTAAGCTTTACACAGATGAAGAATTAAAAGAAGTTTTTTCTTTGGAGAATAAAGATATCAATCTGGTTGAAGAATCGGATATTTCTAAATACCTTTATTGTCATGCAAAAGATGTAGCTTTTTATGCTTACAATCTTACTAAAAATTATCCTGATTTAAATCCACAGCTGGCAATAGAAAGAATTTATACTTTAGGATTAATTAATCCTATTGGCGCTGTACTTTTAGATAATGTTTCTAAAGAACAGGTTGATTATATAAATGATTTAAGTAATGAATACGAAGATACAGAAAAGATTTTGGATTTATTCTATTCAGGAAATTCAAATGCCTATATTTCAATGATTTACGCAAAGAAATTAGGATTTTCGGATCTTTATGCCGCCCTTATGGGAAACTGGAATAATGCAGGTTATATACCAGAGGGTATGGAAAGTGTAGCTTACATTCTTTACCTTGCAGAATTCTTAAAATTTTATGAAGAAAAAAATATTGAATATTATCAGATTGATAAAAAAGTTTTAAAACTATTTGGTATCGAGACTGAAGAACAAGTAAATTGCATCATCAATAAGCTTAAGACAGAAAATTAATTATTTGAATCTTTTTCTAAACTTTCTACCCATTTTTGCATCAAAATTCCAAAGGCTACACCAACGTTTAACGAGGCTTTTAATCCTTTCATTGGAATTGTAACTCTACCGTAAGTTGCAATATTTAAGGCTTCTGGACTAACACCTAACTCTTCTGATCCAATTATACAGATACCTTCTTTTGGGAATTTAAATTCATTGATATCTGTTCCGCCGGTTTCTAGTGCAAAGATTGGAATATCTTTTGGTAATTCATTTAAGGCACAGCGGGTATAGCCTAAAGTTTCAATACAGCCCATGCCACTTCTGATTGCTCTTGATTGTTCCGGGTCTGTACAAAATGGAGAAATATAAACTTTTTCGGCTCCCATTGCTTCTGCAGAACGGAAAATAGAACCTAAATTAAAGGGCGAGCGAATATCTTCTGCGTAAACTGCAACTCCAGGGAAAAATTCCCGTTGTTTTACAATGCCTTCTTCGTCTACAGGAGATGCATGTGGAGCGATAATTAAATCCCATTCTGCGGGAAAGGTACCAATTAAAGATAAAAGTTGATTTCTTGCGTAATTACAAACTCTTAGTTCATCTATTGGTTCTTGAGAAATTAATCTTTTTAGTTCTTCTGCGGCATTTTCTTCAAGTTTTGGGTCTTTTAATAAAACTTTTACAACTTGTTTTATATATTCTGCACGTGGAAGTGATTTAAAGGAATATTCTGTTCCTTTTTCGGCAATTCCCTGAATGTCTCTTTCAAGGGCGCCAAAGGTGAGTGCTAATTTACGTCTTTTTTGACCACCTTCCAACTGAAAAAGTTTTCCGGGTTCAATCATTAGTAGGCTACCTTTACAAAGTCAAATAAATCGTCTGTTGACATACTTCTTGGCAGAGTATTCATGATATTAGTATTGCTTACATCTTCTACGGCCAAAGACAACTGTTCAATTGTAAGTCTAAGGTCTTTTAAACGAGTTGGAAGATTTGCTTTTGCAATTCTCTGTCTTACATTTTCTACAAGAAGTTTAGCGGCATCTTCACCCTTTGTTTCTTCGTCTGCAACTCTAAATAAATGAGCCAATGTATCTAATTTGGCAGTTTTAAATTTAGCGGCATCTTCCAAAGCAAAAGGAAGTAAAATAGATGCTGTAAGTGATTTGTTGATTTTATATCTTGAGTAGATAGAAAGAGAAAGTAAACTTCCAATTCCTAAGGAAGAACAGGAAGTTGCCATTGAAATCATTGCTCCGGCCTGGGCAAGTAATACTTCTTCTGGAGTTGTAATATCCAAAGAAGGTGAACCATCCAAAGCGTAAGAAAGAATCTCAAGGCCTTTTTCTACAAAGGTATCGCTAAAGAAATTTGCTTTTTGAGATAAATATGCTTCTACAGCCATTCCAAGTATTTCAATTGAAAGAGTTGCTTTTTGATTATCTGTAAGAGAAAGCATCAAGTTTGGATCTATTAAAAGTAATTTACAAATTGAATTCTGAACTTTTATAAATTTAACCTGCTGACTTCTAGCATCTGTGATTGGTATTTCTGGAGTAAAAACAAAAGGTGTTCTGTAAGTTGTAGGAATACAAATACAAGGAAGTGGTGAGGTACTTGGAAGAGCACCATCAATAAAAGTATATAAATTATGGACCTCGTTGTAATAAGCGCAAACGGCTCGTCCAATATTAATGGCTTTTTCACCGCCAATTGCAATTACACCGTGGATATGTCCCTGTTTTGCTAAGGCTAAGGCTCTTTCTATTGTTTTACTAGAAGAACCTTCTGTTAATTCTGAAAAAAGAAAGTAATCAATTTTACGATCTGTTAATGACTGGGAAATTTTATCAGCGAGTTTTACCTCGTTTAAAATTGGATCCATAATTACCATGAATCTTGTTCCCCATTCCTGTACCTGCTGACCTAAACGACTTACTGTATAAGGTCCCATCATAATATTTGGGCTAATTCTAAAAATAAAGTCTGACATTTTTTCTTCCGTATATCATTAAAAATAATATATTCTCAACAATTTTTAAACAAAAAAAATGGACGGAATAATACTACATTCCGCCCACGTTTACTTTCGATTTTATAAAGTCTTAATTAAAGACCAATTGCTGACAAGAATTTATCAGCTGCTGAATTAATTATTGCATCATTTAAATAAGACGGATCTTTGATTTTTTCTCTAATTTCAGCAATTTTGTCTGCTCTTACATCAGGTGTTTCAGCTGCAACTTTATCCATAAAATAAATCTCAGCCATTTCTTTTGCTTCTTTAGATACTGTTACTGTATCAGAAGATTCTGTTACTTTTGCAGTATTTTCAGGCTTGCGGAGATTCTGAACATTGTTCACCTGAGTTACATTACTTACACCATTTATCATCATAACATCCTTCCCTCTACCCTTTAATTATCGGTAGACTCTTCAGAAAACTTAATTTTTTTTACACCCGAAATAAAAACTGCGAACTCACCTTTTATGGATTGTCTTGAAGAGTAATCAGCAAGTAAATCTCCAGCTGTACCACTTGTTATCTCTTCGTGCAGTTTTGTTAATTCCCTTCCTACGACAATGCGTCGTTCATTATCAATATCGGCAATATCCGTCAAAAGCTTAACAATTCTGAACGGACTTTCGTAAATAACGACCGCATTTCCAGTATCCATTAATTCTTGCAAGCGACTCTTTCTTTTTCCCGATTTAGGAGAAAGAAATCCTTCAAAAATTAAAGTTTTACCCCCAGCCCCTGCTACACTGACCAAAGTTGTAAAAGCTGCAGGACCAGGAATTGGAACTACATCAAAGCCTGCTTCTCTAACAAGATCAACAAGAACTTCGCCAGGATCACTTACGCCTGGAGTTCCTGCATCACTAGCATAGGCAACGTCATGTCCATCTTTTAGCAGACTAATTATTTTTTCACCGGCATACTTTTCATTTTGAGCTCTGCAAGAAATCATTGGCTTTTTAATATCAAAGTGATTTAAAAGCTGTAAGGTGTGTCGGGTATCTTCAGCAGCAACGTAGTCAACATTTTTGAGTGTTTCTACAGCTCTGTAAGTAATATCCCCAAGATTTCCTATAGGAGTTCCAATAATATAAAGTACTGCCACAATTATATTATAGGGTAATTTATCAAAAGTGAAAAGTAAATTTATTTTTTAAATATTTATTATAAGTAAAAAATGAAAAATTTGTCAGAATTGCACAAAAAAGCACTTTAATAGGACTAAAAAAATTAAGAATAAGTAAAAATTTATTTGTAAATAATCATATTAATTTGTACAATATAAATGTTTATTACTTAGGAGGTAATTAAATAATGAAAAAATTATTACTCAGTTTAATGGTATTAAGCCTCTGTTTATCTTCGGCTGTGGCTAAAAAGGCTAAAAAATCTAAACAAAAGACAATTAAAATTGGTGTTGTTCAGTTAGTAGAACATTCTGCTCTTGATGCAAATTACAAGGGTTTTGTTGATGGTCTTGCAGAAGCTGGATATGTTGATGGTCAGAATATTAAAATTGATTA
>JAIKYZ010000012.1 GCA_024682655.1 Treponema sp.
TAGCGACTATGCTAAGTTCCTTTACACCGGACTTACAAGAGCCGAGCAATCTGTGACTCTTTGTCGTATGACGTAACGAATTGTTGTTTGAATATATAGGGGAAAATATCCCCTATATATTCTTTTATTCAAAATTACACATTTTAATAAGAAGGAGTATAAAACGATTATGGATTTTAATTTTAGAAATAGACCATTATCAGAATATGAAAGAGAAGCTATGATTATAGGAGGTCCAGAAGACGGACATGAAGCAACAGCTATTATGAGATTTGCTAGAATAAAAAGAGAACTTTTAAACTCGATCAATAGTAATAAAATTAAACAAGAATATGTTATAAAAAAATTGATTTCATGGGAATAACATATTTCACTTAAACCTCATCTATAGTTTTATATTATTATAACGAGGAACAATAATATTTTCTATATTATCTCAGCTAGATCTGGTTGTATAACTAAGAAACTCTGATTAAAGGTAAATTATAGAATTCTATTGAAAGAAAAAACTATGATTAGATTTATTACACACGCAGGAACTTATCACGCAGACGATGTTCTTAGTACAGCATTGCTTGAACTTATCACAGGCTTTGAAGCTGTAGATACATCGAAACCTGGTTACAATCCTGAAGTTGATTCTGAAAGTAAAATTGAACTTTTAAGGGTAAACAAAATTGAAGATGTCAAACTTAAACTGATTGATTTTGTTTATGATATTGGTGGCGGCGATTTTGACCATCACCAAAAAGACAAGAAGGTTCGTCCTAACGGAATACCATATGCAGCCTTTGGTCTTTTGTGGGCTAAATTTGCTGAGCAAGAACTTGATCTTGATCCCGACATGGTACAATTGATGGATGAAGAGTTTGTTCAGTATATTGACCAGACAGATACCTTTGGACAGGCAAAGTACCCAAATCAGCTATCTGCTCTTATTTCAGCAAATTTCCAGGCTGGGGTTCCATTTTTGGACACTGTCCATATGATTAAACCAATGCTTAATAATTTGATTGCTCAGTATAAAGAACTTGGTGAGCAGAAAAAGACTATCGAGGCATCTTTTGATGGGTCACGTATTTTCCAAGATCTTAACAATCACTATGATATCCGTGCTTTCAAAAATACGAACTTCATATTTGTGATAGGTCCGTCAAATCGTGGAGATGGAGTAATTCTTAGATCTTTAGATAGTGAAAAGTATCCGATCCTTGATGTTGAAGGAATTACACCGATATTCATCCACACCGGAAGATTTACTGCAACATATCGTAATGAAGAAGATGCATACAGTGTTGCTTCCGAATCTATAAGATCTAAATATGTAAAATATTGACATAAATTTCACTTAAACCTCTATTATAGTTTCATATTATTATAATAGAGGAGTAGTAAATATGACAATTGACAAGATTCTTGCTTCAGTAATGAAGCAGATTGAAGATCTCTAAGCTCTTAAACCCGAAAGCATGAAAGTGCAAGTAGGGTTTATTTTTTCTAAAAGGAGTTAAAAATACTATGAAATCCAAAAATGGAAATATCTATTCTAAGAAAGTTTCTGCTTCACATTTACCATCTATAACAGTAGTGCAAGATAATAGAATCACTTCTACTGAAAATCGTGGAAACAGTGTTACTTGTTTTAAAACTATTGATAGAGCAAATATTTTTATAATTAACGGTTTAAATAAAAGAAAATAAGGTTTATATATTTTTATCATATAAAGGGAGGAAATAAAATGAATAATATTATCAACAGTTTTATGGGTGAGTATTTTTTAATATTTTTAGTAATCATAATTATATTATTTGTGATTACTGAAGCAATTAAAAAACATCTTTATTTTGATAAAAATAAAAGAAAGTATACAATTATTAAAAATATAACAATTGTTATACAATCTACAATCTTGGTTGTTGCGCTTGTTTTGGCAGGTGTTTCAATATATTCAATGACTTTACCAAGTCAATATTAAAAAGGAGTTAGCTAATGGGATTTAGCATCAGTCACAAAAATGGTTTTGAGAAAGAACCAGAAAATGGACGTCATGGACATCGTGAAGAAAACACGATTAACAAAAATGAAAATGATGTTGGTGGGAAAGAAAACAAAACTGAAGAAAAGAAGCTTCCTCCAATCAACACAGACCTTTCAATCGAAAGTATTTTGAAAGGAAAATCAAGTTTGTCTGCTTCAGATGTTGACAAAAAACGAAAACGTAAAGAAGCTGAACAGAAGCGTAAAGCTTGGATTGAAAAGAATCG
>JAIKYZ010000080.1 GCA_024682655.1 Treponema sp.
TCACAAACAATCTTTCCATTCTTTTCAAGAACTTTTACAGTCATGAAGTTCATTGGAGGTGTACCAATAAATCCTGCTACGAACTTGTTGATTGGGTTGTTGTAGAGGTAAAGTGGAGCACCAATCTGCTGAATAACACCGTCTTTCATTACAACGATCTTTGTACCAAGTGTCATAGCTTCGATCTGGTCGTGAGTTACGTAAATCATTGTAGCCTGAAGTCTGTTGTGAAGAGCAGCCAATTCAGAACGCATTGTTACACGGAGTTTAGCATCCAAGTTAGAAAGAGGTTCATCGAACAAGAATACTTTTGGATTACGTACGATAGCACGTCCTACAGCAACACGCTGTCTCTGTCCACCGGAAAGTGCCTTTGGTTTACGATCAAGGTACTGTGTAAGGTCAAGCTGTTTAGCAGCATCACGAACACGGCGGTCAATTTCTGCCTTGTCCATTTTACGAATCTTTAATCCGAATGCCATGTTATCATAAACAGTCATATGTGGATAAAGAGCGTAGTTCTGGAATACCATGGCAATATCACGATCCTTTGGAGGAACGTCGTTCATTTCTGTACCATCGATGAACAATTTACCATCTGTAATGTCTTCAAGACCAGCGATCATACGGAGAGTTGTTGACTTTCCGCATCCAGAAGGACCTACGAATACGCAGAATTCCTTGTCTTCAATTGTGATATTAGCATTGTTTACAGCACGAACACCGCCGTCGTAAACTTTACCAATACCCTTAAGTTCTACTTTTGCCATTTTATTTGGCCTCCTGAGTCAGCCCACTTTTGCGAGCCTTAATTAATAGCAAGTCCTTGCGAAAATTGCAGAACAATCTTCAGACTCACCAAACCCTCTGGGTTATATTATATCTTTTAGTTTATGCCTGAATGAAATAGAAGTCAACGGGATTTTTCCTTATTAATTAGAAATAAAATACCATAAAGTTTTATCATCCTTATTCAAAGTAAAAGAATTACCTTTTTGAAGAGAATCGTTTATTTGCTCTCCCCTGTCATCCACTTTCCAAAATTTATATTCACCGGCCCCGGAAATATCCAATCTACTATCGCAGGCCAGAGCATAAACAGGCCCTCGTCCCAAAGTTGCAATTGTGGTTAATTTAACCGGCTCTCTAATAATAGAATTTACAGAAGAATCAGACTGCCCATAAGTTTTTAGATATTCCCCCTTATTTCCTGACCAGGAAGCTGAAAAGACGATGTATCCGCCCTTGGTTTTTACAGCAGCACAGGAAATAAAATCATCTTTAGGCTTAAAAGGTAAAATTCTTCCATCTGAAGTCCACTCTTTTGGATAATCTGGAAAATGAGAATCTTGATGAGCAACTGTAATCGTTAGATTTTCGTTAGACACAATATAAATCCCCTGTGAAGAATTCCAGAAAATTTCCCTTGTGTCAGATAAAAGTCCATCTGAAAGAAAGGCATTTTTAATTTTTTCACCTTCTTCCTGCAGCTTTTTACAATCGATTGCCCCCTCTGGTATTTTTCCATCTATTGCAATTCCAATTTTATAATTCAAAGCCAGATATTTATTCAGGCCAAATTTTTCTGCATCAAAAGAACTCCAATTTTCAACTTTGTAAAGATTTTCTAATTCACTTTCCAAAGATAGATTAAGATAAATACTTTTTTGAGGACTTTTTACCAGCCCCTGACGGAATATTCTTGCAGCAAGTGGAGCGGCACAAGCTTTTACAGGATTATTAGTCTGATCAAAATAACCATTAATTTTATCAATATGAACTTCTTTTCTTTCCGGAAGATTTGAAACAAAAGTAAAAAAACAATCCCAATCCTGATAGGAAGCAAAAGAAGCGGCCATCAGATAAGCTTCACTGGCAAACTGATTTGGATAAGGATGATCATATTCTGAGCAGGAAAAGGGTTTTCCATATATTCTTTGGACAGAAAGATTAAACAAGGTATTATCATCTGAGGCTTTTGCCAGACTTCGGTTCCAGACATAATAATCTTTCATATCCCAGGAACCACTATTAAAAGTTGGATGGTACCAGTAGGCATGAGAATCTATAATATCAAAAATTGACTGAAGATATGGGCTTGAACAGGTAAGAATTGTTCCCATTAATAAAGCTTTACTGCCAACTTCATTTTTAAGATAATCTTTCATAGAAGACCAATAAGCAGCTTCCTTTTCCCAGAAAAAGTTCATATAGAGATTTTTTAATTCCACAGGATATTTTAAATATTCTTTATAATGGGGAAGATGAACAGTTTTTACCTTATCAGTAGATTTTGCCCCTTCTTTTACAAAGTTAATTGCCCCGCCTTTTTGTAAAGAAATATCTTTTAGATAAATTTTTATATCACTTAACTTTCCCATATCGCCAAAAAGTAAGCGCAGATTTGAATCATCTAAAAGCCCCGTAAAAGTAAATTCGTAATCTGTATATTCACCTGTAAGTTCTATTTCTTCAGAAAAATTTGCATTTTTCCAGGGGGCATGGGCCTGATTCATATTGACAGAAATTTTACAGGGCTTACTTGCCTTTGCAGAAAATTTTAGTGTGTAGAGTTGATCACTTTTTACCTCTAATCCCGAAATAAAATACTGGATGTGCCAGGATACCTTTGAGGCAGACTGAATATTTATTTCATGTCTATTTTCCTTACGACTCCCCTTAGCTTTTGCACTTTCATGATTTTCAATTGAAAATTCTGATTCTTTGTCCACAAGAAATTCAGATTTTTCCTGAAAAAGATTAAACTTATTGTAGAGTTCTTTGTAAGAATAGCCTTTTTCTATGAGCCATTGATTCCACTGGTCTTCAAGGTCCTGCCAGTATGAGCCGGTGATTTCTTCCAGCCAGCCGGTAGCATAAGCCATTAATAATCCGTTTTCGTTATTAATTTCTACAATCGCAACTGCCGCATCATCTTTATAGGCAAGGCCAGTATAGGGATTTACATGTTCCAGTAATTCACTGGCCCAGTCCTTTTGTTTTTGCAAAGCCTGAGAATCCCAAATTCCCAGTACATGTTTAGTCTTAAATTCACTATAGGAATCAACTTCGGGCCTATAACCATCTGCAGAGGACATTTGTCTTCCGGTAAGTAAATTCAAGTTCGAATAAATTCCGACTTTTTTTAACTGGGCAAAAAAATAATCAAATCTATCCAGAGCTTCCGGATCCATTACCCATTTTCCCCAAGAATCTTTTTTTAGAAAACAATTTGTATAATTGGCATCGGTGTGATGAAATCTGATACAATTATAGCCCTGCTTTGCAAGATTTTGGGCCGCAAATTCAGCATTTTCTTTACTTGGGAATGCAGAAAGGTTTGTCCCATATATTCTTATTCTTTTTCCATTAACCTGCAAATGACCATCTGGGGAAATTGTAATTCTATCATCCTGGTCAATTGGGCTATTTAAACTGGCTGCAGAAATCTTTGAGTCAGCTTGCAGATAATTAGCATTAAACCTAAAGGCAGCAGGAATTTCTTTTATCTGGCCATAAAGATTTAGCAGCAAAAATGAAAAACAAATAGATAAAATTATTTTTTTCATGCTTTAAGATTAAGGCGTTTGAGTGGATTTGTAAAAAAGATTTTAAGTTTTTTTTATTTTTCTGAAGAAAAAACAAATTTTGTGAATTCGTCCCAAGACATCAGAGGATATTCACCGTTTTGAGGGCAATTTTTTGTTTTTACAGTTTTGATTTGAATAAATTTCATCTTTGAATAAAAGGCGCCAAGGCCGTCGGTATCTTCTCTGTCGCCAATAACTAAAATTCTTTGGGGAGGAAGCCCCATTTCCTGGCTAACTTTTAAGAAGATTTCTTTTGCAGGTTTTAAGCCCCCAAGATCTTCTGAAGAATGCATAAAATCTACATTTTTTGTTGATATTCCCAGGGCAGTCATTCTTTGAGCAACTAAATTATAATCACTAAGAACAACTATTTTTTTTCCTTTTGATTTTAGATAGTCAAAAATTTCATTTATTCTTGGGCGGGCTTTGAATTTTATGGGAAGAATTTTTACAAGACTTCCCATAAAAACTTCAAAATACCATTTTTCAACTTTGGACTTTGGGAGAATTGATTTTTTTGAAAGACAATTTACATAGGCTTTTCGATACTGACTTTCGCTGCCAAAATACTGGCCCCGTAATTGAGCCCGGGTTTTTCTTTCGGCAAGCATAGTAAACATATCAAAAGGACGAGCCTTTATAAGCTCCTTTGCAATTCCATGATTGTCGTAGAGAGTTCCGTCAAAATCAAAAATAATGCCATCAAAATCCTGTATTAAATTCACACAAAGCCTCAGATTTTTTTATTTTCTTACTAGTTCTTTGAACATTGCGTGACGTTTTTCATCCTGCATCAAAAGATTTAATTTGAACTGACCATCGCGGGCACCTGCTAAAATACAGCGTTCCTTGTAAGTTTCAAATGAATCTTTCTGCATTGCAAAAGGAATTGGTTCTGCAATTCTTAAAGAAACTCTTTTTTGTTCATATTCACAGTTGATTTCCATAAGTTTTTTATCAACCACTTTATTAAAAGCTTTAACTTCTTCTTCTGGTAAATCTACATTCTGGAATTCATAGTAAATGTCATAAACAGAATTCTGTACATCTGCAAAACCTACAAAGAATTTTACACTAACTCCAGTTTCTTCCTGGGCTGCGTGAACAGCTTCGATAAACTGACGTTCATGAATTTTTTCACCGGTCATGGAAATAATTCCGTTGATTTTCTGAATGAACTGAATTGTAGGAATTGTTCCATAATATCCAGTAACTTCAATAAGATCGTTCATATCGTAGCGGTAAAGACCTGCATAAGTTGTTACAAAAATTGAATATCTCTTTCCAACTTCAAGCTGATCAATCTGAAGGAATTTTTTATTTGGATTATCAAGATCTTCAAGTTCAACAAATTCAAAGTAATGCATGTGAGGGAAAAGAACTGTATCGTTTTTACCATTAAGTACAAGACCGGTACGACATTCTGAAGCAAAATAAGAAAATTCCTGATAAAGCATTTTTTCAGGGAAAGAATTCTTAAATTTTTCCATATAAACAGCAGTATTTCCACATTTCCAGGTTGTAAGAATCTGCATGTTAGGCCAGTAGTGTTTTGGAAGAATATTATTATATTTTGCCTTTAAAGCTCTAAGTTCAGCTGCTCTTTCTGGATTTGGATGGAAAACAGGTTTTAAGGCTTCTCTTACTTCAGGAGAAATATCAAGTTTTTCATTCAAAGTACCATTTTCAATATCATTACAATAATCATCAAAGAACTGATTTACGTTGTTCTGCATTTCTACAATTGTAGAAGGGTTAGCGGTAATAATAATATGTACATCCTGTTCAATACCAATTCTCATGATTGTATAGTAACGGGCTGTGTAATCTTTAATATCAAAAACATCTGCAGGAGCCGAGTGGATTGGTTTTACAAATTCAGGAATATCGCGGCGGGTAACACCAGAAACTGAACCGTAAACTGTACCATCTGGAGCAGCCCCTTCAATAGCTTTTCCTACGATAGAAATTGCTGGACCTTCAAAACAATGTGGACGGTGCTTTAAGAAAGTATAAAGCCAGATATTAGTCATCTTACTGTAAACATTGTCATAATACTCATTTGTGATTGGAATCCATTTTGGTTCTTTTGTTGTACCACTTGTAGTTGCATACATCTTTGGTTTTCCTGGGAAAAGAACATTTTCTTCTCCATTCTTATGACGTTCTACAAATGGACGTAAATCTTCATAATCCTGTGGCGGAACATTTTTCTGCCAGGCAGCATATAAATCTTCTGCACTTTTTGCTTCTAAGATTTCTGCAAAATGATGAGCTTTACCCCATTCAGTATCCTTTGCATATTCCAAGATTCCCCTTAATGTATTTTCTGATGCTTTTTTACAATTTTTAGCAGCCTTGTTAACTTTATTTAAATGGATTCTACCAGCCATTCCTAATGCAAAATTAATAAAGCCAACATTCTTTGTTTTTTTAGTTTTAGACATTTTTCACCTCAAAAAAAATAATGTATTCAGTTGTTTATTTTCATAATATAAAAGTTTTGTGTAATCTTTACAATATTACAGCTGACATTTCATCACTTTTTGTCATTAAGTCAAATACAAATTAATTATAAGTTATTCAAATAAAAAATCATTTATAAATAACAAATTCATATCTATAATATTAAGAATATGAAGATAGTATATTTTGATTATTGTGCAGTTTTCGTTTTAATCACTATTCTTGTTTCCCAATATTCAAGGCAATTAACACATGGAAAAGAATACGCTGCATTTTTAGCTGTTACCTGGCAATTGTTAATAAAGACAATAGTAGGCTGTTTTTCTATTCATTTTGACAACATGACCGGGAATACGGGCGTCAGATTCTTCTTACACGGAATATATCTGATTCTGCATCCGCTATCCTCCCTCTTTTATACCTACTACATCATGACTCTTATAGATTCCTGGTATAAAGTCTATCTTCATAAAATAAAATACTCTTTCTTATTCCTTCCTATGACGGTGATTATTTTTTCGGTGCTAATAAATATCTTTACAAAACACCTCTATTATTTTGATCCACAGGGTAATTACATAAAAACCAGTTGGATATTAGTAAATTACCTTATGGTTGGAATAAATATTGTTTACTCCGGCTATCTGGTACTAAAATACAGAAAACTTTTCCCAAAAAGGACTTATGCTTCAATTGTTGCAATTTATCCTTTGATTTTAATTCCAATGATTATTGAATTTATCTGGCCTTACAGAGTTGTTGAACCTTTTGGCAATGCACTTGGAATATTGTTGATTGCCCTAAGTATTCAAAGACCTGAAGAACTTCTTGATTTTAAAACAGGATTTTTTAGCCGAAACAGTTATATAGAAAATTTTAACAAGGCAAAAATCAATAACAAAAGAACCTGTCATATTTTTGTAAACATTTCAAATTATAGAAATCTTAGAAATATTATTGGTTATGATACAGGCTTTGAACTTTCAAATTTTATTTCTCAGTTAATAAGAAAAAATATTAGTCATCTTAAAGT
>JAIKYZ010000111.1 GCA_024682655.1 Treponema sp.
TATTATAATTTTTTAGAAAAATTTGAAATTTATGGCAAGAAAATGTAATTTAAAGCATTTATTTTATATTTTTCTTGTAAAAGCAGATTCACTATTATCTTAGAAGACTTTAAGTCTAATTTGGAGGTTTTATGAAAATTAGTAAATGTAAAGTTGCTCTTTTGTTTGCGGCTTTGTCACTTTTTTCAACTCTTTATGCTCAGAATAATTCTTCAAACTATAGTGAAGCTGATTTAGTCTGGCAGGAAGATTTTAATGGTAAAAAAATTAATCTTAAGGACTGGAATTTTGAATTTCATCAACCGGGTTGGGTAAATAATGAATGGCAGTCTTATGATGATTCTTCTAAAAATACTTATCTAAAGGATGGCTGTCTTGTAATTCAACCTCTTAAGTCTAAAAATAAAGATGGTTCTTATTCTTATACTTCGGGCCGTATTAATACTCAGGGTAAACATACTTTTACTTACGGTAGATTTGAAGCCCGCCTTAAAGTTCCAAAGGGTCAGGGCTATCTTCCAGCTTTTTGGATGATGCCTGATGATGAAAGTTTTTATGGTCAGTGGCCAAAATGTGGTGAAATTGACATTATGGAAGTTCTTGGTCATGAAACTGATACTCTTTACGGAACTCTCCATTTTGGTGAACCTCATTCTTCAAGACAGGGTTCTTATACTCTTGAATCTGGTAACTTTGCTGATTCTTTCCATGATTTTGCGGTTGAATGGGAACCTGGAGAAATTCGTTTTTATTGTGACGGGGTAAATTATAAAACTGTAAATGACTGGTATACTCGTCGTCCGGGTTTTGAAGAAGTTACTTTCCCAGCTCCTTTTGACCAGCCCTTTTACCTTATTCTTAATGTCGCTGTTGGTGGTGATTGGCCTGGAAATCCAGATGCTTCTACTTCTTTTGGACCTGAAGCCCAGATGTTAGTTGATTGGGTAAAAGTTTACCAGAAAAAAGAATACAATGAAGATGTTGAAAAACCTGTTCAGGCTTCGGTAGAAGAAATTGTTGATTCTACTGGTAATATGGTAAGAAAGGGTGATAGTGAATGGTCTCTTTTAACTTTCCAAGGTGGTCAGGCAAGTCTTAAGGTAAGTGATAATTCTCTTGATATTATTCCTACTGCCGATGGTTCTGTTTCTCATGCGGTTCAAGTTGTTCAGGAAAAAATTACTCTTACAAAAGGTAATATTTACCGTTATTCATTTGATGCCTATGCTGATGAAAATCGTACTATGATTGCCTGTATTTCCGCTCCAAATCGTGGTTGGATTCGCTATCTTCAGGATACTAGTGTAAATCTTACTAATAAAAGTCAGCATTTTTCTTACGAAATTACAATGACAGAGGCTTCTGATTCTGATGCCAGAATTGAATTCAACTGTGGTAATCAGAATTCCCTTGCCGCTCTTCATATTTCAAATATCCGTCTTGAAAAAATCGGCTCTTTTGATTTAGCTAAAGCAGGTTTAAATCTTCTTCCTGATGGTAATTTGATTGGTAATGGTCAATTCCAGGAAGGTAAAGGTCGTCTTGCAAAGTGGAAAATTGAAAATAAAATTAATGCAGAGGTAAAAGTAACTAATGATAAAGGTCGTCGAGAACTTATGGTTGCTGCTTCTGGTAAAAATGTAAAATCTGATGATGTAAAAATCCAGCAGGAAGAAATTTATCTTAGCCAGGGAAAACAGTATATTATCTCTTTTGATGCTTATTCTTCTAAAAAAGGTCAGATTGTATTGAATTTTGCAGGTCTTACTCAAATAGCAAGTCTTACAAAAAATAAGCAGAATTATCAATTCCTTTATACTGCTCCAAAAACAGATTTCTACACATTTGAATTAGAACTTGCTAATCCAGATGTAAGTGTTTTTGTTGATAATATTTTTGTAAAGGAAAATTCAAATCTTATTAATGGTAGTTTTAATAGTGGAAAAGCTGCCTGGGAACTTTATGCTCACCAGAATGCCCAGTCTTCTTTTGAAATAATTGAAGAAGATTCAAATAAAGTTGCTCTCCTTACTGTTAATAAAACTGGCGATATGGATTGGATGATTCAGCTTAAGCAGAATAATATTACTCTTGAAAAGGGTAAAAAATATCATGTAAGTCTTAAGGTAAAATCTGATCTTGATAGAACTATTATGTGGGCTTTGCAAAGGGACGGTTCAAAAGATGATAACTGGATTCCATATTCAAATACTCAGAAAATAAAGATTTCTGACCAATATAAAACTTTTGAACATACTTTTACTATGGCCAGCCCAAGTGATGATTCTGTAATTTTTACAATTTCTGTAGGGGCCGTTGATAATAAAATGATTAATTCAAGTCACAAAATCTATATTGATGATATTGTGGTTGAAGAAGTATCAAATTAAAATTTAATTAAGGTCCTGATTTTATGTTAGGATAATTTCAGGACTTTTTTACAGGTTATAAAAATGGGTATAAAAGACGAACTTGCTAAAACTGAATTCTACAATAGAGAATATTCATTTAGTCATATTCCTTACGATAAAGAAATGGCTTTTTACCAGAGTATACGTAATGGAGATATGGAAGAAATGCAGCGTCTTTTTACCCCTCTTTGTGTTGAAGGTTTTGGAAAACTAAGCGAAAATCCCCTGCGTAATCTAAAATATCATCTGATTATTACTATTGCCTTTATTACCCGTTATTGTATTGAAGGCGGTTTAGAAATGGAAAGTGCCTACAATCTCAGTGATATTTACATTCGTAAAATTGATACCTGTAATTCTCAGGAAGAAATTCATGATATTCACAAGGAATTGTGTGAATCTTATGTAAAAAGAATGCAAAAATGCAGGTCTTCTGCCCGTTATTCAAAAGCGGTACAACTCACAATTGATTATATTTATGATAATCTCCACGAAAAAATCCTGATTGCAGATATTGCAGAAAAAACAAAGCTCAGCCAATCTTATATTTCCAGACTTTTTCATAAAGAAACCGGGGTTAGTATTTCAACTTATATTATAAACAAGAGGGTAGAAGCCGCAAAAAATCTTCTGATTTATACTGATTATTCTACTTCCGAAATCTCTAATTTTTTAAATTTCAGCAGCGAAAGTCATTTTATTTCTACCTTTAAGAAAGTTACTAACCAGACTCCTAAAAAATACCGTCTCTATAATTTTAGAAATAACGATCAAAAAGAATAAATTTCTTTTACTTTTATCTTAGAATTTTTCCTGCCAGATTCTTTCTTCCCCGGCAAAAATATAAAAATATTGATAAAAATGATAAAAATTTGTAATTCCCAATCTGAAACTTCTGGGGTAAAATTATTTTATGAAAAAAATTTTATTGAGTTTAGTTTTTTTATCATTTCTTTCGGGGCTTTATGCTCAGTTTTCAAGTATCAACAATTATGTAACAAGAACCTGGTCTTCGGCCGATGGTTTACCGGGCAATTCTGTTGCTGATATAGTTCAGTCAGACGATGGTTATCTTTATTTTGGAACCTACGAATGTCTTGTAAAATTTGATGGATTTGAATTTGAAGCAACTAATAAATATTCGGATCCAAACCTTTCTTTTATTTCTGCCCGCTCAGTTTTTGAAGATTCTTCCGGTTATATGTGGATTGGTTCTAATGATGAGGGTGTTCAAAAAATCGGGAAAAATAATTACGTAAAACATATTTCAGTTACCCAGGGTTTACCAAATAATTCTATCCGCTCTTTTGCAGAAGATTTTTCTAACAATATTTGGATTGGTACTGCTTCTGGTCTTGTTTATATTACTCCAGATGGACAGATTATTGTTCCTAAGGCTGCTGATGGTATAGATATTTCTCACGTTATTGTAAATGATCTTTATTGTGATACCGCCGGACGAATCTGGATGACTACAAATGAAATCAACGGTCTCTACGTTTATTCCGACTCTGAATTTAAACATTATGCCGGCCTCGATTCTTACAGTGATTATTTTGCCAATACGGTAACTCAAGATAAAAATGGAGTTTACTGGATTTCGCTGGGAACTAACGGAATTGTAAAAGTACAGAATGGCAATGTAAGTAAAATAGAATCTGGTACTATTATTGATTACATTCCTACAAATACCATTTATTGTGATGATTCTGGTTCCCTCTGGTTTGGTACAGAAAAAGGTCTTGTTTTATTTAGTGATGGAGTTTTTTCTGTTTATGATCAGAATAATCAAATCTCTAATACTTCTATTAATAAAATCATTGGTGACCGGGAAGGAAATATCTGGGTTGCTACCGATAACATGGGAATTGGAAAAATAAGTCCTGGAAAATTTATCATGAATCATTTTGATTATTCGGTAAATTCAATTTGTCAGGATAATTCTGGAGCTGTTTGGATTGGTAGTGATGAAGGTCTTTTGTGTTACCAAAATGATCTTCCTGTAACTAATGAACTTACTGAATATTGTAAAAAGGTTCGTGTTCGTCATGTCGGGCTTGCCAAAAATGGTGATATTCTGGTCAATTGTTATGCAAATCCTGCAATGGTTCGTTATTCTAATGGCAAGATTCTAAATTGGACAAAAGATGATGGGCTTGCTGGTAATAAAACTCGTGTTTCTATTGAAATTGACAGTGGAGAAATCTACTGTGGTACCACAACAGGACTTTCAATAATCGATAAGGAAGGAAATATAAAAAATCTTGTTGCCGAAGACGGATTTGACTGTGAATACATTATGTGGCTTTACCAGGATAATTATGGAATTGTCTGGGTAGGAACTGACGGTGACGGAATTTATCTTATGAAAGGTGGTAAGATTTTCAGAAAAATTTCTACCGATACGGGGCTTTCTGGTAATGTAATTTTTAAAATTTCCCAGGATTTAAAAGGAGATTATTGGATTTGTACTGGTTCAGGTATTTCAAGATTTACCGGTTCAGATAAAGATCTTTTTGATGTAAATGAAAAATTAAAATTCGATAATTTTACTTCTGCTCAAGGTCTTGGTTCTGATTCCATTTTCCAGATTCTTATGGATGAAAATAATTATGTATGGATGGTAAGTAATAGAGGAATCTCCTCTGTAGATTATAATTCTTTACTGCAAATTGCGGCTGGCGAAAGGGAAGAAGTTGATTGTAAATTCTATAATCAAAATGATGGTCTAAAATCTTCCGGGGCAAATGCTACTGCTTTGAGTATGAAAGATAAATTTGGAAGAATCTGGTTCACTATGGCCGACGGTTTTGCTGTTTATGATCCAGTTAGAAACAAAACTTCAAATGTACTGCCAATCGTTCAGTTAGTGGAAGTTTCTGTTGATGATAAAATTTACAAGGAATTTGATCAGGCAATTATAATTCCTCCTGGAGCTAAACACGTTAACATAAAATATACAGGTTTAAGCTACACCGCAAGTGAAAGAAACCGATTTATTCATAAACTGGAAGGTTTTGATAACGAGTATTGTGAACCAACTGCCAGTAGATCTGTTTCTTACACAAATTTAAGGCACGGTAAATATAAATTCCAGGTTTTCTGTCAAAATGGTGATGGATTACTTTCACAGGGGGCTGCATCCCTTGAATTAATTCAGCAGGCCTATTTCTATCAAAAACCCTGGTTTTGGATTGCAGTTGCTTTAATAATTCTTTCAATTGTTGCAATAGTTTTTATAATCGTAATTCAAAATAACAAAAAGCGACGTCTTAGACTTGAAACTCAAATTCAAATGGCAACTGTTGAACTTCAGATGGCAAAAGATGATTCAGACCGCCTTTTACATAATATTCTGCCTTTTTCTATTGCCGAAAGATTGAAGGCTAAGGGAATGGGAGATTATGGAACAATTGCGGATCGTTTTGAAAATGTAACTGTACTTTTTTCTGATATCGTTAATTTTACAAGCACAACAAGTGATCATACTGCGACAGAAATTGTAGAAGCTTTAAATTCCCTTATCCAAAGATTTGATGATTCTGCTAAAAGAATAGGGGTTGAAAAAATTAAGACTATTGGTGATGCTTATATGGCAGCCTGTGGAGTTCCATCTCCAAATAAATATCATTCTGAATTGATGTTAAAATTCGCTATGCAAATGTACAAGGATTTGGCTGACTATAATAAAAATTCAAAAATTAAATTTGAAATAAGAGTCGGTCTGAATTCTGGTCCTGTAATTGCTGGCGTAATTGGTAAAAATAAATTCGTTTATGATATTTGGGGTGACACTGTAAATGTTGCAAGCAGAATGGAATCTAATTGTAATCCAAAGCATATTAGAATGACCCAGTCTGTCGTTGATAATTTAAGATCTCACGGGCATAATCTTAAGTTCAAAGTAGAAGAAATTAATGTAAAAGGAAAAGGTTTGATGAAAACTTACGAATTCCCAGAAGATTAAAACTAGGGGATTTTCAGCAGATGTATTTTTGTCTTGCTATGTTATAGTTTTTATCAGGTAGGTATTTATGAACGATAAAATTCTTTTTGATAAAGTTCCCCAGAATTGGGAATCTTATTTCCCACTTGGAAATGGTCGTCTTGCGGTAATGCAAAAAACAGATCCTAATAATGATATTCTTCAGTTAAACGAAGAAGGAATCTGGTCTGGTGGGCCAATTGACCGTGTAAATCCAGATACTCAAAAAGCTCTGCCAGAAATCAGACGGCTTGTAAAGGAAGGAAAAGTAATGGAAGCCCAGGAATTGGGATTTCAAACTTTGAGTGGAACTTGTTTTAACGAAAGAGTTTATCAAACTGCCGGGGAATTTCGTATTGATTTTTTTGCCCGGGAAAATTATGGAATTGAATGTGGTTTTCCTTTAAATCACAAAAAAATTCAAAAATGTCTGGATACTTACAAAGCAGAATTAGATTTGTCTGAGGCTGTCTCTACCGTAACTTACCAAGATGAAGAGGGGGTTAATTTTACCCGCAGAACTTGGGTAAGTGCCATAGATGATATTATTTTTATGCATGTTACTGCAGATAAACCCGGAAAGATAAATTTCAGGGCTTATTTAGACAGGGGAATTTGGGTTGATAATATCCGTGCCGAAGATGGCTTTATTTTTCTTGAAGATTCTCACGGAATTCCTTTTTGCCTGGGAGCTGGACTTTCTTCTGTTGGAGGAAAAACAGGAACTTCGGGCTTTTGTTTAACAGGCCAGGATTGTGATCAGGTTCTTTTCTATATAGATATAAGGGCCTGGCAGTGGAATAAAAAAGTTTCAAACCAGAAAGATTATCAAAAGGCTATAAAGAAAAATACCTGGGCTAAAGAATGTAAAGCTAATCTTCTTCAAGTTCAAGAATATGTTGCTTCTAAAGGTTTGGCGGTTGCGGCAGAAGATTATCTTGGCTGGCATTTAGTTGAGTACAAATCTTATTGGGACAGAATGCAGCTTAAAATTGGAAATAAAGATGAAGAAAATTTACCAACTCCAGATTTCTTAAAAGCGGCCAGTCCTGAAAATGTAAATCTTGTAAATTTGTATAGTAATTTTTCAAGATATCTTTTGATTTCGGCCAGCAGAGTTCCTGGAAAACTTCCTACTACTTTACAGGGAATTTGGAATACTTATATGGATCCACCTTGGGGCTGTAAGTATACAATTAATATCAATACCGAAATGAATTATTGGCCTGTAAATATGGCTTCTTTAAGTGACTGTGAAATTCCTTTATTTGATTTACTTGAAAGAGCCTATAAAAATGGCTGTGATGTTGCTAAAAGAATGTACAATTGTTCGGGCTATGTAATTCATCATAATCTTGATTTCTGGGGTGATTGTGCACCACAGGATAATTGGCTCCCTGGAACTTATTGGGTTTTGGGGGCAGCCTGGCTTTCAACTCATATCTGGGAACATTTTGAATATACTTTAGATAAAGAATGTCTTAAGCGTTATTATTATCTTATGCACGAAGCCTGTAGATTCTTTGTAGATTTTCTGCAGCCTTGTGATATTTTGGCCCAGGATGGAAAACCTTATCTTGTAATAAATCCTTCTGTTTCACCAGAAAATTCTTATGTTACAAAAGCCGGTCAGGTTGGAGCTTTTACAGAAGGTTGCGAGATGGATAATATGATTCTTGAACATCTTTTTTCATCTTGTCTAAAGGCTCATTCACTTTTGGCAAAAGATTGTAAAAATAAAAAAGGTAAATCTTATTCTGACAGTGATTTTGAAGCTTTTGACTATGTTTTAAATCATCTTAAAAAGCCAGAATTAAACAAAGATGCTTCTTTAATGGAATGGAATAAAGAAGTTCCAGAAGTTGAACCAGGTCACAGACATATTAGTCACTTGTACGGTCTTTATCCAGGACACACAATTTCCTTGGAAAAAACTCCCCAACTTGCCGAGGCCGCCAAAAAGACCCTCAAAAAACGTCTGGAAAACGGAGGCGGTCATACTGGCTGGAGTCAGGCCTGGATTATTAATTTCCGCGCACAATTACAAGAGGGAGATAATGCCTTAGAAGCGATTGTAAAACTTCTGACCCATTCAACACTTCCAAATCTTTTGGATAATCATCCGCCTTTCCAGATTGACGGAAATTTTGGTTCTTTGGCCGCAATTATTCGAATGTTAGTTCAGTCTGAATTTAACGAAGACGGAAGCGTAAGTGTAAAATTATTACCAGCACTTCCTTCAAATCCAGCCTGGCAGCAGGGAAGTGTAAAGGGCCTTAGAATAAAAGGTGGCTATTTTATTGATTTTGATTGGGAAAATGGTAAGGCTAAAAATGTAGAATTAAGAGCCGATAAAAATGCAATTAAAAGAGAACTTATAAAACTCTAATTAAAATCATGTAAATTACAGTTCCTGCAAAAATACTGAGAAGGGAATTTCTTTTCCAAAGGTGTAGACCAATGCTGCTTGCAATACCTGCAAGGTAGGGAAGAAATCCCTTCCAGTCAATTTTAGAAATCTCTTCTGTTTTATTTACAAAGTTAATATCTTTTAGACAGTAAAATAAAAGACTGGCCATAACCATTGGCGGAATATATTTTTCAATAAAAGTAATAATTTTTGGTGGATTCTTTTTTGAAAAAAGAAGAAAGGGTAAAGCTCTTTCTAAAAAAATCACCAGTGCTGAACCAATAACTGCAATTAAAACTTTATATATACTAAGCATAATTTTTTCCCCTTTTTGTAAGTAAGATAGCCACAAGACCTGCGCAAAGGGCAAGTAAAAGAATGTTGCTGCTTTGAATAATTCCAAATTTCATCAGAATAATAGAAGCAATTGTACATAAACTTCCAATTAAAATAGGAATAATATCTTTTATCTTTAAAAATTGTTCTACGGTCAGAACGGCAAATAGGGCTGTAAGGGCAAAATCAACTCCTGTAAAATCAAGGGGAATTAAATTGCCTAAAAGGGCCCCGATTGTTGAACCTGTTATCCAGTAGATATGATTTAAAAGACTTACAGAAGCGTAAAATTTTACCGGGTCTGTCTTTTCGTCTAAATCCACTGTTGTTACAAGGGAATAGGTTTCATCAGTTAATGCAAAAATAAGATAAGGTTTCCATTTTCCGGCATTTTTATATTTATTAATCAAAGAGATTCCGTAAACTATGTGTCGAATATTAACAAGCGCCTGTGTTATAAGTATTGTAGACAGGGGCATAGCAGCAACAAAAAGTCCAATGCCTACAAATTGAGCGGCTCCAGCGTACATAATTACACTCATAAGGGGTGCAAGCCACCAGGGATAATTTGCATTTATTAAAACTAAACCAAAAGCAATTCCCAGGGTAATATAACCACATAAAACCGGAATTGAAGCTTTAAATGCCTGAAATAGAAGCTTGTTTTTCATAAGCAGAATTATAGAGATTTTGCATATTAAGTACAAATAAAAAATTTCACTCTTGCTAAAGCTTAAGAATATAACTTTTTGCTCTTGAATAATAATCACAAATTCATTATTATTTCTTTTACGTATTTAGACTTTAGGTGTAGTGGTATTTAATCCCCGTTTTATAGCATTAACCGGTCTTTTTACCAGTCTTTTGCAGATTGGATTATGTTTCCTTTTTTCCACTGCATCTGGCGTTTACAAATTGAAAATTTTTAATAGAGGTATTATATGTACGCAACTATTGAATTTAAGGGCAAACAGTACAAAGCTGAAAAAGACATTGTCCTTACAGTTGATAAGCTTGATGCTGAAAAAGGTACAAAAATTGACATTGATACAGTTCTTTTAGTTAGTGACGGAGACAAAATCAGTGTTGGTGCTCCTTATGTAAAAGGTGCAAAGGTTACTGTAGTAGTAGAAGAATCTTTCCGCGATAAGAAAGTTTTAGTATTCAAATACAAGTCAAAGAAAGATTATCACCGTGTAATTGGTCACAGACAGCAGTACACAAAAGTACGTGTTGAATCAATCACACTTGCTTAATAGACTTAGATAGGAGATTACTATGGGAAGAACACGTGGTGGATCTGGTGCAAAAAACGGACGCGATGCAAATCCAAAAAACTTGGGTATTAAAAAATATGCTGGTGAATCTGTAACTGCAGGTTCTATCATTCTTACACAGCGTGGAACAAAATTCTATCCTGGCGATAATGTAAAAAAAGCTGGTGATGATTCTTTGTTCGCTACAGCAGATGGAAAAGTTGTTTACGGAGAACGTAACAATCACAAAGTTGTATCTGTTGAAGCAGCTAAATAAGTTGATTATTAAGTAAGCATATATTTACTTTAATGAAATGCCCGGTTTGACGAATAATCTGCCGGGCTTTTTTTTTTGAAAGGGGTCTTAAAATGATAGGTTTTGCTGATGAAGCTATAATTGAAGTTCGCTCTGGAAATGGTGGAAATGGTTGTGTTGCCTTCCGCCGTGAAAAATATATTCCACACGGTGGTCCAAATGGTGGAGACGGTGGAAAGGGTGGAGATGTAATTTTTTGTGTAAAAAGAAATCTGCGTACTCTTGCAAAACTTAGACACCAGCATTGTTTTAAGGCTCGTAATGGTGGCGACGGACAGGGATGGAATAGATTTGGTGCCGATGGAGAAGACTGTGTAATCCCGGTTCCTCCAGGAACTACAATCCGTGACGCCGAAACCGATGAAATTATTTATGATTTTTCTACCTCAAAAGGAAATGAAGATTTTCTTTTCTTAAAAGGTGGAAATGGTGGCTGGGGAAATGTTCACTTTAAGACTTCTACAAATCAGGCTCCCCGTCATGCAAATCCAGGCCAGAAAGGAGAAACTCGTTTATTAAAACTAGAACTTTCTATTATGGCTGATGTTGGTTTGGTAGGATTTCCAAATGCCGGTAAATCTTCTCTTTTGACTTATTTTACAAACGCCAGACCAAAGATTGCCCCTTATCCTTTTACAACAATTATTCCAAATCTTGGAGTTCTTCGTATTGATGACGAAAGTGATATTATTATTGCTGATATTCCGGGAATTATCGAAGGTGCCTCTGAAGGTCTTGGACTTGGTGATACTTTCTTAAAACATATTACAAGAACAGCCTGTTTAATTTTTATGATTGACTGTTCAGACGAAAATTATTTGACCGCTTACGATACCTTAAAGAAAGAACTTGAAAATTATTCTGATGAATTATTGGAAAAGCCAAGAATTGTTCTTTGTAATAAAATTGATCTTGAAGGTGCTTACGAAAGGGCTGTAGAAGTAGTAGAAAAAATCCGCAAGGAAGAAAAAAATACTGTTGCAATTCCAGTTTCGGTTATGGCAGGCAGGGGAATGAAAGAAGCTCAGAAAGAAATAGTCAGCCTTGTAAATGAACTTGAAAATCGAAATACTAAGATTGAAGTAGTTGCAAAAGATAATGCTTCTTCTTTTTTAGATAATCCTGAATATTTTGATGATGATAATACTCAGTTTCCTGGAAGTGAAAATTAAAAGATGAAATTAGCAATTTTGGGTGGTAGTTTTAATCCTCTTCATATTGGTCATGCAATGATGGCTGATACTGCGGTTAAAGAGTTGGGCTATGATAAAGTTTTATTTATCCCGACTGGCATTCCACCTCACAAAGAAATTAATGCTTCTATAACAAGTCTTCAAAGAATGGAGATGGTTAAGGCCTTTTGTAATTCTGTCCCAGATTCTCCTTTTGAACTTGAAACTTGCGAAATAGAAAGGGATGGTGTTTCTTACACAATTGACACCGTTAATTTTCTTCTGGAAAAATATAAAAATCAACTGAGTCAAAAACCCGCTTTACTGATGGGGGCAGAAATTGCCGCCGAATTTTATAAATGGAAAGAGTCCGAAAAATTGGGTCAACTGTGTCATCTTGTAATTTTTCCTCGAAATCCTGATTTTTATAGTAAAGATAGCGGAACTTTTAAAAATTCTGCAATAGGAAAATTCAAAGGGGATTTTGAAGTTGCTTTTGATAAAGAGAATTTTAAATATTCTTCAACTCTTATAGATTCTGCACTTGTTACAGTTTCTTCAACCGAAATAAGGTCTAGAATTGCCAAGGGGAAAAGTTATAAATATCTTCTTCCTCAGGCTGTTTATGAATATATAGAAAGTCATAATCTTTATAAAATTTAGTGTGGCAAAAAAATTTTAGAGGTTTTAGAATGAATTATGATAATTTGGATGAATACATTAAAATAATTGATGCCTTTACAAAGGATCATGTAAAAGCCAGTAGATATGAGCATTCTGTCAGAGTGGCTCAAACCTGCAGTTTACTATGTCAAAAATATGGCTTAAATCCAAAATTGGGTTATCTTGCAGGAATTGGTCATGATATGTGTAAAGATTTTCCTGAAGAGGAAATGATTAAATTATCAAAAGAGGGTGGAAGTAATATTCCTGAATTTGAATTAGAAAGACCCCAGCTTTTACACGGAAGGGCTGCAGCGGCTTTATTAAAAAGTAAATTTGGAATTGATGATGCAGATTTACTTGAAGCTGTTACAAATCATACTTCAGCCTGCCCAAATTTATGTGATCTTACCAAGTGCTTATTTGTTGCAGATAAAATAGAACCCGGCAGACCACAATCAACAAAGGAATATAGAGCAAGACTTTTTGCGATGAATATAAATCAGCTTTTTTATACGGTTCTGCTTGAAAATTATGAATATGTAAAAGCAAAAGGTTACGATCTTTACCCAAAAACTTTAGAATTAATAGAAGAATATAAAAAATACCAAAATTAATGGATTTAAAATATAATAGGAAAGTGAAATGAAAAAAATTAGAGATGAACAAAAAGGCATTATTTTTATAGCTCTTATTATTCTTGTAATAGCAGTTGTTTCTGTTATTTTTGGAGTTTCCCTTAAATCTGATTACGTAAAAGAAACTCTTAAGGATAATCAGATTATTAGAGTTTTATTTGTCGTAGAAGATTCAGATTCTTCTGTTTTGTTTTCAAATCTTATGATTTTTGATCACCAGACTAAAAGAGCCGCTTTGGTAAATCTTCCAGGTCATGTGGGTTCTATTTACCGAAGTATTGGAAGAACCGATAAACTAAAGGTTATTTACGAAGAGGTTGGCATAAAAAGTTTTAAGTCAGAAGTAGAAAAATTACTGGGAGTTTCAATTCCTTTTTACTGTGTTATTACTTTGCCAAATTTCTTAAAAATGGCCGATTATCTTGGCGGATTCAGAGTTTTTATTCCAGAACCAATTGATTATACTTCTCCTGAAACTGGAGAACGCTGGCTTTTGCCTTCTGGGGCGGTAAATCTTGATGGCGATAAAATTAATACTTATCTTCATTATAGACTGGCAGACGAAAATGAAGCTGATATTCAGGAAAGATATCAAAATGTAATGTCTGCCTTTATAACCAGTTTACATGATAAAAAATTTGTAATCTTTAATGAAGGAACCGAAAAATATTATTCTGAATGGTTCCAGACAAATGTAGAAGAAGAGGAAGAAAAAACTTTATTTGAACAGGTTTCGGATGTTGATTCTGAATCTATTATCAAACAGACCGTTTCTGGTTCTTTAAGAAATGTGGACGGTCAAATGTTACTCTTCCCATCTACAAATGGAGATTTGATAAAGGAATCTGTAAAACAAATTACAAGTATGCTTGTTTCTACAGATGGTACTATTTCATCTAGAGTTTATGTACTTCAGATTTTAAATGGTACAAAAGTTTTAGGATTAGCAAGAAATACATCAATCTTGTTCCAAAATGCCAGTTATGATGTTCTTACAATTGGTAATGCCGAAACCGATTATGATGAAACAGTCATTATTGATCATTACGGAAATGAGGATGTTGCAAAAATGGTAGGTGAATTTATTCACTGTACAAATATTAGACAGGCGGAAGAAAGTTTAGGAACTGATGCTTCTGGTGCTGAAGCTTCAATCGACTTTACTATTATTCTTGGAAAAGATTTTGATGGACGTTATGTTGTTCCATCTAGAAGGTAGGAAAATATGAAAACTGTAGAGCAAAAAGCAATTGAACTTGCAAAATTAGTAGAAGACGGAAAAGGCAGTGATGTTGTTCTTTTAAACATTTCTGAATTAAACAGCTGGACTGATTATTTTATTATCACAAGTGTAAATAGTTCTACACAGTGGCAGGGTATATACAAAGATGTAAAAGATTATATTAAGGAAAATGATCTTGAAATTCATCAGACAAATAGAAAAAGCCCTGATGGTGATGACTGGAACTTAATCGACTTGGGTCCAATTGTTATTCATCTTATGACAGAAAGAGCCAGAACTTTTTATGAATTAGAAAAACTCTGGCATGCCGGTAAGAAGATTGAATTTCATGATTTAGAAAAGTAAAAGAAAATTTTAGCTTATTAATTTCTTTGTTAAATAAAAAAAACTGATTTTCTGTAGAGGAAATCAGTTTTTTTTTGATGATTTCTTAAAAAAAGAATTTATATAGATTTAATAATAATTTTAGGATTAATAAAGATCGTCTTCGTCGAGTAATTCTTCACCGTCATCACGACTTAAATCGTAGCCATCTTCAGCTTCGACGTCATCATAAGGTTCATCATAATCGTCGTCTTCTTTAAAAACATCATCGTAATAAAGATCGGCGTCGTCATCGAATTCATCTATAACTTCGTCTTCTTCCTCTTCCTCAAAATCATCATCATCATCAAAATCTTCGCCATTACCGAAATCATCAAATTCGTCATCATAAGAAAGACTCATTTCAAATTCATCTAATTCAGAATCATTTAAGGACATATTAATTACCTGCTTTTAAATTTTATAATTTACTTTATTTTAGAGAATGTTAATTGTCAACTAGTTTTTAACAAATTTATAATTTATTAAATAAATTCTAAAAAATTGACTTTGAAATAAAACATAGTATAATTTAATTAGGATGATTGCTGAAATTTGCGCTAAGGCTTATGCCAAGATTAACTTTGGATTGGAAGTATTTCCAAAATCTCAAGACATTTATGGGTGTAAATTTCACAACATTCAGGGTATTTTTCAGACAATTAGTTTATATGATGAATTAATTGTTAGATGGAATCCTGATTTCCAAGAAAATTCAAAAAGTGTTTGTAAAATTACTTGCGATAACATGGAGTTCCCTGAAAATAATACACTTACATCTGCGTATCAAGCATTTTGCGAAGTCCTTGAAATGACACGGGCGTCAGTCAAAGTTCCTTCGATTACGGTGCAGCTTAAAAAGAATATTCCTGCCGGCGGTGGTTTGGGAGGAGGTTCTTCCGATGCTGCAACTTTAGTAAGAGTGCTTGAAAAAATTTGTGGTGTTTCGCTTTCTTTAGAGCAGTTAGATTTGATTGCTTCTAAAGTCGGTTGTGATGTTTTCTTTTTTTTACACTGCGATCAGGAAGGCAGGGCTTGTGCTTTGGTTTCTGGCAGGGGAGAAAAAATAGAAAAAATAAGGCCACGTAACGACTTGTTTTTGTTGTTACTTTTTCCGAAACAAGCATCATCTACTAAGATTGCATATGAATTGGTTGATGAAGCATTTTTGGAGGGAGAAAAAATTACTTATCCAGATTATTCGGAACTAGAGTCTATTTATAATAGGCCTATTACCGACTGGACTTTTAAAAACACATTTACGTCTGTTATTGCCAAATCTCTAAAAGAGGTTGGGCAGGCAATAGAGGCCTTAAGGAAAAACGGATGTTGTTTTGCTGAAATGTCAGGTTCAGGATCAACTGTTTATGGTGTGTTTACTTCAAAACAACAAGCTGATGCTGTGTGTAGTTTGCTGGCTGAAACTTGGAATTGTAAACTTGTAAGTATTTTTTAAGATGCGTTAATTTGTGCGGAGGAATGTTATGCAGATTACCGAATTAAGAATTAGAAAAGTTGAGGATGAAGGTAAGCTCAGAGCTTACGTTACTATTACTTTTGACAACTGCTTTGTAGTTCATAATGTAAAAATTATTGAAGGAAAAAGCGGATTGTTCATTGCCATGCCAAGCAGAAAAACTGCTAGTGGAGATTACAAGGATGTAGCCCATCCAATCAGTCCTGAATTTAGAACAGAACTTCAGGATAAGATTTTAGCAGAATATAATGCCGGCCATATCGAAACTGGTTCTGCCGAAGACTAAGAAAAAAAACTGAATATTAATCTTTATTTCTAGTAAATTATATAGAATATTTCTCAAAAATATTGTAGAATGAATAAACTTTTTGAGGCTCAAACCCCTCAAAAAGTCCTCAAAAAATTGGGTCGTCGTCAAGTGGTAAGACAACGGCTTTTGGTGCCGTCATTTCACAGGTTCGAATCCTGTCGACCCAGCTCTAATTAAACTTCCTCAATGCCGAGGAAGTTTTTTTTATTTAAAATAAATTTTCCACCCGTAAGAACAGGATTCGAACCGAAGAGAGCGGCCCAAAAATTGCGAGCAGTGGCGCAGCAATTTTTAGGAAACCTTGCCAAGGATGGCAAGGTTAGCGAACGAAGGCGCCGCAGAGGACAAAAACAGGAGGTTTTTGCCCGTCGCGGCGAATCCTGTCGACCCAGTCGCAAAACCTTTTTCCTAAATAGGAGAAAGGTTTTTTTTTATTTAAAATTAATTTCCACCCGTAAGAACAGGATTCGAACCGAAGAGAGCGGCCCAAAAATTGCGAGCAGTGGCGCAGCAATTTTTAGGAAACCTTGCCAGGACGGCAAGGTTAGCGAACGAAGGCGCCGCAGAGGACAAAAACAGGAGGTTTTTGCCCGTCGCGGCGAATCCTGTCGACATTCCCAGAGGTATATAAAAATTACAGGAAATAAAGAAAAAGAAAATATTAAACTCACCGAAAATAAAAACCTAAACACTGAAAATAAGCACAATTGATTACAAACAAAAGTAGTTCCCCAAAACAAAAAAAAATCCCACACAACAACAAAACCAGGAAGTTTTTGCCCGTCGCGGCGAATCCTGTCGACCCAGTAGAAAAAACTTCCTCACTTTTATTACATATTTTTTTTCAAGGTCTTGAATAGCACGTAATTTTGCACAGACATTTTTTATAGAGTTTATGGTACTAGCCACCGAAGACTGGACTTTATTAAAACCTGAGTATCTGCAAACCCTTTTTTTAAGGTTTTAGTTCGCCATTAGCAGATGTATATTATACGTTTCCCTGCTTCTTGAAATTACTATATTATGATGTTTATTTGTAGACAAGGGAAAGGGAAATATTACATTGATAACTACTTAAAAAGGCTGAAGATTTGAAAAGTAGATTAAATTGTTGTTTAATTACTACTATTTAAGATTATTTTAAGGTGCACACAATGGAAAATAAAAATGTAACAATTTCGGTTGGAAAAACACCGGATTGCTTATTCAAGGATTTACAAACCGCATTAATGTTTATATCAGAAAGACCTGAAACAGCTTTTGATATTGATATATATGCAAGTCAAAACAA
>JAIKYZ010000002.1 GCA_024682655.1 Treponema sp.
GGAAACCAATTCAAAAAGTCATATTATTTGGCATTATTATAGTTATAATTGTTGCAATTATTGCTACGGCAAGACTTTCTGCAAAGCCTGCTGCTGTACGTCTTTTTAATGCCCCTGTAACTGACAGCACATCTCTTACAAGAATCATGGACAGATTATCTCAGGAAAATGTTAATGCTGCTTCTGATGACAGTGGTTACATTACCGTTGCTGATGATTCAACTGCAAGAAGAATGCGAGAAATCCTTATTAGTGAAAACCTTGTACCTTCTAGTGTTGACCCTTGGGCAGGTTTTTATGATAGAAGCTGGTCTACTACCGATGCAGATCAGAATGTAAAACTCAAAAATACAATTCAAAAACAATTAAAACAACATATTGAAGCAATTGCTGATGTTCAGATGGCCGATGTAAATATCGTATTGCCAGAAAAACAACTTTTTACAGCTGATCAGGAACCTGTTTCTGCATCCGTTATCTTAAAAGTTAATTCAAACAGCTCTTTGCTCCAGGACAGAAATAGAATTCTTGGTATTCAGCGTTTGATTTTATCTGCTGTAGAAGGTCTTAAAGCCGAAAACCTCATCATCACTGATACAGAAGGTAATCAGATAAATGATTTTGAGGGTATGGCAGAAAGTGATAGGGTTGATATAGTTGCAAAACAACAGAAATTAATCCGAAAACAGGAAGTTGAACTTCGTGCCAGAATCTTAAAGGCCTTACAGAGTACTTATGGACAGGACCGCTGTAGAGAAATGGTTATTTCTATTGAAATGGATATGTCTCAGCGTTCTAGTGAAGCTACAGAGTATTCTCCAATTGTAATCAAAGAAGATAATCCTGATACACCTTATGATGATTCAGAATACAGAGATACTCTTCCAATTTCTCAGCAAACTGTAACAAAAGAGTGGCAGGGAACTGGATATAATCCTGAAGGTCCTGCTGGTGTTGAAGGGCAGACTCCTCCAGTTTATTCTGATATGTCTAATGTAATTGGAAAATCAACAGAAACTGGCGTTACACAGAATAATGTAATTAATACTAAACAGATTTCAGAAATTTCTTCCCCAAAAATTGATCGAATATCTGTTTCTGTAAATATTGATGGTAAGTGGCGTAAACCTAAAGATGATAAGGGAAATATAATTATTGAAAATGGTACAATTAAGCGTGAATACATTCCTCTTACCGAAAAGGAATTAAAGGATGCCGAAGAATCTGTAAAAGGTGCTATTGGTTATAACCGTAGTAGAGGAGACTTAGTTGTAGTTAAAAATACTGCTTATTATAGGGATGATGAATTCGAAGCTGAAGATGCAGCTTACTTTGCTAAAATCAGAAGAAACCAGACAATTCTCTTAATTTTAATTTCAGTTGCAGTTGTTCTTATCAGCTTTATCCTCTTCCGTATCATCAGTCGTGAAGTTGAAAGACGTCGTCGTGAACGTGAAGCTCGTCTTCTTGCAGAACAGCAGGCAGCTCGAGAACGTCAGCTTTGGGAAGCAAAGGACGATGGAATGGAAGTTACAATGTCTGTCGAAGAAACAAGACGTATGGAACTTCAGGAAAATGCAATCAATATGGCCAAGGAACATCCGGAAGATGTTGCAATGCTCATAAGAACTTGGTTAATGGAGGAATAGTATGGCAGACGAAGCACCTAAACCCGTACCAAAGCCTGGCCAGTTAAAACCGGCCGGATCAAGTAGTAAGAAAAGCGGTTCAAAAGATTATAAAAGTTTAACAGGTCGTCAGAAGGCCGCTATCTTCCTTATTTCTCTTGGACCAGAAGTTTCAGCAGAAATCATGAAGCACTTACGTGAAGATGAAGTTGAAACATTAACCTTTGAAATTGCCCGTCAGGAAAAAGTAAATCCTGAATTTAAGGATGCCGTTCTGGAAGAGTTCCAGGAGTTGATGAATGCTCAGAACTTTATCACTACTGGTGGTATTGATTATGCTCGTGAACTTTTGGAAAAATCTCTTGGTTCTCAGAAAGCAATCGATATTATCAACCGACTTACATCAAGTTTACAAGTTCGTCCTTTTGATTTTATCCGACGTACAGACCCTGCTCATTTGTTAAACTTTATTCAGCAGGAATATCCTCAGACAATTGCCTTGATTCTGGCTTATCTGGAACCTGGAAAGGCAGCTATTATTTTACAGAACTTACCTGAAGATATGCAGGCCGAAGTTTCTAAACGTCTTGCGACAATGGACCGTACATCTCCTGATGTATTGCGCGAAGTTGAACGCGTATTGGAAAAGAAACTTTCTACTTTGTCTTCAGAAGACTATACAGCAGCCGGTGGTGTTGAAGCTATCGTTGAAATCTTGAACCTTGTTGACCGTTCTTCTGAAAAGTCAATTATCGAGTCTTTGGAAGAAGACGATCCAGATTTGGCAGAGGAAATCAAAAAACGTATGTTCGTATTCGAAGATATCGTTATGCTGGACGACCGTGGTATTCAGAAAATTATGCGTGATGTTGATCAGCAGGATCTTGCAAAAGCGCTTAAATCTGTTGACCCTGAAGTACAGGATAAAATCTTCCGCAATATGTCAAAACGTGCTGCCTCTATGCTTAAAGAAGATATGGAATTCATGGGACCTGTACGCTTGAAAGACGTTGAAGAAGCTCAGCAGAAGATTGTATCTATCATCAGACGTCTTGAAGACAGTGGTGATATCGTAATTGCTCGTTCTGGTGAGGATGAGTTGGTAAGCTAGTAGAGATAGTAAAACTATAAGTTTAGCAAATATTAAAATAGGAAAGTTTATAATGGCAAAAACAGTTTTTAGACCTGGAGAAGCAAAAACAGTTGACGATAAAGTTATGCTTCCACTCTTTAAAGATTATTCACCCGTAGAAGAGGAAATTGAAGAAATCGAGGAGGAATTTACAGGTCCAACAGCTGATGATTTAAGAAAAGAAGCTGAAGAATTTAAAAAGCAGTGGGAAGTTGAAAAGCAAAAGATGCTTGATGATGCCCGTGCTCAGGCAGATCAGATTATAAAAAATGCTGAAACAACAGCCTTTGAAGAAGTAAAACATCAGACTGACCAGGCCGCCATTATTAAAACTGATGCTGAAAATCAAGCACAGCAAATTATTGAAAAAGCTAAAATTGAAGCAGAGCAGATAAAAGCCGAAGCAGAAGATGAAAGAGACAGATTAAAAAGAGATGCTCATACAGAAGGTTTTGATGCCGGTCACGAAGAAGGTTATGAAAAAGGTGTTGCCGAAGTAGATCGCCTTGTTGACCGTATGCATAAAATGATTGAAGCAGTTATGCAGCGTCGTGAAGAAATTTTGCAGGATACAGAAAGTCAGATTGTTGAACTTGTTATCTTAATTTCCCGAAAAGTTGTTAAGATTCTTAGTGAAAATCAGAAAAATGTTATTATGGCAAATACTGTTGCTGCTCTTAAAAAGGTTAAAGCTCGTGGAAATGTTATTCTTCGTGTAAATATGGAAGATACAAAACTCACAACTGCTCATATTGATGAATTTATCCAGCATGTAGAAAATGTAAAAGGTATTACTGTAATGGAAGATTCTACAGTAGAAAAAGGCGGTTGTATTGTAGAAACTGACTTTGGTGCTATTGATGCCAGAATTTCAAGCCAGCTTACTGAACTTGAAAATAAGATTATTGAGATTTCACCTGTAAAGAACATTAAACGTTCTGATCCACTTATTAATGCGGATTAATTAAGAAGAGGCCAGTTTTTATGAAATCTTCTTTCCAAAGATCATTTAATTTTACAAAATATCTGGAAACAGTTGTTGATACAGAAACAATAAAATACACAGGAAAAATTACCGCTGTAAGAGGTCTTGAAATTGAAAGTAATGGACCTCGTTGTGTTATCGGTGAAATGTGTACAATTGTTCTAAGAGACGGAAGTCAGATTTTGGCCGAAGTTGTTGGTCTTGATGAAAAAATCGTAAAATTATCAGCCTTTGGCGATACAAAGGGAATTGAAGTTGATTGTGAAGTTGTTGCTTCTGGAAAAACTCTTCAGGTTCCTGTAGGAAATAATCTTATTGGCCGTGTAATAGATGCAACTGGTCATCCCTGTGATAAATTAGGAGAACTAATTCCCGAAACTTATTACCCTGCAATTGCTGAAGCTCCAGATCCAATGAGAAAAAAGAAGATTGATAAAAGAATTAAAACTGGAGTTAGAGCAATTGATTCTTTGCTTACAATTGGTAAGGGACAGAGAATTGGAATTTTTGCCGGTTCTGGTGTTGGTAAATCAACTTTACTGGGTTCTATTGCAAAAAATTCTTCTGGTGATGTAAATGTCATTGGTTTGATTGGTGAACGTGGACGAGAAGTTCTTGATTTTATAGAAAATGATTTAGGAAAAGATGGTCTTGCAAAATCTGTTGTTGTTGTTGCAACTGGAGATAAACCTGCTATTTGCCGTGTACGTGCAGCCTATGTTTGTACAGCCATTGCTGAATATTTCCGCGATAAAGGTAAAGATGTAGTTTTGATGGTTGATAATGTAACTCGATTTGCAAAGGCCCAGCAGGAAATTGGAACTTCTACCGGGGAATTGCCAATTCACGGGGGTTATCCACCTTCTGTTTTTGATATGCTTCCAAAACTTATGGAAAGAACCGGTACAAATGATAAAGGTTCAATTACCGCTTTATATAATGTTCTTGTTGATGGTGATGATATGAATGAACCTATCACAGATGCTGTTCGCGGTATTCTTGATGGTCATATTGTTCTTAGCCGTAGATTAGCAGAGGCTTATCATTATCCTGCAATTGATGTTCTTGCTTCAATCAGCCGTCTTTCTAATAGAGTAAATGGTCCTGTAACTAAAAAAGCTATTGCAAAAGTTAGAACTTTAATGGCTACTTACCAGCAAAACGCAACTATGATTACAACCGGTATTTATCAAAAAGGTTCTTCTCCTTCTATTGATGCTGCAATCGAAAAGCACGAAATAATTGAAGAATTTTTAAAACAGGATGTGGGCGAAAGCAGCACTATTGACGAAACTTTAAAAAAATTATCTGAAATCTCTGAAATTGAAATACCTGAAGAAGAATATGCAGAAGATGCTTCAAGTATTCAAATCACTGAAAGTGAAAAAGAATCAGATAGTGAATAAATTTTTTGTGTAAGGTAAAAGATTGAAAAAGTTTTCTTTTGAACTGGAAGAAGTATTAGAAGTCCGCAATTTTGAACAAAAGCAGGCAGAAGCTGAAGTTGCAAAATGTCTGAGTATTGAAAACGAAATCAATGAAAATCTAAAAAAAATAGCCCAGCAATATGTTGCAGTAAAAACTATGATGAAAGGATCTAAGGATTTTGATGATATTGCAAGTCAAAGTCAGTTTAATAATCTTATTGCCTTTCAAAAAGAAAACCTCTTAAAAGAACTGGCCCAGGCACAAATTGAAACAGAAAAAAAGAGAGAAATTTTAAAAGCCTGTATGCAAAAAACTCAAGCCTTAGAAAAAATGAAAGAAATTAAATTTAATGAATATAGGGAAGAAGTTAAGAAAACAGAAAATAAAAGAATTGAAGAAATAGCTTCTATAAAAATCAACAGTCAGAATTTAAAATAAAAAAGACTTCTTATTGCTAAGAAGTCTTTTTTTTCCTCTAATAATTAATTAATAGTGGAAAGCCGAACCGCCAATAAATTCCCTGATAATTGAACGAGGTGGTACTGCGGTAGGGGCAATAGTTGCAAAGTTTTCCAGGAAGCTTAAAAGTCTTTGTGCTTCTGAATATTCTTCCATATTTGGTTTAACCCGGCGTAAAAGTGGTGCAGCATAAACTCTTAAAACTGAAAGTTCATAATCTAAGGCTGTGTTTAATATTGCATCGGCATTATTATGGAAAGGGAAAATATGTAATTCTTCACCTTTTTGAACACTTGGCCACATGGCTATAGTTCCTTCTGCAGGTTTTCCACGGAAATTGTTGTCACGAACGATACGACGAATAAGTCTGTTGTCGCTTGTTGAAACTCTGTTGTGGTCATCAAGATTAAGCTGGGTTAGGGCAGAAAGATAAATCTTAAACTTGTATTCATCTGGAACTTTCTCTGTTAATTTTGGATTAAGACCGTGAATACCTTCCATAATCAGGATTTCATTAGGTTCAAGAGTCATTTTATTGTTTTCTTCAAAATAAGACTGGCCGGTGTGGAAATCATAACTTGGAATATTAACTTCTTTTCCTGCAAATAAATCCATTAAATTTTGATTTAATAGATCTACATTTAAGGCTTCAAGACATTCGTAGTCTGGTTTTCCATTTTCGTCTAAAGGAGTTTTATCTCTTCCGGCATAATAACAGTCCAGACTGATAACTTTTGGCTGGTAACCCATTGCCTGAAGTTCAAGACCAAGTTTTTTTGCCGAAGTTGTTTTTCCAGAAGAAGATGGGCCTGCAATTAAAACAACTCTTACTTTCTTTGATTTTATAATCTGAGAAGCAATATCAGAAATACATTTTTCCTGATGAGTTTCTGCAATATCAATAAAATCATTGATTTTTCTATTTGCAATTAAATCATTAAGAGAGGCTGCGGATGTTACATTTACTCTTTTTCCCCATTCTTTATAACTCTGGAAAATTCCAAAAAGTTTTGGTTCATCCTTAAATTTTGGAAGAAGGTTAGGTTCTTTAGTTTTAGGGAATCTTAGCATAAGGCCATCGTGATAGGTAATTAAATCAAAAGTTTTTAAAGAGCCTGTAGAAAGGGCCAGAGGTCCAAAATATAAATCAGAAAAATCTTCAATTGTGTTAATTAAAACTTTTGAAGTACAGGTATGATTTAACTGCTTTCTGGTTTCTTTAAGATTTAATTTTTCAAAAAGGGCTGCTGCCTGTTCCCAGGAAATATATTCAGTCTTAATTTTTATATCAGCTGAAATTATTTTTTCCATTTGGGCTTTAAGTTCTTTTATGTCAATTTTTGGTCCTTCCATAGTGTAGTAGTAACCATAGCAGACAGAATTTCCTACAAGAAGTCTTGTTTTTGGATTTAATTTGTGAGCAGCGGCTGCAAGAACCAGACATAAAGACCGTCTGTAAACTGACATACCTTCTTTTGTGTTGTTGTAAACAGGTTCAACTTTACAATCGAATATAAGTTCTGAATCTAAAGAACAAAGTTCATTGTTTACCTTTGCAGCAACTAATTGATTTCCATTTATTGAAAATTCAGGCATAAAACTAAAAACCTGAGTTCCGCTTACTGCATTTACAGTTTCTTCTTTTCCATTTTTGGTAAAGGTTATTTTAATAGGCTTTTCCATTTTGAGTACCCCCAAGTAAAGTATTCTTTAATTATATATTCCCTTTCATGTTTTGTAAAAATGTCTTATTGGTAAGTCCTAGAACATTGTGTTATTTTTTTGGACAAGAAAAAGGGCCTGTAATTAAGTATGAAATACAATTATATAAGAAGATTATTGAAACTCTTTTTTATTTGTGTTAAATTATTATAATAGACTTGAAAATTAAAATTTATATAAGGAGTTCCTAATGTCAGGACATAGTAAATGGGCCACCATTAAACACGCAAAAGGATTAGCCGATGCAAAACGCGGTAAGATCTTTACAAAATTTATTAAGGAAATTTCTATTGCTGCACGTATGGGAGGTGGAGATCCAAACTCTAACCCACGTCTCCGTACTGTAATTATTAAAGCTCGTGCAGCTAACATGCCAAAGGACAACATCGAACGTGCTATCAAAAAAGGTACAGGTGAAGATGGTGGAGCAGCATACGAAGAATTTGTTTATGAAGGATATGCTCCTGGTGGAGTTGCTGTAATGGTTGAAGTTCTTTCTGATAATAAGAACCGTGCAGCTGCTGATATTAAAAACATTTTCTCTAAGAGTGGCGGAAACTTAGGAACAACTGGTTCAGTTTCTCGTATGTTCCAGAGAAAAGGTACAATCGAACTTGATGCTGAAAAAGTTTCAGAAGACGAAGTAATGGAAGTTGCTTTGGAAGCTGGTGCTGAAGATATCGTAAACGAAGACGGAGTAATCACAGTAACAACAACTCCAGATGCATTCTCTGCAGTTGCTGATGCCTTGTCAGAAAAAGGATTTGAAACACTTTCTGCTGATGTTGGATTAGTTCCAGATGCTTACACTCCAGTAGATAAAGATACAGCTGCAAAAGTTCAGAAGATGATCGACCGTCTTGAAGACAACGATGATGTTCAGAACGTATACCACACAGCTGAATATCCAGATGACTTTGAACCAGAAGAGTAATCTTTAGGATATTAGTTATTAGAAGGCCTGTTGTTTTATCAACAGGCTTTTTTATTTAGGGTTTATTACAAACCCTAAAAACGGCGAAGTCAAGGCTTTAAGCGTACGCGTGCCTTGACTCGACGTATTTAACTCAGCTTAGATATAATATAAAAAAATCATTTTGGTGGGATAAATGGAATATAACTTTGAACCTCTGCCAGGCTCGGAAAATGTAAATACTGTTCAAAAAAATACTGTACGCAGGGTCCTGGGAATTGATCCTGGCCTTGCAAATACAGGCTTTGGAATTGTGGATTATTCCAGTGGGAAATATAGAATGGTCTCTTACGGTTGCATTACAACTAAAAAAGATCAGCCACATGGAGAGAGACTTCTTACAATTTACAATCGTTTATCCGCTATCATAAATGAATTCAGGCCTAGTGAAGCGGGAATGGAAACTCTATATTTTGCAAAAAATGTTTCTTCTGCTATGGGTGTAAGTGAAGCCCGCGGGGTTGTTACTTTACTTCTTGCTCAAAATTGTATAAGTCTTGGGGAATACAGACCGGTTCAAATTAAACAGGCTGTAACAGGAAGTCAAAATGCAGATAAGGAATTGGTCGAAAAATATGTTCAACTTTTGCTGGGCTTAAAAACCATTCCAAAACCTGATCATGCAGCTGATGCTTTGGCGGGAGCAATAACTCACTTACATTATAGTGGAGGACTTAAATGAAAATCTTAATAGCACCAGATTCTTTTAAAGGTTCACTTTCGGCTTTAGAATTTTGCGAAATTTGTAAAAATACTATTAACTCTATAAATCCAAAAATTGACTGTCAAACTCTTCCTCTTGCTGATGGCGGAGAAGGCACTTTAGATGCTTTAATTTCCTGCCTTGATGGAAAAAAAATCGAATATTTTGTTCAAGATTCTTTATTTGACGAAATTTATGTTCCAATTGGATTTTTTGATAATGGTCGTTCTGCTTTAATAGAAAGTGCAGTTTCTAACGGACTTCCCCTTATTAAAGGTAGAGAAAATCCTATGGAGACTTCGACTTATGGGGTTGGCCAGATGATTGGCTTTGCTGTTGATTACGGCGCAAAAAATATAACTCTAACTTTAGGCGGGTCTTCCACTAACGATTGCGGACTGGG
>JAIKYZ010000015.1 GCA_024682655.1 Treponema sp.
CCGCAGCCATTTACTGCAAAGTCAACGGCAAAACCAAGATTCTTCATCATGCCGGGGAGGAAAAATTTATCGTAAGCGCGGGTCGTCATTTTTGATGTCTCCTAAAATCAGGTCACGAATAAAGAGTCCCGAAATATCAGAATCTTCCAGCGTTTTTTTATATTCAGCTTTTGCTTTTTCCATTCGGACAAGGCGTAGGTTGTAATATTTTTTTCCTTCGGCAATTTCGTAATTTTTGAATTCAAGCTGATTAAATGCTTTTTGACTTTTTAAAACAATCTGCTCTCCAAGTTTTCCTAACTTCATGGCTTTTTGAAGCTGCAGATAAGATATCTGGTTAGAAAGAAAAGCCTGTGCAAAAGAAAAATATGAATCGTCAGCTCTATAGCCCTTGATTAAATTATAATCAGAAATATCAGGAAGAAAATTAGTTTTAAGATAAAAAGCCCCCTGTCGCATAATGGGCGTGTCCATGTCAAAGCGGCGGTTACAAATAAGAATGGCAAGCCAGTGAAGCGTACAGAATTGTTGAGTCTGTAAATCCAGAAGCCTTAGCCCTTTAGTTTCAAGTTCATAAAAATTACAAAAACCGTCATCAAGAGTAGGACATGCCCACTCCTTTGCAAGCTCAATGTTTTGAGTACAGTAAAACCCCAGCCCATAATCATTGTAGATTTTGCCATGCCCAAAAAGCGGCTTTGAGAGAATCTTGTCTGATCCATGATATAGGACTATCTTTGACATATTTAAAATATACTTCTATAGAAGTACTTTTGTCAAGAAATCACTAAGGTTATTTTTCCTACCTGGTCTATATATTCCATGCTATAATAAAACAATGTCATTGTCGGGCGTGCCCCGGCTATCTATAAAACTTGGAGGTTTCCATGAAAACTACTAGACAGATGTGGGAGGGGTATAAACCACTCCGTAGATTAACATTAACAGCTGTCCTGCTTTTGTTGACAGGACTTTCTTTTGCACAACCAAGCCTGCCCTTTTCAAAAGGGGTAAATTTACTGAATTATTTTGAGACCTGGGATGGTAGATACGAAGGAGATTTGTGGCAGGGCTCAATGCCCACTTTGAATAAATACGATGAATATGATTTTGCCTGTTTTAAAGACATTGGTATAGATGTAATACGACTTACCTGTTCTTTTGATATTTTTACTGATGAACCAGGAATGACCGGTAATGCAAATAATGGCAATGGAAAAATTGATGAAATTGTTCTTGAAAAACTGGATCAGGTTTGTGACTGGGCTGAGAAATATCAGATATATCTTATAATCGATAATCATATTAACCATACTTTTGGAGCTGAACCAAAAGCCAGTGACACTAAAATGCTGAGGGCTCAGCTTGAATCTGTATGGAATCAGCTTGCACCCCGTTATAAAGACCGCAGTGAATATATCATTTACGAAATTATGAATGAGCCGGCGCACAAGGATGCTAAGGTATGGTATAAGCTGCAGCAGGATATAATTAATCTTATTCGAAGCTATGATCAAAAGCATGCAATAGTAGTAAGTCCTTCAGATTATTCCAGTATTTTTGAACTTGTAAAGTTTAAGCCTTATAAGGATCCGAATCTTATTTATACCTTCCATTTTTATGAACCACTGGTGTTTTCTCATCAGGGAGCAGGAATTGCAGGTGAGGGGTCTCTTAATTTATCAGATCTAACATTTCCTTATGATAAGGACAGACTTCCAAAGTACAAAGGAAAAACTGTGAAATCATGGAATGAACTTCTAAAAGAGGAAGAAAAAACAGGTTCCTTTTTTTACTGGTCTTTACAGACTTATCCAAATGACGGAACTGTAAAAAGTATAAACAACAAAATAAAAAAAGCGGCTGCCTGGGCAAAAAAGAATAATGTAAGATTGATGGCTGGTGAAATAGGTTCTAAAGTCTGGAGTATTCGTGAATCTCGTCTTGCCTGGATAAATACAGTAGTTTCTGCAATGAATGAAAATCAAATTCCATACTGTAACTGGGGCGTTGGGGATGGCGATGGATTTTTAAAAGAGCTGCGTCCTGGTCTATTTGAAGAAGTTATAAAGGGGCAGCTTTTTCCGGATGATATAGACCAAGAGGTTCTTGAGGCATTAGGTTTTTATATGCCTTCTGCTGAAGTTGCTGAGAAAACTAACTCTTCATTAAAAGATCCAAAGTTTCCTTTTGTTGTATATGATGGTTTGACAGGAAAGGGTGTATGTATTGAATATGATGGGGCCACAAAAGAAACTATTGTCGGTGATGAACATAAAAATTGTGTTGTTGTAACGTTACAGACAAAAAGTGGACTCAGATACATTTTTCCAAAACTGGTAACTGAAAAAATAAAGAAATATAAGGATTCAATGTATCTTTGTTTATCTGTAAAGTTTACAGAAGCAGATCAGCAGATTGAAATTCAGTTTGAAGATAATGACGGTGGAAAGCAATTGCCTCCATGGAAAAAATCATGCTATGTAAAAGCAGGTAAAGATTCTGTTGGAAAATGGAAAACTTATGAAATTCCTGTTTCTTCAACAGTTGAGACAGGAGCCTGGTCAAACATTTCAATGGAGTGGTATAATCCGCGTGGTGAATTTGATTGGAATCGTTGCAGTGATATTTTCTTTGATATAAATAAACAGGAGCTGCATGGCGATGTCTATATCGATGACATTGTGCTTAAAATTAAATAACCCGCATTTCATTGCCCGACTTGATTGGGCAATCTGTAATAGATTCCCGTGTCAAGCACGGGAATGACTCTGGGCGGAGTATGAGAATGAAGCAGAAGAGGAATGGTATTTTTCGGTAGTTGATTTAGTGGGTGTGTTGACGGAAAGCATTGATTATCAAGCGGCCAGAAATTACTGGAAAGTTTTGAAAATTCGTCTCAAGAATGAAGGTTTTCAACTGGTTACAAATTGTAACCAGTTGAAAATGAAATCTATAATATACAAGAGTGATATAGAGTAGCACCGTACTCATATTATTTGGAAATTCGTTCGGGGAAAATGGGTGTTATGAAAATTAGAAATCTAGCTGCTTTATAGCCCAAAACAGCTGTTAATTATTGACGTTTATAATAAATAGGATGTATAGATGAACTAGAAATACAATGTAGATCTCCAAATGAGGAAATAGAATCCATAACAATTCACCCATCTGGAGACATATCTACATTCTCCGTATGAACTGTCAAACTAATACCCATAATTTGTATTACATAGAAAACACTTGGGGTCCAGAATGGCGTGTACAGACAGTGGTACAAAGAACATCCATCTGCAGTAAGACCATAAACTTTAGAAGAAAAAATTAATCTGCAGTTATTTACAATTATCTTGATTATCCAGATTTATTTGTTGATAACCCCATTGCAGAACGTTCGATTAAGCGTAGGAGGTTAAAAATTGACGCTTACGGCTCGATATCAAGCTTATACTGGTTGACAGAATACGCATTATGGAAAGTAAAGTCATAATTACTGTATAAAAAATGAATCAGTTTTACGGTAGTTTATGTTCATTATTAATCCTATAGAAATCATAGCAGTCAATAAGGAAGAACCACCGTAGGACATAAATAATAGTGGAATACCGGTAATTGGCATTATTCCCATTACCATTCCAATATTAATAAAGAAATGGAAAATAAACATTCCAAGTATTCCAGAAGCGATATAAACGCCATATTTATTAGTCGATTTATTGATTAATAAAATTATTTTTACAAAAATTGCAAAATACAAAAGTATAATTACAAGTCCGCCAAAAAATCCAAATTCTTCGGATAAAATACTGAAGATAAAGTCAGTATGCTGTTCAGGTAAAAAGCGATAATGACTCTGTGTACCCTGCAAATAGCCCTGGCCAAAAGCACCGCCGGAACCAATTGCTATTTTGGATTGAATAATATTCCAGCCGGCACCCAAAGGATCTTTATTTGGATTCATAAAAATAATCAAACGCATAATCTGATAATCTTTTAATACTTTTCCAACAGCAAAAGAAAAAATTAATGCAAGTGTGATAATTGAAAAGAAATAAGTAATCCAGAAAATATATTTTGGTCCATGGAAATATCTACGGATAATAAAACCAAGACTGGTAATCAAGAACATAGAACCAATTAATATCAATCTTAATTTTTTATCAGTTAAAATTGTGATTACAGCCAAAGGATTACTTGCAATTTCTGCATTCCAAACTGGTAAAATGGCAAAAACAATTGTTAAAATTCCAAATAATAAAAGGTAAGCCAGATAAATTAATGGAATACCAGCCATAAAACACATAAAAAAGAAAATAGGGATATAAACACTGGCTGTACCCAAATCAGGTTGGGCTAAAATCAAAAGAACTGGAATCATTAAAATTAAAATAGAAAATAAAAATCTCTTAAATGGATTCATATTTTCGGTTCTTTTTAAGAATGCGGCAAAATATAAAATATAAACAATTTTTCCAAACTCCGAAGGCTGAATTCTATAATCCCCAATTCCTACCCAGGAAACAGCACCATTTGATTCATGTCCAAATATTCTTGTATAAATCAAAAGTAAAATTAAAGCTCCATATAAATAAAGGGTAATTGATTCTGACCTTCTGTAATCATATAAAGTAGTAAGAATCATTAATACTAAACCAACAGAAGCAAAAATAATCTGTTTAATATAGGCATTTGAAACAGAAACACCTGTTGAGTTTACACTTGAAGAGTAAATGAACATAATTCCAATAGAAATAAGAATTAGAACAATCAAAATTAAGATATAATCAAACTTTGCAAAAAATCTATTTTTCACTACTCTACTCTCCTATTCCTGTCGGCCCACTGCCCTTCTAAGATTTTGAAAGCCTAAAGCCTTGATTGCTTCATCATAAGTTTGATTATTAAAAATTCCCTGAATAATAATATTTGTACAATAAGGTGCCTACCATTCCCAGGTATTAACGGCCTCTACAATTGTTGCAACACAGATTCTATCCTCTGGAGGAGCATCATAAGGGGCATAAGCTACAAGCCAGGAATGCCAGTGATTTTTATCTTTTGAATTTTTATATTGATCGACTTCGGCTGTACCTGTTTTAAAGGCAATCTGAACACTTTTATTTCTCATAGGAATAATAGCTGATCCATCGGTTGCGGTATATCTTAAAGCTTCCTGTAATTCTTTCCAGACAAAATTATCGATTGTAGATTCTGTTAAAATCTCTGGTTCAACTTCACGAATAACTTCATTTGTAACTGAATCTCTAACTTCTTTTAATAAGTGAGGTTTATAAATCTTTCCTTCATTAGAAACCATGGCAATCATATCAGCCAGTTGTAAAGGAGTTGCTTCCATATAGCCCTGTCCAATAGAACAAGACATTGTATCACCACCAAGCCAGCGTTCATGGAATCTTTTTTCTTTCCATTCTGCAGTTGGAACAAGACCCGCAACCTGACTAGGCAAGTCGATTTGGGCACTTCTTCCTAAACCAAATTCACGGGCATAAGAGGAAATCTTTTCTATACCAAGATAATCTTTTCCGATTGTCCAGTAATAAACGTCACAAGACTGGGCAAGAGCATTTTTTAAGTCCAGCCAACCATGACCTGGTGGTAAAACGTGACAATGGTAGAGGTGATTACCGTAAGACATAATACCTTTACATTCAACTGGTTTATTACTTGGGAAGGCATCTTCCTGCAGCATTGCGGCTGACATAATAATCTTAAAAGTTGAAGCAGGTGGATAAGATAACTGAACAGCTCTGTTGATTAAAGGTTTAGAAGTATCATTTAATAATTTTGAATATTCACTTCCTGAATCATCGGAAGAGAAAATATTTGAATCAAAATAGGGATAAGAAACCATTGCAAGAACTTCACCAGTAGAAGGTTTTAATACAACCGAAGCCCCTACTCTGTCTCCTAAAGCTTCTTCAACCAGCTTCTGAATATCTGAATCAATTGTAAGAACAAGATTATTTCCCATCTTTGGCTGTTTAACAACCGGTGTGTCAGAAATAATTCTTCCGTGAACATCAACAGTAGACATTTCCTGACCAGGGGTTCCCTGAAGTAAAGAATCGTACTGTTTTTCAATTCCTGTTTTTCCTACAATACTATTATTTGTATAGCCCTTATTATAAAGTACAGTTACTTCTTCCTGAGTAATATCGCCAACATATCCAACAATATGAGAAAGTGAACCTGTATGAAGATAATTTCTGATAGGTTTAGATCCCCAGCTTACCCCAGGTAAATCAATCTTATTTTCTGCAATATTTGAAATAACACTAAAAGAAACATTTGATTTTATTTGAACTGTTGTATAGGATCTGCGGATACTTTTTGGAATTTTTTTATCTACAGCGGCTTTACTTATTCCAAGATAATTTGCAAGTTTTGCTGTAACAGTATCATAACGTCCGGCAGGAATTTCGGCAGGAGTTACAAAGACCGCAAAGGATTCAGTATTAATTACCATAGGAAGATTTGCATTACGGTCAAAGATTTCACCACGCTGGGCAGGAATTATTGTTACCTGACTGGAAATCCTCTGAGACTGACTTCTATACTGATCTACATTTAAAATCTGCAGGGTAAATAATCTGAAAATATAAATTAAGAGCAAAAATACAACAAAAGCAAAAATGAAAATTAATTTTGTTTTTTTTGAAAAACTAAAAGATTCCTTATTCTGCATTATTCATTTTATCCTTTGTTGTTAAAACAGACAGTGAATTTCTAAATAAACCTAAAAACTTAAAAACAAAAGGTGAAAGCAGGATATTTACAACAAATTCGAATAAGAATTCATAGGAAATTAAACCTATAGCTAAAATAGAAACATTTGGAAATAAAATTGAAATCAGATGAATCAGTAAATGCTTTACAATTGTTGCAATTCCAACTGTAAACATTGGCATAATAAATCCTGTAACAATTAAAGTTTCTGAGAAAAATCCATAAACATAGCCGATTATTGTTCTGATTATACAGTTAAATCCAAAAGGGACACCGGTAATAAAATCTAAAAATAGTCCGGAAATAAAACCTGTTGTAACACCAATTGTCTTACCATTTAATAATGAAAAATAAACAGAGCAAATTAATACAAAATCAGGAACTACAAAAAGAAAATTAACATTTGAAAGAATTGAACTTTCAATTATAGAAACACAAAACAAAATAAAAGAACTTAATAAAATTGATTTTGCCATTTCTTCCCTACTCCTTTGTATTTAATTCTTTCTGGTTAACTATAATTACGTTTTCCAGGCGTCCAAAATCCAAAATGGATTGTAATTCTATGTTCAAAGAAGAGTTATAGTCCAAAACCGTAATTTTTGAGATAGTTCCAATTGGAATATCCCTCATGTAATTATCATTTTCTCCGGAAGTAACAATAATATCTCCAATATTTAACTGGTCTAAGACCCTTTTACGAATATATTGAAGATTTAGAGGTTTATCCTGACTTCCCAATCCATTAACAAGTCCCAAATCACGAGTATTTTGAATTCTTGCAGAAACGATATTATCTACACTGTAAATCGGCATTACCTGACAGGTAAAAGTTCCAACCTGAATAACTTTACCAACAAGTCCGTGATTTCCATTTTGAATTGCAATAACAGGCATATTCTTTTTGATGCCATTTACAACCCCCTTATCCAAAGTAAGATAAGAATAGGCATTATCTAATTCGCGGGAAATAATTCTTGCAGGAATGTTTTTTTCTTCCAGTGAATCTGAAAAGTCCAGCTGTTCTTTTAATCTTGCATTTTCCTTTAAAATATCAGCATTGGTTCTTTTCATGGATTCATAATTTTCGAGTTTTAAGAGTAGATCGTTATAATCTTTTTTTAATTGTCTTAATTCTTTAACGGCCTTAAAAGTATCTCTTGTACCGGTGATTACATAATTTACACCTTTATCAATCGTAGAGAAAAAAGAGAATCCTATTTTTTTGAAATTTAAAACAAAAGATCCAGAACTAAATCCAAGTAAGATACCTGAAATTAAAATGAGGAGGACAAATAAAAAATCTGGAAATTTAAATCTGAAAGAAAATCTCTTTTTTTTGGCCATAAGTTAATCGTCTTTCAAAAAAAATTATATATTTAAATTGTCATAAACTGATTGTTCAGAAGACATATCCTTAAAGAGAGCAAAGGCTTTTCCGGCACCGATTGCAACACATTCAAGAGGTTTTTCAACAACAAAAACAGGAACACCAGTTTCTTTTGAAATGAGTGTATCAAGTTTTCTAAGCATTGAACCACCACCAGTCATTACAATTCCCTTTTCCATGATATCTGCAGCAAGAGAAGCAGGAGTTTCGCTCAAGACAATTTTTATTTCTTCTACAATCTTTGTAACAGGTTCTTTAAGAGCTTCGCGTACTTCAACACTATCAATTTCCATACGACGTGGAAGACCAGTAATAGCGTCTGTTCCTTTTAATTCCATTTTTTCAATTGTTTTTTCAGGAGCTGCATTACCAATCTGAATCTTAAGTCTTTCGGCAGCAGTTCTACCAATTATAAGGTTATGGTGTTGACGAATATGTTTTTCGATAGCTTCATCAAACTTATCTCCACCAACTCTGATTGAGTGAGTAACAACCATACCACCCAAAGAAATTACTGAAACTTCAGCAGTTCCACCACCAATATCACAAATCATATGACCGGCAGCTTCGAAAATTGGAATATCAGCACCAATTGCGGCAGCAAGACTTTCTGTAATTACATTTACATCTTTAGCACCGGCATTCATGGCAGCCTCAATTACGGCTCTTCTTTCTACTTCTGTAATACAAGAAGGAATACCAATTTTCATTTTTACTGATTTTATAAACTGATGACGTGGAATAATCTTTGAAATAAAATATTTAATCATTTTTTCGGTGCTATCAATATCAGAAATAACACCGTCCTGTAAAGGTCTAATTGCTATGATTTCACCTGGAGTTTTATCCAGCATTCTTTTAGCCTGCTGTCCAACTGCAAGGATTCTTTTTGTTCCTCTTTCTACAGCAATAACAGAAGGTTCATCTATTACTATACCCTTATCTTTTACATAAATTAAGGTATTACATGTTCCTAAATCAATACCAACTTCAGTAGAAAATCTATCTAAAAATGCCATATATGTCCTCCCATCGACATCCCAATAATTTATTATATCAGTTCTCTTGTAATTTTTGTAGTGCTCCAGGATGATTTAATTGAAGTTTCAATGCTTTTAACCATTCTGAACGAGCCGCAACCTGAGTTCCATTCTTTTCGTGAATTAAACCAAGCCCATAATGTCCATCAGCGGAGTTTGGATTCATTACAAGAATCTCATCAAATTCTTTTTTAGCAGATTCTAAATCATTTTCTTCAATATAAATTAGCCCCAGTAAATTTTTACTTTTTAAAACTAATTCATCATTAGGACTGTTTTTTTCGACTCTATACAAATACTGTTTTGCAGCACTATATTCTTTTTCCTGATAATATTGTTCGGCAATACACAAAAGAAGATAATCAGATTCGCGAACTAATAAGGCTTCTGTAAAGGCAGATATACTTTCTTTAGTCATTCCTAAAGAGGCATAACTTAATCCTAAATATTCAGAAATATCATCTGCAACATAACCGGCTTCTTTTGCTTTATTAAGATATTTTACGGCAAGGTCAGCATAATAGTGGGTTGTAATTGTATTTTTATAAAAATATGCACAGCCCAACATATAATAAAGCTGAGGACTCAAAGATTTATTTGCATTGTAAAGGGCTATTCTCATACTATTGATACTGTCATCAAGATAGGCCTGAGAATATTGAGTTTCGGTTTGAGCCTGAGCAAGGAAAAAACAGGCATAAGCGTAGTAAGTTAAAGCGGTATTATTATAATTATTATCCTGGAGATAAATCTTTGATAATTCATACACTTTTGTGTAATCGTATTCATTCCAGGCCTTTTTAATTGCATTTATTGTAATATGAGAATTATTGTAGCGGATGACAAAAAATCTGACACATAACAAAATTAAAAAAATAAGTATTAAAGACGATAAAATTACAAGTCCCCTTTTAATCCAGGGATTTTTTCTTCTTGCAGAATTAGAATTTTCACTTATTTTATAATTTCTCATATTTCTATCTTCAAAATAAACAGATGGGATAATAAGCCGGGTTCTGTCTTTTACTTAAGAAAACTTAAATAAAATTAACCATCTATCCAAGATTTCTGTTACCAGAAAACTTTAGCGATCTACCCGCAGTATTGCTCGGATACAAATTACTGCTGCTTAATCTTGCTCCAAATGAGGTTTACAAGCCATAACTGTTACCAATTATGCGGTGGTCTCTTACACCACCTTTTCACCCTTACCTGAAAAAATCAGGCGGTACAATTTCTGTTGCACTATCTGTCATTAAAAGAACTTTACAAGTTTTATGTACCCTTTAACTTGCGTTAGAAATACAAATCTTATGCAGTTATCTTTTAACGCCCGGTTATTATCCGGCATTTTTTCCGAAGGAGCCCGGACTTTATCTCATAATTATATCTTATCATCAGGATATAACTAAGCGGTTAAATCCCATCTGTATAAAAACCAACATAAAAATTTAAACGCTTAGACATAAAAAATGGCTAAGCGTTTAGAGGAATATTAAGCGAATAAATTAATAAAACAATTATTCTTCGTCAGAATTTTCCTCATCATCAGAATCATCTGACTCATCAGAATCATCTAAATCCTCATCATATTCGTCTTCGTTTTCTTCTGTTTCATCGTAATTTTCTTCATCTTCGTCTACTGATGAGTATTCATCGTCATCATCATCGTCATCAAGATCAGCCAAAGATCCAGAAACATTGAAGTTGAAGCTTGCATCTTCCTGTTCTGCTTCTGATACTTCTTCGTAATACAAGATTCTACTACAATAAGGACAGAAATTAATTGATTCACCTTCACGAACGATATTTGCAAACTGTGCAGGAAGAATCATGTGACAACCAGAACATACACCGTTTTTTACAGAAACGATACCTTCTGTGTTTCTCTGAATAATTCTTTCAAACTTGAAGATAATTTCCTGATCCAAATTAGGAGTAATTTTCTTTTCTTCTGCTGTTAATTCTTCAAGTTTAGATTTATATTCATTAATTTCGCTATCTAATTTGCTCTTACTTTCAGCTAAATCTGATTCCTGGAAGTCGATTTCACCTTTCTTGTTTTTAAGCTGTTCATTCAAATCTGTAAGTTTCTTTTCCTGATGCTGTAAATCGCGTCTTAACTCAGTTTCTCTTGCAGTTGCTTCGTTAATCTGTTTTTCCAAAGCTTCGTATTCACGGTGAGTGGTAATGTTATCCATACCCTTTTCACCTTCTTCTCTTGATTTTACTGCAGCTTCCAAATCAACTTTTAATTTAAGAACTCCATCTTTTACTTCATCATATTCAGAGTTGATAGCAATATATTCTTTTTTTGAACGAGCTAAAGCTTCATCCTGAACCTGTAACTGCTTAGGCGCATTTTCAACCTTTTCTTCCAAAGCATACTTTTCTACTAGGATTTTCTGTAAGCTTTTCAAATTTTCAAAAGTTTCTGCGATTGTCATATTATTCCCCATCTACAAATATCATAAAATTATATATTAAATAAAAAAAATAGTCTATCATCCAAAAATTTGACAGGACTAATTTTCGATATAATCCCTTAAGCCATTAGCTCTTCTTGGATGACGAAGTCTTCTCAAGGCCTTAGCTTCAATCTGACGAATACGTTCACGAGTTACATCAAAATAAAGTCCAACTTCTTCAAGGGTTAATGAATATCCATCTTCAAGACCAAAACGCATCTTAAGAACGTCCTGTTCTCTTGGTGGTAAAGTATTCAAAACTGCACGAAGCTGTTCCTGAAGTAAAGTAAAGGCTGTTTGTGAAGCTGGATTTTCAACTTCCTTGTCTTCGATAAAATCTCCAAGGATTGAATCTTCTTCTTCTCCAATTGGAGTATCAAGAGAAATTGGTTCACGGGCAACATTCTTAACCTGTTTTACTCTTGAAACAGGCCATCCTAACTGCTGGGCAATTTCTTCATCAGTTGGTTCACGACCAAGTTTCTGCATAAGCTGACGACTTTCTCGTACAACTTTATTAATCTGTTCAATCATATGAACAGGTACACGAATTGTTCTTGCCTGATCAGAAATTGAACGAGTAATTGCCTGACGAATCCACCAGGTAGCATAAGTTGAAAATTTAAATCCCTTACGATATTCAAATTTTTCTACAGCCTTTATAAGACCAATATTTCCTTCCTGAACTAAATCAAAGAAATGAAGTCCACGGTTTGTATATTTTTTAGCAATTGAAACTACAAGACGGAGGTTGGCATTGATTAATTTATTCTTTGCCTTTTCCATCATTACACGACCACTTTCGATATTTGCGGCCATTTTTAAAATTTCTTCTACACTATTTTCAAATTCGTATTCAAGTTTATGAAGTTTACGGTCAATCTTCTGAATCTGAGTATAGATTTCACGAATTTCATCAGCACTCATATTGAGTTCCTGTTCAAGTTTAACAGCCTGACTTCTGATAGAAATCTTACGACCCAAATTACGTAACTCTGAAGCATTAGAGATTCTCAACTCTTTCATCTTCTTTTCCTGCTTCTGATGATACTCTTCAATTTTGATTGTTGCTTCTCTATATTTCTGGGTAAATTTATCAAGTTCTTCTGACTGAATATCTACTTTTTGAAGTTCTGGAAGAATAACACTTCTTAATTCAACAAGCTGGGCATTCTGGAAAATTGCACTTGAAGGTTCTGCATCAAAGAGTTGTTTTTTAAGGGCCATGTACTGTTTCATTTCGGCAAGAACAGGTTTTATGTGTTCACCGTAACAAGCCTTAAGACGTCTTTTATCTGCCATTTCTTCATTGATTTCTTTTCTGGTTTTTCCAGGTTCATGAATATCAATACGAGTGAATGCTTTTTGTGCAATTGCAAAGAATTCAGGAATCATAATTCCAGAGTTCTTAATTACATCTTTGATAATATTATTTCCTTCTTCCATCTGTTTAGAAAGTTCTACTTCCTGTTCAGCTGTAAGAAGATTTTCACGACCAATTTCTCTTAAATAAAGTCTAATAGGGTCATCAACATTAGAATCTTTGTCACCGTTGATTAATTTATTTTTAGATGCCTTTTCTGCTTTTTCAATTTCAGAAACAGTTTCATCTTCCGGCGCGTCATCATCATCTTCATTATCAAGAATTAATTCATCGTCATCCTGATCATCTACGACTTCATCAGATTCTTCTTCCTGGCCAATGATATCAGTTTCAATTAATTGGATTTTCTTTTCATTCAGGACTTTCAACAAACTTTCCATTTCTGGAGAATTAACAAAATCCTGTCCCAGTAAATCAGTAATTTCTTCCCATGAAATTGTTGATTTATTTTTTGCAAACTCAACAACTTTGTTTACAATTTCATCAGAAACTTGTACTTCTTCATTTGGATTAATTGAATCATCAAAACTAGAATCAGATACGCTTTTTAAATTATTTTTCTTTGTAGAATTCATAATTGATTGTCACCTACTTTATAGTTAATGCTTGAATCTTTTTATCAAGTTCCATTTTTTGGATTACCAGGGCATTTAACTGGGCCTGATCTTCGGCAGTTGCAACTGTATAATCATGAATCCTCTGTAACAATTTATTTCTCTGTTCTTCAAGACTGTTCTTCTTAATAAACTTCATAGTATCTTCTATTACGACACTAACATTTCCACTTTGATAGACACCAGAAGAAATAACATCTGTGATAAGGCGAGTTAAGGATTCATCATCACATCTAGTTAAAACATCTGGGATAGAAACGGCATTTTCATTAAAGCACTCTTCCAAAATATTATATAATCGTTTGGCATAAGGATTATTTAAATCACTTTCAGAGATTACTGAGCGGAAGACCTTAAATTGGTCCAAATCAGCCAAAATTGCAACTAAACCACGCAACTCAGCGTCTAATTTTATTGTTTTTGCATTATTGTTTTGATTATTTACTGGCCGGATTTTATTATTTTGCTCTTGGCTCTGATTTCTATGATTAAAATCTCTTTTTACAGCCTCCGGTTTTAAATTGAATGTCTGGCACAATTGCTCTAGACAGGACTCTTTTTGAATTTCGGATTTTAGAATATCTACATATTCAAAAAATTCTCTGGCAGCACGCATTTTACCATCAGGATTATCACCTGGGTATTTTTCGCCTAGCCTAATTAAAAAATAGTCGCTATCTAATATAGCACTGTTTACCTGGGCAGTCAAGTTTTCTTTACCAAATGAAAGCATAATTTCTGCAGGATCTTTTCCACCTTTTAGTCTTATGACCTTTACAGTAAGATCATATTTACGGCACATAAAAATTGCCCTTTTTGTGGCCTTCTGTCCAGCAGCATCAGAATCATAGGAAAGATAAACTGTGTCGGTAAAACCTTGTAACATTCTAATTTGCTCATCTGTTAAGGCGGTACCTAATGGAGCGACAGCATAATCAACTCCACATTGATGATATGCAATACAATCCATATAACCTTCACAAATGATTACTTTATTATTTTCTTTAATTGATTTACGGGCAAAATTAAAGGCAAAAAGATTTTCTTTTTTGTGGTAATGAGGTAATTCAGGAGAATTTAAATATTTACTGTCTTTTTCACTTTTTGGGTGAAGAATTCTACCTCCAAAAGCAACAGTATTGCCCTTTCTATCAAGAATTGGGAACATGAGTCTGTCGCTAAACAAAGAAACGTCCTTGTAATTTTTACTAAAAAGGCCCGATTCATTTAAAAACTCGTCGGTGTAATTTTTACTTTTAAGAAATTTTTTTAACCAGTAACGGTCTGCAGGAGAATAGCCCAATTTAAACTTTTCTATGGTTTCCTGACTAAGTCCCCTCTTTTTTATGTAATCTAAAGCAAATTTTCCCTGTTCACTTTCCATAAGAAAATAATGGAACATATTTGAAGTTCTTTCGTATAACTCCAGGGTTTCTTCATCCTTTTTGATTTTATTTACATCTTCCTGGGGAACAAATCCATCTTCATAACGGATTTCTATGCCGGCTCTTTTTGCAAGCATATGCAGAGTTTCGACATAAGAAGTTTTTTCCATTTCCATTATAAAACTGACTACATTTCCACCTTTACCGCAACCAAAACACTTGTAAAATTTTTTATCAGCATCTACATGAAAAGAAGCGGTTTTTTCCCCGTGAATTGGACAACAGCCCCAGTAATCATTTCCTGAGCGTCTTGTAAGTTTTGTGTATTCACCGACAATACTTACGATATCTGAGCTGTTATTAATTAAATCAATTGTCTCTTTGGAAATCTTTCCAGCCATCTTCTCACATCTTTATACAAAACTAATGATTACTTGCATGTTCTTCCAAAGTTCGGACAAATACATGTTTGCCGGCCTCTTCGTCAACAACCTGAAAGTAAAAATAATTAGTTTTTGGTGTATTTGTAGCAGCATCTAAAGCAACCAGACCAGGATTTGAAATTGGAGTTGGTGTTAGCCCTGCGTACTTATAAGTATTATATGGACTTTCTATCTTGGTGTCAGAAATTAATATTTTTCCAGGATGAGGTTTTCCTTCAATTTCTGTGATTATGTATTCAATAGTAGCACAAGAGTAAAGTCCCATATTAATTCTAAGTCGATTTCTAAATACACTGGCAATTAAAGGCGCTTCTTCATCAATTTTATATTCTCTTTCCACAATAGAAGCTAAAGTTACGATTTCGTACAATTCTTCTGGCGATTTTTGACTTAGATTTGGCACTTCTTTAATTTTTTCAAAAAAGTTATCCAGCATCATTGAAACTACAAGGTCTGAATTCATATCAATGTTGAAATAATAAGTATCTGGGAAAAGGAAGCCCTGACAGGTATCTGATGGGATTTGATATTTTTCCAAAATCTGAGTTTTTGCAACTGATGCCTTAAAATCTTGGGCAGAACAAACTCTTTTTTCTTCCAGAAGGTCAGCGATTTTTAAAATTGTATAGCCTTCAGGAATTGAAACACTGATGTATTCAGTTTGTCCGGAAGATAACAATTCAAAAATCTCAACATAATTCATATTTGGCGAAAGATAATAGATTCCACTTTTAAACATATAATTTGAAGAAATATTTTCGTATGGATAGAAAAACTTCAAAATAAAAGGAATTCTTGCTGAGTAATAAAATAATTTAGAGTTTTTAATAAGATTTTTTTCTTTTAAAGACTTGGAAATGCTCATAACAGACATACCGGAAGAAACTTCAACTCTCTGGTAGTCCTCCTGATAATAATTACTAACAGGACTTATCTGAGAATAAATAAATCCATAAAGTGCAATTATCACAAGTAAGAGCGCTAAAATAACTGTTACTATAATTTTGCCTGATTTTTTCATGAGTAAAAACGTTTTGCCTCTTCGATTGTTAGATTATTGTATATAGATTTTTCCAAAGCCTGGGAAAAATTTTTCAGGCCGTCAGGTAAATTTTCTTCTTGATTTCTTAAAAATTTTGCTAAAAGAGCAACTTCCTGTGCGGAAAAACTATATGTCAAAAAATAATTTGGATCTGTACTTTCTGAATTATCTGTCATCATAATTCTATTTCAACACCTTCTTTTGCCAATTCGATTTGAACATCAGAATGTTCTGTGTACATAGCATACCAGCGTGCAGCCTGTAATATTGAATTAAGTTTTTTATCGTCGTAAGTAGGTTCATGATGAAAAAGATAAAGTTTCTTAATTTTCCAGTGAATTGCAAAATCTACTGCATAACAAAATGCAGAATGTCCCCAATTTTCTTTACGATAGGATTCGGGAACTGTGTATTGTGAATCAATTACAATACAATCGGCATTTTTAAATACTCTATCGGCAGCAGGATTGTTATCATAATTTATTGCTTTTAATTCAACGTCTGTAGCATAAACAAATTTCTTACCCTTATATTCAAAAGAATAAGTAAATGATTTGCCTGGGTGATTCATTTCGCAGGTATTAACGATTATTTCTTCTCCGGAAGAATCTTTAATAATCAGCCTATCTTCTTGAGTCAACTTGTGAAATTTAAAATTCTTGGTAAAAGCTTCAAAAGGCACCGGGTAATAAGGCTGAATCATCTGATCTCTAAGATATTTTTCAGGATCTTCATGACAGGAATAAACATCAAAAGAAGAAGAAGGATTATAAGCATCATCAAAAAAAGGAAGGCCCTGAATATGATCCCAATGAAAATGAGAAAAGAAAAGATGATAATGATGATCAGCTGGTAAATATTGAGATTTTCCAAAAACTCTAATACCTGTTCCGGCGTCTAAAAGAATTTTTGCATCACCTGCGGATAATTCTAGACAGGGAGTATTACCGCCGGTTGTACCAAAAATCCATTCTGGTAAATTAGCAACAAACTTAGCTCTACTATCTGCAGAAACTAAATCTTCGTTAGAAATTCTTTGAATTACAGCCATAATTTTAGACTGTATCTGCTGAGGAGTTATAGGGGTTGGCAAAGAGCCTCTTACACCCCAGAATCTAATTATCACTTCCCTGTCTTCCTTAATGTTTAAAGATTTACCAAATATTTATATATACTTTTTAATTATATAAATATTTATATAATTCTCAATATTAGAAATGTCAAAAAAAATAGACAAAAAAAAAGAGTTAGAAAAAAATCTAACTCTTAAGTTCTTATTCTAATTGGGGAGTTGAGGATTCGAACCTCAGAAGGCGAAAGCCAACAGATTTACAGTCTGTCCTATTTGACCACTCTAGAAACTCCCCAGAAGCTGCCTGTAGGATTTGGACCCACGACCCCGAGATTACAAATCACGTGCTCTACCAGCTGAGCTAAGGCAGCAATTAGGTATCTTCAAGCGAAGATGTGTTTATATTATATAATCACAAAAAAAAGGTCAATAGCTCAAAAGCTATTTTTTTAAAATTTCTTTAAAGAAAGGCAAATATTTTTTCTGAATTACAGTCTTCCAAAGATATTCTTTTCTTACGTTAGAACTGGCCTTTTTAATCATTTTGCGAATTACATTTTCCTTTAACTCAAAAAAGGTAAGTACCTGGGAAAGTTTTGCAACCAGGGCAAGGGCTGAATTTTCTTTGTACAAAAATCCTGTTTGGCCGTCAATAATTTTATTCAGACCGCCAGTTTTATGGGCAACAGGAATTGTTCCAAACACCTGGCCAATAAAATCTTCTAGTCCACAAGGTTCAAATTCTGAAGGAAGAACAATAAAATCACAAGAAGCGCTGGAAAGTCTTGCTATAACCCGATTATATCCGTTCATAAAAGTTACTTTTCCGGCATATTTTTTTGTGAGCTCAATAAGATCATCTTCCAGATCAGAATCACCCTGACCTGCAATTACAAATCTTACATTTTCAAAATTAGATAAAATTGCAGGAATTGCCTGAGTTAAAATATCTATTCCCTTTTGATTTGTAATTCTTCCGTGATAGGCAATGTAGATTTCCTTTGTATAATCTGATGAAGTTTCAAGTTTTCCAAATTTCTTTACACCACTTGAATCAAAATTATCAGTATTAACAATATTCTGTATAAAGAATTTACGACATTTTAATTTGCCATCCAAATCACCTTTTTCTGGATTAAATTCAAAAGGTAAAAGAGAGGCATTTTTATTCAGAGGATTATAACGGTCAAAATCAAAACCATTTGTAATTCCCTTAATCTGAATATTATTTTTTGCAAAAATTGTTGAAAGGCCGTCGGTTAATATTTCATTTTTTGGATCTGTGATTTCCAGAGCATAATCTTCTGAAACAGTTGTAAGATAGGCCTGAGAATTTGAAGCAACAAGGAAAGGTTCTACAGATTTTCCATTCATAGATTTTTCCAAAAGTTCTGTTGGAAGTCCTGTGTACCAGGCAGCTTCTCCTAAACTTGTAAAATTATGATGATAAAAAGGACCAGCGTTATGAATTGTAACAACAGTCTTAGTTGAATTAAATTTTTTATTTTCTTTAATCAAAGCAGGAAGTAAAGAAGTTGAAGCATCCTGGCAGTGAATAATATCTGGAATTTCAGGTTTCTTTATGAACCTTGCATAAGCGGCAACTCCCTTTTGAAAGAGTACATCCATATAAAGGGCTTCTTCGTGACCGTGACCTTTTTTATGAAGTGGATTTTTTGCTTCTTCATTTTCGGTGTAGGTATAAACTGCTTCTTTTTCTGCAAATACGGGATTGTGAATAAAAACAACCTTAAAATTTTCAAAATCTGCATGAGAATAGGCAATTAAAACTTTTTTTCCGCAAAGTTCAACTTCGGTTGTTCCTAATCGTTCAACATTAGAAACATTATCCCATGAATTACAGGCGAAAACTGGAATAAAAAGAGTTACTTTATTATGCAAATCTGAAAATTCTTTGCACAAAGAATAGGTAACATTTTTAACACCACCAGCTTCTGCAAGGCCGGCACATTCCATACTAACAACCCAAAGTTTCATCGTAAATATCTCCAAATAAAGCCATTAAAACAAAACTCTCTTGAACTAAATTAATAATATTTTACTTGCAAAAAGTATGCAACTTAAGAGATTAAATCTTCGTCTAAATTATCGTTATTTTGACTTTCCAAAGAATTCTGGTCCTGGGACTTTGATTCTGAGTTCAGAAAATATTTATCTTGATTTTGAATAAATTGATTTTGTAACTGGGAATAAAGTTTAAAATCTGGGATTTTTGACTGACTAATTGCAAAAACCAAAAGATCAATCTGAGGAAATTCGTTATAGACTTTTATAGCCCTGAATAAATCGTCGCGTCTTATACTTTCTACCTGGAATTTTGGATTTTCCCGACTTTTTTCCAGAATGTAATTTGTAGCCAGCTGGGCAATTGTATCTGCCGCCCCCTGTAAATATTCCTGTAAATCTTCGTTGGAAGAAATCTTATTTTCTTTAAAAAGTTCAACAATAGCCTGAGGAGAAATTGAAAGGGAAATTGTATAGGTAAAGGAATAAGTAAAATTATTAGAAGAATTATAAATTGAAGTGTAAAGCTCACCGCTTGGTAACTGACCCGAAACTGTTTTTTCTGTATTCAAAGGTTTTACTTCAAAAGTCTTTAAAATTGCATTTGTTGGCAGTAAAAAAAGTTTTGACCAGTAAAATTTTCCGTTTTCTACAGGCTGGTCTTCTACTCCATTAGTTTTTGAAATAATAATTCCAATCTGATCTGCTTTTACTTTTATTTGAACCCAACCGATATAAAAAACTGCAGAAGCGGCAATTGCCAGCAGTAAAATAGATATAAAAAATTTCTTCATTTACTAAAATCCAATATTCTAATATTATAATATTTATTCTTTATAATAAAAAGCACTTTTGTAGATATGTCCAAGTTAAATAAATCCGATTCAGCAACTTATAAAAAATCACCTTTTATTTACAAATTACTTTCGATGATAATTATTTGTCTTATAGTATTTTGCAGTCTTTTACTTGGCTTATACATAATGGGAAATTTTCAGATTTTTCAGGACAGGAGTCAGACAATCATCCTGAAAGTTTTATCTTACACAGGAATATTTACAGCCTTACTTTCTATTCCCCTTTTGATTGAAAATATTATTATGCTTATTACAGAAAAAGAAAAAATAAAATATGTAATCAGAATCTTATGGGTCTGCCTGGCAATTATTTTTTGCATTCTTTGTGTAGGCCTTTCTGATATAATTATTTATCTTTCGGAGGGATTTTAATGTCACTTTTTACAAAAAAAATCCCAGTTCCAAAATTACTGCAGGAATTCAATAAGGTATTTGAAGAAGCTGGTTTTCAGGCCTATCTTGTTGGTGGAGCTGTTAGAGATATATTTTTAAAGAAAGAAGCCAGTGACTGGGACGTTGCAACTAATGCCAGGCCCCAGCAGGTGATGAAACTTTTTAAATTTGTAGTTCCAACAGGAATTGACCACGGAACCGTTACTGTTCATTTTAAAAAATGCGAGATTGAAGTAACAACCTTTAGGACCGAAAGTGATTATTCGGACGGAAGACACCCGGACAAAGTTGAATATGCCGGCCACATTGAAGAAGATTTAAGCCGCAGAGATTTTACAATGAATGCCATTGCAGTAAATCTAAAGGACGGAAAAATTGTAGATCCTTACGGTGGTAAAAAAGACATAAAAAGAAAAATCATAAGAACTGTTGGAAATCCCCACGAAAGATTTATGGAAGATGGACTTAGACCAATCAGGGCTTTAAGATTTGCTGCAAAATTAAATTTTAAAATCGAAAAGAAAACCTATGAAGAAATCTTTAAAAAAGAGATTCAGGAAAAAACTAAAAGTATATCAATTGAACGCTTTAGGGATGAATTTGAAAAAATACTTGCAAGCGATAAACCTTCTGTCGGATTAAAACTTCTGGAAGAAACAGGGCTTTTAAATATTTTTATTCCGGAATTTAGCCTTTGCCGTAACTGCATTCAATCTGATTACAGGGGATTTCATGAATTTGATGTTTTGGACCATCTATTTTATGCCTGCGATGGAGCTCCAAAAGAAAAATTAAATGTAAGACTTGCCGCTTTATTCCATGACATTGGAAAACCAGCCGCAAAAAAAATAATTACAAAAGAAGTTCTTGATGGTGACAATAAATGTAAATCTAAAAAAGAAGTCCAGACGATTACTTTTTACTGCCACGAAATAATCGGCGCAAAAATCACAAAAGAAATAATGACCCGCCTTAAATTTTCAAATGAAATGATAAATAATGTCAGTCATCTGGTTGAAGAACACATGTTTCATTACGAAGAAAACTGGTCAGATGCAGCAGTACGCCGTTTTATAATCAAGGCAAAAAATGAATGTCTGGAAGATTTGTTTGACCTTCGTTTAGCAGATATGTATGGCATGCATAATCAGCCAGTGGAAATAAAATACAGTAAATCAATTGAACTCCTCTGCCAGCTAAAAGACCGAATCAAAATTGAAAATCAAAAGGGCTCTGCACTATCTCTAAAAAATCTGGCAGTAAACGGTAAAGATTTAATGGCCAATGGAATTTCGTCGGGAAAAATTCTTGGTCATATTTTAAATGAACTTTTAAACTGCGTAATAGAAGATCCTGAAGCAAATCAAAAAGAAAAATTAATAGAAATAGCAAAAAATATTTATAAAGAAAGTCAAAAAGAATAAAAAAAATGCAGCTTCCCAAAAATTAATTCAGAGGGGTGCTGCATTTTACTTAATTTTACTGCCTGTAAAGGGGCAAAAAAAATCTAAATAACCATGTTCATTCTTTCGCGAACTTCTGCAAGAGTCTGCTGGGCAATTTCGCGGGCTTTAGCAGAACCATCAAGCAATACCTTTCTGATATAGTCAGGATTTTTTTCAAGTTCGGCGCGTTTACTACGTAAAGGACGAAGAGCTTCATTCAAAGCCTCGGTTAAAGTATTTTTGAGCATACCACCGCCACCGTCTCCAATTCTTTGAGCAATAGCCTCTGGAGCTTCACCAGTACAAAGTGAAATTAACATCAAAAGATTTGCAACTTCAGGACGGTTTACAGGATCGTAAGTGATGTGTCTTTCCTGATCAGTTTTTGCTTTTTTGATTAATTTTGCAGTTTCATCTTCGGTTGCCGAAAGCATGATTGTATTATTGCGGGATTTTGACATTTTCTGTGAACCATCAAGTCCCATAATCATTGGAGTTTTTGAAAGTAAAACTTCTGGAAGTGGGAAGATTGGTTCTTTACCAACATCAGTACAGAATTTTTTATTAAAACGACTGGCAATTGTACGAGTCATTTCGATATGAGGAAGCTGATCTTTACCAGCAGGAACAACGTTTCCCTTACAGAAAAGAATATCTACAGCCTGGTGAACTGGATAAGTGTACATTCCTGCATTTACATTTGTAAGGCCTGCTGACTGAATTTCTTCTTTTACAGTTGGATTACGGCTCAATTCAGCATTAGAAACCAAAGTCAAAAATGGAATCATAAGCTGATTTGCTTCTGGAATATAAGAATGTGGATAAATAATTACATCCTGTTTTTCTGGATCAATTCCTGCTGCAAGATAATCAATTACAAGTTCTTTTGTATTCTGAGCAATCTTATCAAAAGCATCGTGGTCAGTTAAAACCTGGTAATCTGCAATTAAAATCATTGTTGGAACGCCTAAATTTGCAAGGCGAACACGATTCTGCAATGAACCAAAATAATGACCGATATGAAGACGACCAGTTGGACGGTCCCCTGTCAAAACTCTATATTTTTTTGGATTTTTAATTAAATCTTCTTCAAGTTTTTTACTGCGTTCTACAGCAGCTTCATAACTCTTATTAATGTCAGTGTACTGAATTTCTTCACTCATTTTTTTTACCTTATTAAAAAATCTTCAAAAATTATATCACAAGACATAGATAAAAAAAAGTAATCTTTAGAAGTCAAAAAAAATTCTTATCTGATTTACATATGCAAATTATACTTCTATAATAAAGATTACCATGAATGCTATTGATGTGTTTTCCGATTGGTTAGATGGATATTTAAATTTTGAAAGAAATCCTAAAAAAAATATATTCTGGCTGGATACAATCGATTACCTTTGCAAAAGATTTGATAATCCCCAGGACTCTGCACCCTGTATTCATATAGCAGGCTCTAAAGGAAAAGGTTCAGTTTCTAAAATGATAGCCTGTATTTTAGAGGCAGCAGGAAATAAAGTAGGATTATATTCTTCACCACACATTACAGATTTTCGCGAAAGAATAAGTATGCCAAGCGGTTACTTTGAAGAAAGCACTTACGAAGAAGCAATCAAGGAAATGATACCAAAAATTGAATCAATTATCCCAGAAACTCTACCGGCCGAAAGACCAATTACCTGGTTTGAACTTGTAACCCTTTACAGTTTTTTAGTTTTCCGAAAAGCAAAAACTGACTGGAACGTATTTGAAGTTGGTATGGGTGGAAGATTAGATTCAACAAATGTAATTAGACCAAAACTCTGCTGTTTAACTCCCATTGAATTGGAACATACAGAATTTCTTGGAAATACACCCGAAGAAATTGCAGCAGAAAAAGCGGGAATAATAAAGAACTGTACTCCTGTTGTAATTGCAAAACAAAATTATGAAGCCGCAAAAATTGTCTTTAGGGAAAAAGCCATTACAAGACATGCCCCTTATTATTTTGTCGAAGACCTTACTAAAAATCTCAAATACAGCTTTGATTCTAAAAATCATAAAATGAATATTCATTTTGAAAGTGAAATATTTAACAGGCCAATAGAAACAAGTCTTTCACTTTTGGGAAAAATGCAGCTGGAAAATGCCGCAATGGCCGCAATAGCAGTAAGAAAAATATTTCCTAATCTTTCTGAAGACATTATTGAAGAAGGACTGTCTAAAGCAAAACTTCCGGGCCGTTTTGAAATTTTAGATAAAGTTCCAGGATATGAAGGAATTACAAAAGTAATTCTTGACGGGGCCCATACCTTAAACTCAATAAAATTAAGTCTTGATACTTTGAATAAAATGTTTGGTGATGCAAAGGTAAATCTTCTTTTTGCCTGTGCCGCAGATAAAGACATCAAAGATATTTCTATGGCATTAAAACATCGCTTTGAAAAAGTTTATATTACAAGACCAGGTTCAGTAAAACATTCGGATCTGGAAGCAGAAAAAACTGCCTTTAAAAATGCTGAAATTAATTTTGAAGCCGATGCAGATTACACAAATATGATTACAAAAGCCTTAAAAGAAAGTCAGAAAGATGGCAATATCCTTTTAGTAACAGGTTCTTTTTATCTTCTGGCAGAGTTTTTACACCAGATTTACCACCTTTAATTTTAACAAGTCTTGTAAATTAAAAAATTACTCTTTCTACCCTTTTGCTTAAACTTGTAAAAATTTCATAACTTATTGTATTTCCAAGTTTTGCAAGGGCTTCGGCAGTCTGATTTGCACCACTTTCCTTTGGTCCAAAAATCAAAACCTTGTCAAAAAGTTTTACATCTTTATTATCTTTTCCAATTTCGACCATACACTGGTCCATACAGATTCGACCACGCACAGGATAATTTTTACCATTGATTGTTACTTCAAGTCCCGGAGAAAATCTTCTTAATAAACCATCTGCATAACCGATTGGAAGAACAGCAATATCAGTATCTTCCTGGCAGATGTAGGTTCTACCATAAGAAATTGACTGTCCCTTTTTAAAATGACGGATTGCAACAACTTGAGTTTCAAGAGCCATTACAGGTTTTATGTCAAAGTCTTTATTTTTTGACTTTAAATATTCTTTTGTAACCTGATCCGGATAATAACCATAGGCAATAATTCCAGGTCTTACCATATCAAAATGCATATCGGTATTGTTCAATAAAGCGGCACTGGCACCACAAGATAAAATTCCTGGATTAATATTCTGGGCTTTTACATTTTCTACGGCTTCTTTAAATCTCTGGAACTGAACTTTAGTAAATTCCTGATTTTCGGGGCTTATTGAATCACTTACACAAAAATGAGTAATCATTCCCTGAAGTTTTAAATATTCAGAATCAGAAATCAATTTTGCCTGACTTCCTGCTTCCTGGGGATAAGCACCAATTCTACCCATTCCACTGTCGATTGGAAGAAAAACCGGATATTTTTTTGGACTCTTAAAATAATTTTTAGCCGCATCAATAAAAACTTTTATATAATCTTCTCCAAAAATTAAAGGAGTAATTCCATATTCAAAAATTTCTGAAAATTCCTGGGGAATGGCCAGACTTAAAAGTAAAAGATTTGCTTTAATACCGGCATTTCTTAATTCTATACCTTCGTCAACAGTTGCAATTGCAAGGTAATCAATTCCAATTTCCTGGGCAATTTTAGAAGCTAAAACTGCATTATGACCATAGGCATCTGCTTTTACAGCAAGACATAATTTTGTTGGCTCTTCAACATATTTCCTTATGGCCTGTAAATTATATTTTAGATTATCCTTATACAAAATTGCACGTGTACATCGGTTCATAATTTTATCCTTTTCTTTTCTTTAATATTAGGCTTATCAAAAAAAAAGCTCAATAGAATATTGTAAAAAAAGTCTGTTAATACTAAAATAATCTGACTAGGGGAAGTCATTATTAATGAAAATCATTATACAAAAAAATATTATTTTTCTTACTTTTTTACTCGCACTTTCTTTGATTTCTTGTGCAAGTAAACCAATTAATCAGGCCGAGAAAAAATCAGAGCTTGAAAATCAAACAGAAATAGAAGAAGTTCTTCCTCCTCCTCCAAGTCCAGAAGAAATTTTTATTGATGAACTAAAAGATATCTCCATTCAGCTTATTTCCAGTCCAGAAGAAATGGTAAAAGGCAAGGCTTTTGAAAAACCTTATCAGATTCAGGTTTTAAGAGGCCAGGAGCCAGCTTCAAATTTTGAACTGACAATTGAATACCCTTCTTCAAGAAATGAAAGCCAGAAGATTGATGTAGTTACAGACGAAAAGGGAAATTATTATTTCACACCGGAAGTTCCTGAATTTGCCGCAAATACAAAAATCACTATTGCCCCAAAGGCCTTAAATGATGATGAAGCTGTAATAAATGCGGTAAAAGAAAAAAGCCTTGAGGCCGACTGGAAGGTAAAATCAGATTTATTAAAAAAAGGTGCTATTTTATTTGTCTGGGATTTTAATACAAAAAACAAACCAACAATTAATTCCAACGAATTAATGAGTGAACTCAGATCCAGAGGTTCTAATCTTTTTGGAAATGCCCCAATGAATGAATCTTCGGAAATTGGACAGGACTTGAGTAAGCTTTATAAAGAAAATTATGAAATTGTAAATGATATGTATGGCTACTTAATTTGTGGAACAATTAAGTTTGCAGAAGATATGAAACTTAATGAGGAAACAAATAAATACCTGTGTTCTTTAATTGCAGAAATAAGTGCTGTAGATATGAAAAATGGAGAGGTGATTTATTCACAAACATTCACAAATGAAGCTACTGGCACATGGACAGAAAGCATTACAAAATGTAAAGAAGAGCTTTCTAAAATGATTGTAGATAGTTTGCTGTATGGATTATAATCCAAGTAAAATCGAGAGGTTGATATGATTTTTACAGACACAAGAGACAAAAGTGTAAAAGCAACTTTTGAAACAGCCGTAATGAGTGGAATGAACCAGGCAACAGGTGGTTTATATATTCCAACAGAATTTCCTAAATTAGATAAAGCTTTCTTAAATAAAGAATCTTGTCCTTCTTTTAGAGAAATTGCTATGAATATGGCTAAGCCTTATGTTGACGGTGAAATCCCAGAAGAGGATTTAGCTGCAATTATTCAGGATGCATATCCATTTACCCCAAAAGTTTTACCAGTAGATTCTATTTCCTATGTTCTTGAATTATTCCACGGACCAACCTGTGCATTTAAAGACTTTGGTGCCCGCTTTATGGCAAGAACCATGTCTTATTTCAACAGAAAAAATGATACCCCACTCCATATTTTAGTTGCAACCTCTGGAGATACAGGTTCTGCCGTTGGATCTGCTTTCCACGGAGTACCAGGACTTGATGTTACAATTCTTTATCCAGATGGAAAAATCTCTCCTTTACAGGAAAAACAGCTTTCTACTTTTACAGGTAATGTAAGAGCCTTAAAGGTAAAGGGAACTTTTGATGATTGTCAGAAACTTGTAAAAACAGCCTTTACAGATAATGAATTAAGAGGAAAATTAAGACTTTCTTCTGCAAACTCAATCAATATTGCACGCCTTTTACCACAGAGTTTTTATTATACTTATGCAGCTATGATTGCAAAAGACAGAGCTCCAATGGATAACAAAATAGTTGATCCAGCAATAATTATGGTTGTTCCTTCTGGAAACTTTGGTAATTTGACCTCTGGTTTAATTGCCAGAGAAATGGGTGCTCCAATCACAGGATTTGTAGCAGCCACAAATTCAAACAGAACAATTCCAGATTGGATTGCAACTGGTGATTATAATGCAAGACCTTCTGTAGAAACTTATGCAAATGCTATGGACGTTGGTGCTCCAAGTAACTACGAAAGAATTAAAGCAATGTACTCTTTAGAAGAAGTTCGTCATTTATTTGCCTCTTACTGGCTTGATAATGATGGAATTAAGGCAGCAATTAAGTCTTGTAATGATAAAACCGGCTATATTATTGATCCACATGGAGCAATCGGCTGGCAGGCCTGGGACAAAATCCGCTCTGGCGAAATGGCAGACCTTATAAATGGAAAGAAAAATGATTTTACAAAACCTGGTCTTACACCAAACATTCCAGACTGGGCTGAAAAAGTTATTAATAAAGAAGCCGTTGGAATTATTCTTGAAACTGCTTCTCCTGCTAAATTTGGACAGATTGTAACAGATTCTATTGGAAGAGAACCTCCAATTCCTTCAAGACTTGAAGAAGTATTAAGACTTCCAGACAGAGCAATTCCAATGGATAACGATTATAATTTATTCAAAGACTGGCTTTTATCAAATCTTAAATAAAATTTAAATTTACAATACAATCCTGCATTTTTTTTGCAGGATTTTTTATATTGGGGTGGGTTTAACTAAGGGGAAAATAATGAAGAAAACATTAAATATCATTATAAAAGTGATTTTAGTAATCATTTTAATTATTCTACTTTTTATTACAGGTTTAAGAACTTACTTTAGATTTCCTGTAAGTAAATTTTATAGAAATAGCGAAAAATCTTTTATTATACCGGACAGCAATAAAAATTATATTGCCCAGGGACTTACCTATTCTGAAGAAGATGGAAATTTCTATCTTACAGGTTATATGAAAGACCATTCTGCAAGTCCTATTTACATCGTTAATAAAGAAAGTAAAAAATTAGTAAAAAGTCTTAAAATCCAAAATCCAGACGGAAGTGAATTTACTGGTCACAACGGTGGACTTACTATTTTTCAGAACAAAATAATCATCACAGGCGGCGAAAATAAATGCCTCTATGTTTTTGATAAAAATCTGATAGATTCTGCAGAAAATAAATCTTTTGTTACTTACGAAAAATCCCTTTCTCTTGAAGCTGATCAGGATTACATCAGTTCTGCCTTTACAAGTGTAATTAAAGAAGAAGACGGGGATTTATTGGTAACTGGAGAATTTTACAGAGATCCAAACTACAAAACTTTAGAAAGCCACACTGTTGATACTAGTGACGGCCAGAATAAGGCCCTCGCTGTAGCTTACAAGGTTGAAGAAGATAATTTAATTCCTGTAAAAGCCTTTTCTATTAGAGGCTTAGTTCAGGGAATGGCTTTTGATAAAAACAAAGTTTATCTTTCAACTTCCTGGGGAACAGCTTTTTCTTACATCTACGTTTATGATTTAGATAAGATTGAAGCTGAAAGTAAAAATATTATGGGAAAAGATATTCCACTTTACGTCCTGGATTCCAAGAGCCAGACTGAAGCAATTAAATTATTCCCTATGGCAGAAGAAATTGAAATCCTGGACAATAAACTTTATATCATGAATGAATCTGCTTCAAACAAATACATTTTTGGAAAGTTTACCAGTGGAAAATTCTGCTATTACACAGATTTAGATTAATTGAAAATTAAAGACTAATAAGTCCTTTTTCCTCAAGTTTATCTAAGATAATATCAACGATTTGCTCTGGAGTTTTCTGATTTACATCAATAACCAGATCAACAAAAGAGTAATCGTTGTTATCAATTCCGTAAAAAGCTTTATAACGGCCGGTATCTTCTTTATCTCTCATAGCAGTAAAAGCTTTTATTTCTTCTATATCTCCACCTTCGCGATTAAATACACGTCCGGCACGAGTTTCGTCAGAAGCTAAAAGATAAACTTTTAAATCTGCTTCTTTTAACATCCAGATTGCAAGTCTACTTCCGAGTACACAAGGTTCTGCTAGAGCAAGTTCAACCTGATGTTTGTCTACATATTTATCATAAGAATCATCATTTTTAGCGGCTTCAATAACCTGGGCAAGAGTCATATTTTTTTCCTGAGCAAGTTGTCTAAAAGTATAATTAATTAATTTTACCCCAAGTTTTTGTGAAAGAAGTGTTGAAACTGTAGTATTTCCACAGCCGCTTTTTCCACTAATTGCAACACGAATATCTTTATTTAAGGTCATATATGCCTCCTTACTCTACATTTTTACTTTGTTCTCTGATATTTTCAAGAGAATCTTTTGCGGTAATTACCATGGCCCCTACTTCTGGGAACTGATTTTTACTTCCGATTGTATTAATTTCCCTGTTCATTTCCTGACAGATAAAATCTAATTTTTTTCCAGGTGCCGGATTATTTTGCAATTCATTTTTCATAGCTTCTATGTGGCTGCAAAGTCTTACAATTTCTTCGTTGATTGTATATTTTACCAGCATAGCAGCAGTTTCGGTCATAATTCTATTTTCATCAACCTGTTCGCCAAGAAGTTCTTTAAATTTACTTGTAATCTGCTCTTTAAATGCATCTTCCATTTTTGGCTGATATTCTTTAAAAAACTTAGCACAGTCTTCAAGTTTGGAAAGTTTTTCTACAAGGTCTTTTTTCATATTCTGACCTTCTCTTAACCTATCCTGATAGAATCTATCAAAAGCTGCATCAAAAACAGGATCAATTAAAGCCTTGTACTTTTCAACATCATAAGTTTTATTGGAATTTAATATTCCAGCTTGATTTAACAAGGCGGCAGATACAACCGAAAGGTCCAGTTCTTTTAATCCGGCAGCCTTTGCAACTTTTTGATAAGCAGACATATAAGTTTTTACCAGATTTTCATCAACAGTAATTTCTGCATCGCTCTGTAATTCTTTTACTCTGATAAAAACATCCACCTTACCACGTAAAACCTTTTCTGAAATTTTATTTCTAAAATAGGCTTCCAACTGATTTAAATATGGAGGTAAATTAATGGATAAATCTAAAAATCTTGAATTAACAGATTTAATTTCAACAGAAATAACTGCATTTTCGTCTGAAACTTCTTCGTAGGCATAGCCTGTCATCGATGTCATAGGTAACTCCTGATATTTTTTTTCAATTTACTAAAAAATTAATGATTATTTAATATTTCTTTTCCAATTTTCCAGTTATCTCCGGCACCCATGGTAACAAAAAGATAGCCGTCTGGATATTCTGGACCTGGATTTTTATCTAATTCACTTAAGACATAATCTTTTGCATCAAGAATTTCTTCAAAATAATGAACATTCTTGTGATTTTTAGAAACTTCTTGGAATAAAGTTCTGCCATTTATATTAAAATCAGCGGGATTTTCTCGGGCCGAAGAATAAATCTTATGTAAAATAACCTGGTCTGCACTGGAAAAAGCCTGGGCAAATTCTTTTAAAAGGGCCTGGGTTCTAGAATAAGTGTGACTCATAAAATCTACAATGATTTTTCTACCCTTGTAAAATTGACGGAAACCTTGCAGAGTTGTATTTACAGCGGTTGGATGATGACCATAATCATCAATTACCAAAACTGAATTCCCAGTCCCAGTCTTAAATTCCCCGATAATTTCACTACGTCTTTTTCCACCTGCAAAATTTAAAAGTCCTTTTTTAATCTGCTCATAATAATCCAAAGGATTTTTACCATACTGAATTAATAATCTGCAAACCAGGGCTAAAGCGGCAGCGGCATCTAAAACTTCGTGACGTCCAGGCATTTTAATTGCAAAAAAGGCGGAAGAATCAAAATCTCCTTCTTTTTGGGCATCTTTTGTAAAAAGACTAATTCCAAAGTGATTTTTTTCATTTTCAACAGGACCAAAAGTTAATTTAAAATCTCCGTCAGCCTTTTGACCATAAGGAATTAAATTGATATCTGGTCTTTTATTTTTTGCAAGTTCAACACTTTCGCAGGCGCCTTTATCATCGGCACAATAAATTACGTCTCCCCCTTGTGGCAATTTACAGAGGTAATCAACAAAGGCGTCTCGAATATCCTGATAAGTCGGATAATAATCCTGATGATCTGGTTCAACGGAAGTCAAAATTATTTTTTGTGGACAGAAGGACATAAAATGTCTTTGATATTCACAGGTTTCGGCAACAAAAATATTTTTTTCATCCGATTTTTTATCTTTAATTAAAGGCGAAGTATAAGTACAAGTATCGCCAAAAGATTTAATAATTGAACCTGCTAAAATCTGAGAAGGTAAATCAATTTCCTTTAAAATACTTCCAACAAGACCGGTAGTTGAAGTTTTACCGTGAACGCCACAAACTCCAGCTGAATAGGCTTTTGAAGAATAAGAACCTAAAGCCTGGCTGTAAAGTAAGCAGGGAATTCCTTTTTCCTGGGCTTGTATTAAATCTGGATTTTTATCTAATTTATAGGCAGAAGAATAAATTACATACTGAATATCATCTGTAATATTTTCTTTTGAAAATGGAAGGGCTTTTAACCCCAGTTTTTCAAGAATTTCATCTGTGTAAAAACGTTCAGAAACATCTGAACCAGTAATTATTGCACCGTTATGAAAAAGGATTTCTACAAGGGCTGCCATACCAGTTCCCTTGATTCCAACAAAATGAATATGAAGACCAGAAATATTATCTGGTAGATTTACAACTTGTTCCATAGATTAATTTTAATGAAAATTGATAAGACAGTAAACTAAAAATAAAAAAGGACTTGGGGGAATACGTCGAGTCAAGGCACGCGTACGCTTAAAGCCTTGACTTCGCCGTTTTTAGGGTTTGTAATAAACCCTAAATAAAAAAAATGACCGTCAAGCAACGCAGGACGGTCATTAAGGATGTAAACTATATATAAAGAGGAAACTCTATATATCAAACTAAACTTAGATAAATCTGATCTGCAAGTCCAAAGCCTGCATTTTTTGTCATTGCAGTTGAGTATTCGTCATAAAGCATATCTTCGTAAGTCTGCATTGCAAAATCAGAATCATCATTTTTGTGAATTGTTTTACGCATTTCTGAAAGCATTTGTTTTACAAAATAATTTTCCAGTTCCATAGATTTTTCGTACAATTCAGAAGTGCGGTCAATAGTTTTTGCCTTAACATGAGGATTTGCCTGATTTGCAGCGGCACCGGTAGCCAAAGAATTTTTATAATTCTGGCCCTTAAAAGTTCCACTAAATCCACTGCTATATTCCCCATTTAATCTGCCACTTTCAGTAATTTGTGATGAGGAAATTGTAGATTTTCCATCATTTTTACTTTTAAAAGCTTCAATTAATTCAGAAAATTTTGCTGAATCTGCATTATTTTTTGCAGAAGACAAAGCGCCTTTTCCATTTGTTATTGAAGAAAAAGAATTTGATACTAAAGCGATTTCCATGTCTTAATTCCCCTCACAATTAATTAAAACTATCTCTTAAGATTTACAGCAGTAGAAAGCATATTATCAGAAGTCTGAATTGCCTTACTGTTGAATTCATAAGCTCTCTGAGCAACAATCATCTGTACCATTTCGTTAACTACAGAAACATTACTCATTTCCAGGAACTTGTGGCGAACATCACCAAAGCCTTCATAACCTGGACGACCTGCAATTGCTTCTCCAGAGGCATTTGTAACCTTGTAAAGATTATCACCTTCGGCCTTTAAACCAACTGCATTTGGAAATCTATATAATTCAATCTGACCAACTTCTATTGGATCATTTCCACCATTTACTTTTACATTTACTAAACCAGTTTGTGTTACAGTTAAAGTAGAAACGTCATATCCTTCTGGAAGGATGATTTCTGGCATAACTCTTAAACCGTTGTTTGTTACCAGCTGACCATTTGAATCAACCTTAAAAGAACCGTCACGAGTATAAGCGTAAGAACCATCATATTGCTGAACTCTAAAAAATCCTTCACCAACGATAGCAAGGTCTGTATCAACGCCAGTATTCTGTAAAGAACCCTGACTCATAATTCTTTGGGTAGCACCAATTTTTACACCAGTCCCCTGCTGAATTCCCACTGGAGTTACAGTATCTTCGGTTGCAGGAGTTCCTGCCAATTTAACATTTTGATAAACCAAATCTTCAAATTCAACTCTCTGTTGTTTATAACCTGTTGTATTCACATTTGAAAGGTTATTTGAAATTGCATCAATATTTGACTGCTGACCGTTCATACCAGTTGCAGCTGTCCATAAACTTCTTACCATTTTTTACTTTCCTTTTAAATATTCCTTAGTTGAGAGTTGCAACTTTAGACCACAAGGTACTCATCATAGTATCTTCTGATTGAATTGTTTTCTGATTTGCTTCATAAGCTCTATTTACTTCAATCATCTGTACCATTTCGTTTACAACATTTACATTTGAAGTTTCTGTATAGCCCTGTAAAAATCCAGGACGTTCATCACCTTCTGCAATATGAGCAGGGCCTGAAATATCATTAGAAGAATAAAGACTTTCGCCCATCTTCTTTAAATATCTTTCATTATCAAAACGAACAACTTTAAAACGATCAATTTCTTCTCCCTCTTCAGAAATTAATACTCCGTCTTCGTTTACTGTGAATTTATCATCTGAAACCCGGATAATTCCCTTTTCACCCAAAACTGGATATCCGTCTTTTGTTTCTAAGATGCCTTCTTTTCCAATTAAAAAATTACCATTACGGGTATAACGTTCTCCCAAAGGGGTCTGAACTGAATAAAAACCTTTACCTGTAAAAGCAATATCTGTCTTTGTATTGGAAATCTTAAAAGACCCCTGGGTAAAATCAATGTAATTTTCATTAGTTTCTACACCAAGGCCAACCTTTCCAATAACAGGAGCTGCATCCGCACTACACATTCCGTTTGGAATATCATAAACTCCATCAAAATTTGCACGGCGGATTAAAAGCTCGGGGAATGATTTTGAAACTGTAATATCTCTTTTATAACCGGCTGTATCAACATTTGCCAGATTATTAGATATTGCATCAAGTCTGTTCTGCTGGGCATTCATTCCAGATGCGCCAGTATACCAACCACGAATCATTTCTGTATTTCCTCCAACTTTAAATAATTTACATCTACTTAAATAATCGGAAATTAGAAATTTTTGTTTAGACATTTTTGCTTATATTTAACTTCTTAAAGTTTGCAAATAAGTAAAATCAGAATTATAATATTTTCTAGCCGAAAAAGTATTTAATTTTACAGCACAAAAAGGAGTTTCTTATGGCATATGAAGAAGATCAGGAACCAAGAGTCCTGTCTATTATTTTAGGTGGAGGAAAAGGAACAAGACTTTATCCACTCACAAAGGAAAGATCAAAACCAGCAGTATCATTTGGAGGAAAATATAGAATTGTTGATATTCCTCTTTCAAATTGTATAAACTCTGGTTATAAAAAGATTTATCTTTTGACACAGTTTAACTCTGCGTCTTTACATTTACACATCACAAATTCATACAATTTTGATCGTTTTTCAGGCGGTTTTGTTGAAATTTTAGCAGCAGAACAAACACTTGAACACAGTGGTTGGTACGAAGGAACTGCAGATGCTGTTCGTAAAAACTTCATACACTTTAAGACACAAAAACCAACTCACTATATAATTCTTTCTGGTGACCAGCTTTATAAGATGGATTTAAAAGCTTTTATGAATGCCCACATTAAATCTGGTGCAGAAATTACAATCGCAACTACAGCAGTAAATCGTCACGATGCCTCTGGATTTGGTATCATGAAAATCGACAATGATAATCATGTAAAAGCCTTTATGGAAAAACCAAAGCCAGACCAGAATATTGATGACTGGAAGATTCCTGCAGAAGCCCGTGGAGAATTACCAGCCGAAAAAGAATACCTTGCTTCAATGGGTATTTATATTTTTAATGCAAAAACAATGGAAGAATGCCTTGGCGGCGAAAATGAAAAATACACTGACTTTGGTAAAGAAATCCTTCCATTAGCAATTGGAAAGAGAAAGATTAATTCTTATATCTTTGATGGATATTGGGAAGACATTGGAACAATTAAATCTTTCTACGATGCAAATATTGCTTTGACAGAAGCTTATCCAGCCTTTGATTTTTATGGAAATAATGCTCCTATTTACACTCATATGCGTAATTTGCCACCTTCAAAAATCAACAAGGCAGATATTTCAAGTTCTTTAACTTCTGAAGGATGTATTATTACCGGTTGTAAATTAAACAAATCTGTAATTGGTGTACGTTCAATCATCGAAAACGGAACAGAAATGAACGGTGTAATTATGATGGGTGCCGATTATTATGATGATGAAAACGAAAAAGTTGAAAATCATAAGAAAGGACTTCCTTGTACAGGTATTGGTGAAAACTGTAAAATTGCCAATACAATCATCGATAAAAATGCCAAGATTGGAAACAACTGTAAAATTGGTGTTACCGGCAAAAAATACGAAGACGGTGATCACGGTTCCTTCTATTCGGCAGATGGAATTATCGTAATTCGTAAGGGTGCTGTAATTCCACCAGGAACAGAAATCTAAAATAAGATTTAAATTGATAATGGGCTGCAAATCTGAATAAAATCGGATATGCAGCCCATTTTTATTTTAACTCCCTGGTAAATATTTAAAGACCTTTAATTATTCTTCTTCGTCTTTAGAATCGCCTATTTTGCGCAGTAAAGTTTTTCGTCCAATTCCAAGAATCTGGGCTGCCTTACTTTTATTTCCGTTACAGGCCGCAAGATTTTCCTGAATTAATATTTTTTCTGCTTCTTCAATTGGCATTCCCAAAGGTATTTCAATCATTTTATCTGCGGATTTATTTTGAATGGAAAGAGGTAAATCATCAATTTTGATTTCATCTCCATTACACATAACAACGGCGCTTTCGACACAATTTTCCAGTTCACGAATATTTCCCGGCCAGTCGTATTTTAACATTGCAGATTTTGCCCGGTTATCAAAGCCCTTAATATTCTTCTGATTTTTGATATTAAATTTCTTTAAAAATTCATGCATCAAAAGTGGAATATCATCTTTTCGGTCTCGTAAAGAAGGCATTTGTATTCTTAAAACATTCAGACGGTAAAATAAATCCTGACGGAATCTTCCTTCTTCAACTTCTTTTTCCAGGTTTCTATTGGTTGCGGCAACAAGACGTACATCTACTTCAATAGTTTTTTCGCCCCCCACTCTTTCGAATTTTCTTTCCTGTAAAACTCTTAAAAGTTTAACCTGGGTAACCATATTAATTTCGCCAATTTCGTCCAGAAAAATTGTTCCACCATCAGCAAGTTCAAAACGTCCCTTGTGCTGATTTTCTGCCCCGGTAAAAGAACCTTTTTCGTAACCAAACAATTCGCTTTCCAAAAGAGATTCAGAAAGTGCCGAACAGTTTACGGTAATCAAAGCTTTATCTTTTCGGTTAGATTGATTATGAATGGCCCTGGCAACTAATTCTTTACCTACGCCGCTTTCGCCGGTAATTAAAACCGTGGCCTGAGAAGGAGCAGCCTTTTGAATTAAAGTTCTAACCCTGTTCAATTCGGCACTTTTTCCTACCATAAGATCGCTTTGACTTGAATTACCTAATTTTTCCTGTAATTCATTAATTTTCTGTTCCTGTAAGCGACCTTTGAGGGCATTTTTTACAATATGATTTAAGTGATCCAAATCCAAAGGCTTAGTTAAAAAATCATAGGCACCGGCTTTTATTGCCTTTGTTGCATCTTCAATACTTCCATGCCCTGTAAGAACAATAATTGGAAGGCCTGGATTTTCGGTTGTAACCCTTCTAACAACTTCTTCTCCAGATATTCCATCCATTCTTAAATCTGTAATTACAAGGTCAATTCCGCCTTTTGAAATAATATTCAGACCTTCTTTACCGTTTGCAGCTTTTTCTACATTATAACCTTCAATTTCAAAGTTATCGGCAAGACCATTTCTAATATTTTCTTCATCATCAATAGTTAGGATTGTAAACATAAACTACTCTCCTTCTGACAATAATTTTTTATCACTTTGTGGTAATGGGAATGAAAGATTAAAGGCAGTTCCCTGTCCTTCATTTGATTCAACAGAAATATCTCCGGCAAATTCTTTTATGATTTTATAAACCATAGTCATTCCAAGTCCGGTTCCATTTGCTTTTGTTGTATAATAGGGTTCAAAAAGTTTTTGCAAAGTTTCCGAAGACATTCCACAGCCATTATCTTTAATAGCAATAATATATTTTGAATCTTTGAGATAAGTAGAAATTTCAAAATATCCAAGGTAATTATCTTTTTTTGCCAAGGATTCCTGATTACACTCAGAGAATTTTGACTTAATTGCGGCCAGGGAATTTTGAGAGATATTCATAATAACATCTCTAAAAAGTTTTTCGTCCAGCAGGATTTTAGTATTACTTTCTGAAAGATTAAGATTTACTTCTATGTTGAATCTATTAAATTCTGCTTCAAAAAAATCAACACAATTTTGAATTAATTTTGCTGGATTTTTTAATTGTAAAGTAGCATTAACAGGTCGGACGGCAAATAAAAAGTCCATTACAAGTTTATTAAGATGATCAATTTCATCTCCAATAACATCAATATGATCTTCAACAAATTTTTTACCAGGCAAAATATCTTGATTTTCGCGGGCTTTTGCAACGGCCTTATTAATCAACTGTAAATGGATACTTATAGCCCCCAGGGGATTTTTAATTTCATGGGCCATACCGGCAGCAAGATTTGTAAGATTTGCCATATTTTCCATACGGTGAACAATTACATCCTGATGTTTTTTATCTGTAATGTCTCTGATTAAAATAATTCTTCCGTCAAGATTTGATTTTATTACCAGAGGATTTATTGTAATTTGTAAAAATCTTACAAGACCACCGCTAGTCAAAGTTGAAAATTCTTCTGTACTATTGGTGATTTCTTTGTCCGCACATTTTTTTAAATATTCAGCAATATCAGAATCATCGATTAATTCCCAAATTGGCAGCTCTGAATCTTTAAGATTATCAAGATGAGAAGAAAATTTTATCTGACTTTCTACGATTTTATTATTCTGTAAGAGAAGAAAATCATTATTTAAAATTAAAAGACCTGTCGAAAAAGAATCCATAATTGAATATAGATTTTCGTTTTCGTTGATAAGATTATTTAAAAGTTCTTCTAGTTGTTCTCTGGAAAGCTTTGGAATTTTTTGTGAAATCTTCTTGACGTAATTACGCATTATTATTTCATAACTCCTTGCATTTTTTTATTTAAAGCTGACATATCCCTAAGTAAAATCTCAAGAGCAGAATTTGGATTTTGATTATAAAGAGTAATATTTTCCCAGCAATTTTTAAAAAGATTTACAGATTTGGCGGCAAATTCACAACCCGCTGGAGAATTTCTTAAAGGCTTTTCGGCTTCCATCAAATATCGTAAAAAGAGTCTCAATTCAACTCTAGGTGTAAAATCATTGCAATTTTTTACAATAACAGCAGTTTCTGGAATCTGACGGTTGGCTATTGCCTTGTAAAATTTATTGGCCTCTTCTTTTATAGAATCTGGAGAAACAGGCAGGAAAGTAAGAAGATAATCATAAATAGAAGCAGAATAATTATTATCGTGAAAAACTCTTTCTAATACTTCTTTTTCTTCCTGTAAAGAACGAGGCTTAAAATTATAAGTTCTTACTCTTGAAAGAATTGTCTGCATAATAGCATTTCTTTTACTTGTTAAAAGAATAAATAAACAAGACTCAGGAGGTTCTTCAAGAATCTTTAAAAGAGCGTTTCTTACACTGGCCTGCATTCTATCGGCATTTTCTATAATAATAACTTTACGGCCTTCTTCAGTTTTTACATGACACCAGGCTTCCAGATTTCTGATTTGATTTATAGGAATTGAATCATAAAGGTATGATTTTTCTAAATCTGCAGAATAATCCTGAATGTGCTGACAGATGTCTTGAAGTTTTTCAAAATCTGGTAATTGGCGGGGAAAATCTATAATCTCAAGATTTTCGTTTATACTTTCAATCAAAGCACCAATTTTATTGATTTTTGAATCGCCTTCCCACAAGATACCATTAAATCTAAGGGTTAATTTTCTAACACTTCGTAAAAATAAATATCTAGCCGCAACCTGATAAGATTCATTATTTTTTACAGCCTTAAGAAAACATTCTTTTGCCAAAGAGATTTCTAAAAAACAATCTCTTGGACCTAAAAGCATAAGATTTGTAGTTGTAAGAGCCTTCTGCTGTAAACAGGAAGAACACATACAATTAAATGACTTCTTATAATTTTCTTCTTTACAATTTAGAACACGAGACAATTCAAAAGCGGCGGTTAATTTTCCTGAAGTTTCGGGTCCGGAAAATAAAATCGCTCTTGGCAGAAAATTATTATTTATATCGTAAGTAAGAGCCTTGGAAGCACTCTGATTAACTAAGTTCTCAAACATTTGAAATTACGTCTTTAACCTGTGGAATATAAGTATTCATCAAACCATAAAAGAAACTGTCAGCCAATAAAGATGAAGCATCAAAGAAAGGCTGAACATTCATAAGGAACATTACAAGACAAACAATTGCAAAACCTTCGATTAAACCAAAAGCGGCACCTAAAGTTTTATCAATTCCTACAAGAATATCCATCTGGAAGATTTTATGAATAATTGAACCAATAATTTTGAGAATAATATAAGAAGCGGCAAAAATAATAAGAAAAGCAAGAATATTACACAAAATTAAGTTAGCTATTTTATTCTGTAAGATAACAGCAAGTTTTGAATAGAAAAATATTGCAAGAATAATACCAATAATCCAGGATGCTTTACCAAAAATTTCATTTACAAAACCTTTAATCAAAGCTCCAATCATAAAAATAGCGATTATTACAAGAAAAATCCAATCAATTACAACTAAAGTCATTTTAGTTCTCCTCTACATTTTTATAAATTATATCTGCAATCTTATAAGCAGGCTTTTGTCCTGAAATAAGATTTTTAAGATTTTCAGAATATTTAGCACGATTTTCTGCAATCAATAAATCGTCCAGTTCTTTTTTTAGATTTTGTCCATTGGCATCCTGACCAATCAAAACTTTTGCAGCATTTTTTTCTTCAAAATACTTTGCATTATCTACCTGATCTCCGCGGGTTCCGCTTCCACACAAAGGAATTAAAAGCATAGGCTTAAATAAAACAGCGGCTTCCCAGATAGAATTTGCACCAGCCCGACTTAAAACAAGATCAGCAGCCGAAAGTAAATCAGGCATAGGATCATAAATAAAATTGTAGGCCTTGTAAGAATCAGGGTATTTTTTTTGTAATTCTTCTGATTCATTCTGGTTAGAATTTACAAGACCAGTCTGATGAATTACAAGGAAATTCTTAGCCAGATAATCGATATTTTGGAAAATCAAATCATTAATCTGGCGGGCACCAGAACTACCACCAAGTACGAGCAATAAAGGCTTTTTGATTTCTTCTTTCTTTAAGCCAAGAAATTCATAAGCTTTATGGGGATTAGTATTGTAAAAAACAGGTCTAACAGGATTTCCAGTTACAATTACTCTTTTTTGATCAGCAGAAGAAAGTCTATTTTTAGTCTCTTCATAAGATAAAAACATAGTTTTAGCTGATTTAAAATTAATACGGTTTGCAAGGCCTAAAGTAAAATCACATTCGTGGGTATAAACAGGGATTTTTAAAAATCTTGCAGCCAGACAAGGAGGAACACTTACAAAGCCTCCTTTAGAAAAAAGTAAAGCAGGTTTATATTTTCTTAAAATATGATAAGACTTAAAAAAACCAGCCATAATTCTAAAAAGGTCAGAAAAATTCTGAAAGGAAAAGTAGCGGCGGAGTTTTCCAGAAGGAATTCCAAAAAATTTATCTGCAGAAGTCTTTCCGTCAGGACCAATAGCCTTTTCTATAATTTTTTTATCCATTCCTTTTGAAGAACCCAGCCAGTAGATATCTAATTCTTTATTATTTTTTTTAGCGATTGTTTTTAATTCATCGGCAACAGCAAGGCCCGGATAAATATGACCACCTGTTCCACCACCCGTAAAACAGACTAATTTGTTATTTAATTTCATAATGTGTCATTTTAACACACTTGGGGATAAGTTTAAATATGATTAATATTATGTTAGTAAACTTTACTTATGAAATTTTATATGTTATTCTTTATAAGATTATGTGGCACAGAGAGAATCCCATATACGGTCGCAAAATATTTTTCTGCAACCCTAGCTTATTTATTGAAAATTTTATTATAGATGCACTTCGTCAAGATGACTTTGAAGTTTATGTACTTCATGATTTTTCTTATGCAAAACCATTGTTAATGCTTTATCCAGACTCGATGTGCTATTTTGATATTGATTCAGATTTAAGCTTTTCTGCCTGGTATAATTTCTTAAAAAGCTTTTCAACCGATAAATTAAGTTCAACTTATTTAGGAATAATTTCAGAAACAGCAAAAAAAGAAGATACAGAAAAATTTCTGATGAATTTGAGATTGCCGGGTGGATTTATTAACATCTCTAATAAAAGCGATAAACTTGTAAAACAATTCAGCGAGATTTTGGATTTAAACGGCGCAAAAGGAAGAAGAAAATATATCCGTCTTGATACAACAAAAATGAAAGACGTAAGAGGATATTTATCCTTTGGCGACAAATTATTTTCTATTGCTATAAAAGATATCTCTGTAGCGGGCTTTGCCTGTACTTATAAAAAAGATTTAATGTCTCTTTTTAGGAAAAATATGCACTTACAGAATGTCTGTTTGAACATAGGCCGAAAATCAATAGTTTCTTCCTGCATTATTTTTAATACCTTTATTTCGCCAGACGGGAATGCAACTTCAATTTTAATGTTCACAAACGAAAATTCAAAAGCAATCATAAATGATATCAGAGGATTTATAATCGACAATTATGTTTCTCAGGTAGATGAAATAATTTCTACACTTCCATTAGATCACACAAATTACGACCAGCCAGATCTCTACAGCGAGTTAAAAACCGACAGAAATTATGCAGAAGACGAAGTTGAAGCAGAACTTATTGAAGAAATTGCAGAAATAGAAGATTTAGCCCCAATGGATAATGTCGAATCTTTGGACATAAAAGATATGAACATGGATTTTAACTTTGGAGATTCAAATCAAGATTCAGATAAAGGCCTTGGCGATATTTACGTACCTTCCGAAGACGATAAATAAGCACAGATAATTAATTCATTCCTTGCTTATAGCAGTGAATAAGGTAATAGTAGGAGAAGTTGATTTTAAGATAACCCCCTGATATTTGAGGCATGGAAATAATCATAGATGATTAGATTTTGATTATTTTTTCATCTTTAATTTCAATTTTTTTATCAATTTCTAAATCTTTAACAACATCTTCCAAATGGCCAATAATTGCTTTGCCGATTCTATTAAATCCAAATGCTCTGGCAGTTTCATGAATTAAATCTTCTTTTGTTAAACCTATATTATTATCTAAAACAATTAGCATACCTTCAGCTAATTCTTCATAAGCAATTTGATTTATTTGTCTGGAAGCTGCTAATCGTATTCTTGGAGCTTTCTTTTCTTTGTTGAAATATAAAAAATCTGCCGATTTATATATTTTTTTATAAAACAACAAATGAGTCAAAGATTTTTTTACTATATTTTGAATAACACTTGTTACTTTTTGTCTGTTAAACAAAGGACAAACTCTTTGACACAAAACTTCAAAAGAAATTGGTTCTTCAATTTCGACAATTTTTAATATTACATTTCTTAATTCTTGAGAATCTGATTCTGAAAGTCTTCCTTTTACTTTACAAATTTTGTAATCTTCAAAACCATAATCCTGTTCTTCAAGGTTTGTTTTTTGTTCAAATTGAATTAAAACCTCACTTTCGTCAATTTTTTTTTTGTTATCCTTAAGATTTGAATTACCAATAAATTCCGAATTAAAAGAATTAATAGCATTTTCTATAGCTTGCAATAAACGTTGTTTTTCATTTACAAGGTCTTTAATCCAATCTGTAGACCAAATGCGATATATTTTCCATCCCATCATTTCTAGAATATCTTGTCGCAAACGATCTCTTTCTCTTGCAGTTCTACTTGAATGATATGTAGCACCATCACACTCAATACCAAGTACAAAAACTCCGCTGTATTTTGGATGCTTTATTCCAAGGTCAATCTTATAGCCAGAACAACCAACTTTAGTTACAACTTTATAACCTTTTGAATTCAGGAACTCATATACAGAGCTTTCAAATGGGGAATCAATTTCAACTTCTTTAGATTCATCAATATCTTTAAGAATAACATCCGGGCCATTCATTGCAAACGCAATATATTTTCTTAAAAGTTTAGGACCATCTTGAGAAACTCTATCTATATCAATGTCTGTCGGCATTATAGAGCCAATGAGTTTTATATTATATTTTGCACGAGTTATTGCAACATTTAATCGACGTTCACCACCAAGCTGACTTAAAGGACCAAATCTCATGGCCATTTTTCCTGTCGAGTCTTTTGCATAACCAATACTAAGAATAATTGTATCCCGCTCATCCCCCTGTACATTCTCAAGACTCTTTACAAAGAAAGCTTCAAGCTTATCTTCAACAAAGAATTCTTCATATTCAGGATGCTCTTTTCTCATCTTATTTATTGCATTTTCAATAGCAAGTTCCTGAACAACACCGAAAGTGATAACTCCAAGTGTTCTGTTTGGATACTTCTTTATATGTGCAAAAACTTCTTTAGCGACTCTTTCAGCTTCAATAGAGTTTCCTCTTGGATTTCCTTTTCCGTTATAAACTCCATTTTCTACATAAATGTATTCAACACCCCAATCTGGAACTTTATCAGTATTTGATGGGAAAGTAACAAGTCGATTCTTATAAATCTTAGCATTTGAGAAAGCTATAAGATGTTCGTGTCTACTTCTATAATGCCAGAGTAATTCTCGGTTTGGTAAGAATAGAGCTTCTTCCAAAATTGAAATATCTAAACTTTCATTTTCATCATATTCATCAGAATCAAATTCATCATCAATAGATTGTACATTAAAGAAATTTGTTGGAGGGAGCTGATGACTATCCCCTGCAATAATTATTTGTTTTCCTCTGAAAATAGCACCAATTGCATTTTCTGTTTTTACCTGAGATGCTTCATCAAAAATAATAGTATCAAACTTATAACATTCAGATTCAAGAAATTGACTTACAGACAAAGGAGACATCATTAAGCATGGCTTTAATGTCATAATTAAATTTGGTATCTTCGCGAAAAGTTTTCTAATTGGCATTATTTTACGTTGTTTTGCCAATTCCTTTTTTAGTATATTTACTTCACCGCTTGTAAATGTATCTAAAGCAGGTAATGCATTAATTAGATTTGCTTTTATTCTTGCCTGTGCAATTGATAATTGCTGCTTATCCAAATCAGAAAACTCTTTTATTAACTCTTCATGATTTACATGTCTAAATGAAGCAACAGCAGTGTATTCAGGTAAAACAGAATCTATCCATAGTCTATAAAACCTTTTCTCAAAAACTGGTATTATTTTATCACTTGGTATTGTTTTATTTTCAATTGTGTTTAAAAATTCTGTAAGTCCTAGTTCCATAAATTTTTTTCGAGAGGAACTATAGTCTATCCAGTTTTCAAGTCCTTCAAAATTGTTTGAACAATCATTTAATCTGGAAATATATTTTTCAAAATCTAAGGAAATAATTTCTTCTGAATTTTCAAATTGATATGCAAACCAGTGTATGTTTTCACTGTAATTTTCAATATATTCATTCAAAGAATTATACATTTCTTTTAAGTGTTTTGAATATTCAGGCTTTGAACAGGTATTAACTAGAAATGCATTTTCATTATTAATTGTGTCATCATAATTAGCTAAAAGTGATTTAAAAGTATCAAGCCAATTAACAGAATCCTGAATTTCATTCCAGTCAGTGTTTATTCCATTAAATTCTTCGTTAAAAAGCTGCTTTAATTCATCATTTTTCTTTTCAAGGTTCTTTAATATGATTTTAATCTGAGTCAAAGCTTCAACAGATTTATTAATTTCATTGAATTTATTAACTTCCTTTTCGATTAATTCAAAATCTGTATCAAGTTCTTTGTAAATTAAAGGAAAGATAGAAAGCATTGTCTGCTTTTGTTCATTTATTGTTGTTAATAATTCATTTCTTTTAGAAATATTCTCCAATAATTGAAGCATATTCGAAACTTTTAATTTAGTTTTTTTGTTTTTTGCAAGTTGCTTTAATAATTTTTTATCTTTCCAGAAACTTGGTTTTATGATTCTAAGAACAGTGTTATAGTTATATTTAAATCGCATTTCCATTGCTTTTGTATCAATGGAATATATGTCTTCATTATAATTATCCAGAATATCTGAGTTTAGAATTAAATACTGTTTAGTTGTATTTTCATTCTGTGCTATAAAGCCAATTTTACTAATATCCGACTTTAAAGCATTAAAAGAAGTGTTACTTGAAATTATATCCTTAATATTTTCCAAGATTGCATTGGTATCTTCTGAAGTTTGTATTGACTCAAATTCAAAAGAACAGGTTCCATTAAGTCTCTTAAATTCTTTTACAGCATCTTTTACTTTATTTATTAAAATTAGAAAATCTTCTTTATGAGATCTTTCGGTTTCTATATTCTTCTTTAAATTTTTAAGTACAACTTCCTCAAGCCATGTCGAAGGAATTTCTGGAGTTTCTTTAGCTACTGCTAAAAGCTCTCTTAATTTTTTCATTCCTTCAAGTGTCATTTCGGCATTTAATTTGTCATTCTTAGTAAGGAGTTTGCAGAGTGAATTAAAATTATCAATACCTTCAGTTATTTTTGCTTTTTGTTCTCCAAAGTCATGTCTAAATTCATGGGTAAGAAGCTGTACTGTCGTATGACGCCATGGATTAGTACTACAGTCATCATTCATTCGTTTTATTTGATTGCTTACATTATTTAAAACAGAAATTAGATCTCTGTATTGTTGTTCACTTGTTTGACGAACATTAGGAATATGAAAACTAAAATCTTCAATGTCTGCATACTTTGCAATTACACCATTTGCATAAAAGATTGATTTTCCAAGAGGTTCTATAATTTCATTTACTTCTTTTGCATATTTATTAAGTTTCTCTCTGTCCTCAATCAATTTATCGAGTTTGTATTGAACAGAAGATGACATATTTGCTTTATTTCTTGAAAGAGTTAGTACATTTTCAAGTTGAGTTAAAGTTTCTTTTTTATTTGCTTTATTACTATGTAAGGTTAAACAGAAATCAGAAAGACCTACATCTTTTAATCTTTTATAAACAACATCCAAAGCAGCTTTCTTTTCAGAAACAAATAGAACCTTTTTTCCTTCTGCAATTTTTGAAGCAATAATGTTTGTAATAGTCTGACTTTTTCCAGTTCCCGGTGGCCCCTGCAAAACAAAACTGACATCTCTTGAAGCACATAGAATTGCATCTTGCTGACTTGAATCTGCATCCACAACATTATACACTTCCATTGGATTTACAGAATCATGATCATATCCATCAATATCAGAAATATTCTGCATATCCATTGTGTTTTCTAAGAGGGCTGTATTTCCACCCAAAGCATTTATAATAGGATGACTTAGAATTGCATTCTTATGCTTCTCAAGGTCTTTATACATATTGATTTTTAAAAATGAAAGTATACTTAGACAAACATCGTCTTTTATAGTCCATTTGTTTTCAGCAGCAAATGTCTGTAATTTAGAATAAATAGTTGAAATATCTTCATCCTGAAATTCAGGAAGTTCAACTCCGAAATCGTGATTTAATTTATAAGCTAAAGTTGGATTTATTACAATTTCATCTTCTGTAATCCTCAGAACCATTGGATCTTTAATAGATTCACATTGCAGACTTACAGGAACAAGAATAAGAGGGGAAATTAAAGTTTGATGGGAAGAATTTACTTCCGTCCATTCTAAAAAGCCAAAAGATAAATAAAGTACATTAACATTCTGCTCATCTACAAATGTTTTATACTTTTTTCTTAAACTCCTTAAAATCTTCTGAGCATCTTTGGGTTTTCTGTTTGTACTAACATAACCAAATTTATATTCAGTAATTGTATCATCAATTTCATCTTCTTCGTTCTGGTCAGTAATATAAGGAAATTCAATCGATTTCTCTTCTTCGACTATAGTTTTCCAGAGCTCTTTCATTGAAGGTTTTAAAAAGCAGAGAATTGATTTTGAATTTGGCTTAAAATTTATAAGGCCATTGCGTTTTCCTAAATCAAGTAATTTTCTTTTCCAGTCATTAAGCCTTGTTTCAAGTTTCATTCTATTAATTCTACAATTAATTTATATTATTTACCATTACTATTTGTATACTTCGTGTATATTCTGTATATACTTCGTGTAAAATGATTGTCTCAGAGTCTAAAAACCGGGTTTTATTCGTCCTAATTCCGCTAAAGAAGGTGGAATAAAAAGATTGTTTTTTAAACAGAATAATGTCGTAAATCCTTGTAACACAAAGATTTAGGCAAAAAAAATGGCTTCTAACAGAGTTAGAAGCCAAGTGCCACAGGTTGGAATCGAACCAACGACATACGGATTTTCAGAACGAAAATCCCCTTAATGGCATTGCAATAATTGTCTTGTTAAGTAACTCTATTATAACATAAATTATTTAATTTTCAACTAAATTGCATTATTTTGTATAGGGTTGTTTTTATTTTTGCACTGTTTTTGCACTATATGTGCATTATCCGTGCACTGCCGACATACGGACTAGTAATCCGTGAAAAATCCGGAGCTCTGAAAAAGGTGTTCATTATAGCCGTTCGCTCCAGCCGTACTTCGTACCGCTTCCGCTCTCTACATTTCTCGTGTTCCTGGAAACGCACCTTCCAAAAAGGTAGCAAAAAGACAGCTCTCTCATTCACTCATTCCGCTGCACTTCGTTCCGCTCCATTCGTTCATTCGTTCGCAGACTTTTTGCATATACTAGAAAGCTCGCAAGGTGGCCTTTGTGCAAGCGGCGCAA
>JAIKYZ010000058.1 GCA_024682655.1 Treponema sp.
AGAAACAGGGTATCTGATTATGCTTAATATTCGCAAAATATTTAATACTAAAGAATTACAAAAAATTATACAAATGCAATAATGATACAGACTTACAGTACAACAATTAGAAGAAAAGAAATGGATGCAGTTTTAACTTGCATGGTAGATGAAAAAATCGGACCAGGCGAGTTGAATGGCAGATTAATACAAGAAGTAAAAGAGTTTTTAGGCTGTGATGGTGCAGTTGCCTTGAGAAGTCCTGCTTTGGCATTGAAATATGCTTTAAAAGCCCTGGATTTACAGGCAGGTGCTAAGATTATGCTCTCGGCTTTGGCTCCTTATTGGCAGTATCAGACAATCCAGGAATTGGGTTTTGAACCATTAGTGCTTGATGTAACAGAAGTTAATGCTTTGCCTTCTATAGAAAATATTTCGGAAGGAGTTAAAGCTGGCGGCCAACTTTTGATTCTTCATGAAACAGAAGGAATTTTACCAGATTTTGCTGCTATTCAAAATTTAGGAATACCTTTTATTGAAGATATTTCTCAGAGTGCCGGTGCTTCAGTTGCTGAGTTAGATGAGAATGGCATTGAGTCAGAAAAGAGACGTCTTGCAGGTTCCTTTGGTGTATTTACTATTTTAGGTCTTGAAGAAAGAGATGTGATTACTGCTGGCGGTGGTGCAATTTTATATGCAAGTGGACGTCGTGACTGGATAGTTTTAAAAAAGTATGTAGACCTTGCCCCTGTGACAGATCTTTTACCTGATATTAATTCCGCTCTTGCCTGGGTTCAGATTAAAGAGTACAACAGAAATGAAAATACTAGAAAAGAACTTTTTTCTTTGTATCAACATGCCTGCATGATTGGTAAAAATAAAACCTTCTCTCGTGAGATGGAAAATGGTTCTACAATGTGTTCATTTCCTCTGATTTTGGCTGGTTCTTTTAAGGATGTAAAACAATACGCTGCTAAAAAAGATATAGAAATTCGTTTAGCTTTTGAAAATTCTATTGTTGCAAATGAAGAAGCTGTTTCAGATACTTGTATTAAAGCAAAATCTTTATATTTGCGTTGTATTCATGTTCCCCTTTATCCTAGATTGACAAAGTCGGAAAGTGCAAAAATAGTAAAAGTATTAGGAACTCTTCCTTAAGCAAAGGCGAAAGATGAAAAAGGCTCTTATAATTATTAATATTACAAAAAATGAGTCTCTCACGCTTGCCGAAGAAATTAAAAAATACTTACATCAAATTAATATTGAATGTAATTTTTATAATTTTGTAGGTTTTTGCAATCGTGCTCCCTTTGAAGGTTATGATTTTGTAATAACACTTGGCGGTGACGGTACGGTTTTATTTGCAGCCCGTAACAGTGTTGAATATGATATTCCGATATTTCCAATTAACTTAGGTGAATTTGGTTTTATTGCTTCTATTCAGCCACAAGACTGGAAGTCTTATTTAGATAAATTCCTTGCAAATGAATTAACTTTAGATTCTAGAGCTATGCTTCATGCTGTGGTTCAAAGAAAGAATGAAATAATATATGAAGGGCTTTGTTTAAATGATGTTGTAATAAGTGCAAAACAAATGACAAGTACAATATCTTTGAATGTTGAATATAAAGAATTTCCACTTTGTAAGTTAAAAGCTGATGGTGTGATTATTAGTACTCCAACCGGTTCAACAGCCTATTCAGTTGCTGCTGGCGGTCCTATAGTTGATACTGATTTGGATGTTTTTACTATGACTCCTATGAATTCTTTTTCCTTATCTTCAAGGCCAATTGTTTTAAATGCCAATGGTGAAATGGAAATTACTGTTGAACAAAGTAGAACAAAGGAAAGTTGCATCACTATTGATGGACAAGAACCTTTTAGTCTAAATACTGGTGATTTAGTAAAAATTTCAAAATATCAAAAGAAAGTTTTATTAGTATCTTCTTCTGAAGAAAACTTTTATAATGCTTTGCGTTCTAAATTAAATTGGTCGGGAGGTCCACATGCTTGAAGATTTGAATATTAAAGATTTTGCATTAATTGATTCTGACTATTTAGAATTTAACAAAGGATTTACTGTTTTTTCTGGAGAAACAGGTGCTGGTAAATCTATTTTGATAGGGGCACTTTCTTTTTTAATTGGCGGAAAAACTGATATTTCTCAAATTAGAAATGGGAAAACTGAAGCTTCCGTTACTGCCACCTTCCTTTTAAATGATGCCAATAAAGTTCAAAAAGATTTAGGCGAGGATGAAGAAGCTCTTACAGCGGCACAGTGGTTGCAGCAACATGGTATAAGTTATGAAAATGACAGAGTTCTTTTGAGACGCTATATCAGAAATACTGGAAAAACTGGGGCTTGGATAAACGACACTCCTGTTACAAGAAATGATTTGTCTCAGTTTGCTTCCTATTTAATTGATATCCACGGTCAGCACGAGCATCAGTCTTTGTTAAAGGTTGCAGAACACAGAAAATACCTTGATTTAAGAGCCGGCATAACAGAGCAGGTTGAAGAATACAAAAAATATTATGCGGAACTTGTAGAAAAAAGAAAAAAACTGGCCGAGTATAATTCCTCAGAAAGTCAGAGATTACAAAAAATAGAAATGCTGACTTTTGCCGTTGATGAAATTAATCAGGCCAAGTTAAAAATAGGTGAAGACCAGAGCCTTGAAGAAGAGGAGAGTAGATTACTTTCTTTTGAAAAGATTTATTCTGAAGTGGATGCAATTGATAATTACTTTACCGATGAAAATGGCGGTTTAATTTCAACCTTAAAAAATATCCGAAAATCTTCTTCTCAAATTGCTGAGTTAGATAAATCAACAGAAAAATTAAATGAAAGAGTAGACTCTATTTTTTATGAACTGTCAGATTTATCAGATGAGTTTTCAAAATACAAGGGTGAATTAGTATTTGATCCCGAAAGATTAAAGACCCTACAAGAAAGATTATCCCTTTTGTATAATTTGAAGAAAAAATATGCAAAGTCTGTAAATGCTTCTATAAAGGAAGTTATAGAATATGGTCAGCAGGCCCAGGAATTTTTAAACGAAAATATGGATGGGGCCTCTGCCAAAGAAAAGTTGCAGGAAGAAGTAAAGGCCCTGGAAAATCAGGTTTTAAAAAGGGCAGACTGGATTTCAAATCAAAGAAAGACCTGTGCCAGTAAACTTTCTGCAGAAGTTGATTCAATTCTTTCGACTTTGGGCATGAATGGAACTAAATTTTATGTAAAGATAAATCAGAAGCCCGGAAATGAAGTTGAACAAAAATGCGGCCCTTATGGAAAAGATGATATTGAATTTCTTATAAGTGCCAATCCGGGAAATCCACCTTTACCACTTGTAAAAATTGCTTCTGGGGGTGAATTATCCAGAGTGATGCTGGCCCTTAAAACAATTTTTGCCCAAAATGATTCTATTGGAACCTTAATTTTTGATGAAATTGATACAGGTATTGGTGGTCAAGTTGCCGTTTCAGTAGGTAAACATATTCATCAACTTTCTAAAAATAGACAAATTTTTTGTATTACACATCTAGCGAGTATTGCTGTTTATGCCGATAATCAAATTAAGATTGAGAAGAGTGTGTCCGAAAATGTAACTACCTCAGATGTGCATGTTATCGAAGGTGAGGAAAGAGTTGCAGAAATTGCAAGAATGCTGGCCGGAGATGCTAATGATGCACAGTCTCTAGAACATGCTCGATCAATGTTAAATAATATTCGGGAGTAAGACGATGGCAAAGATTTCGGAAGAGACACGATTACATTTTAATGAAGCAATTATACCTTACAAAGAAAAAATCAATTTAATTTTGGCTAAAGAAAAGACAATGTTAAATGGAATGCATTCAGAGGATATTGATTTTGAAAATAAAAAACTTGTCCTTTGCGAAGATATGATTTATGTTTCTTCTTTGTATATTGCTCAGAATAGTCTTTCTCTGAAAGTAATGGAAGTAAAAAACAATGATGCCCTAAATGATGCCCGTAAAATTTTATATAAAGCAATTATTTATCTGGAAGAAATTGTTACAAATAATATTGATATAGCTTTTTCGGAATTGGGCCCTTACCACGAAAGAATTATGAATGTTACTATTGCAAGACGTTATTCAATTATTACAAAATTAGGTCTTGCAATTAATATTTTAAAGGATGCTTTTGGTGACAATAGTAAATGGAAGTGGTCTTTTGTAGAATTGGAAGGACGTTATGCTACTGTTGCTAAAAATTTAATTGATATGAAAAACAGTACAAAAGATTATTGGGATCCAAATTCTCAGAATTACGAAACCACTGTCCTATACGTACGTTTAATCATGAAATTGTTAGATTCTTCTGCTACTGCATATCGTGATAAATATGAATTATCCACCCGCCGTATTGATGATATGCGCAATGCAATTAGATATCTTTTGGCTTTAAGAAAACTTTATATCCTTCTTGGAAATTCAGATCAATCTGAAGAAATTAAAAAGAAGATTGTAGTCTGGAAGGATAAAATGGACTCTGACCATAAAAAAGGTTTGAGTAGTTAGTATTCAGGTAATTACAATTAATGGAAAAAGAATTTGCTCTAAAAATATTCGAAGGTTTTTCAATTCAACGTTGGAATGATATGATTCGTCCTTTTGATTTTGTTGAAATGGATAAAGCCGGAGAAAAGATGTTTCTTGCTTATATTATTGGTAAGCACGAAGAAAAAAAAGGTAAAAAAATCAACTGGACTTGGATGATTTATGCCTCTCTATTTGATCTTTTGAATAAAATTGCCCTCTGTGATATTAAGGCTCCGGTTCAAAAAATGTTGAGGGAAGAATTCCCCGAGGAATTTTTACGCCTTAATGAGTGGATTTTAAATCAATATAAACAATTAATAAAAGATAAAGATTTATTTTCCAAATTTACAATTTATATTGGTCAAAAATCAGGTTCTTTTAAACTTCCAGAAGATTTAAAGGATACTTTACACGTTTATAATGCGGCCCACAAATATTCAACTATCCGTGAATTGGAAATGCTTATTCCAGTAAATGAAAAAGAAAGGGTTGATTATATAAAATCTGAATTACAGACAGATATTCAACCTTACCTGGATTTAGAGTGCCTTCAAAAGTTGATGACCCACCAGAAAGAGTTTTATTTCCTCCTGAAAATTGAACAGTTGCGTTTTCAAACAAGATGGAATCAAACTCCAAGAGTTCCGGGAACTTCTGTCTTAGGACATTGTTTTTATGTTGCTATAATGACTTTGCTGCTTGGCCGTGAATCTAATTCAAAAATGTGTGCCGAAAGAGTTATAAATAATTATTTTAGTGCCTTATTTCATGATTTACCTGAATCGGTAACAAGAGATATTATTTCTCCTGTAAAACAAGCTACCGACGACCTGCCTGGAATTGTAAAGAAAATTGAAGAAGAAATTGTAAGTAAAGAATTAATTCCTTTAATGGACCAATGTTATTTGGATGAGATTCTTTATTATACAAATGAAGAATTTGCCAATAGAATTAATCTTGATGGAAAGTGCCAGATTGTTTCCTGGGAAGACCTTAATGAAAAATATAATTCTAAAGAATTTAATCCTGTAGACGGAAAATTAGTTAGAATTTGTGATCATTTTAGTGCTTTAATGGAAGCTGATATTTCAATCAAGCACGGAATTACCTCTTCTCATTTAACAGGTGGAAGAGACGGCCTTCTAACTCATTACAAAGAAAATGAAATAATTAATGGAATAAATGTAAATAAATTCTTCAACAGTGTAGTCTAATCTGCCGATATTATATTTATGAAGAAGTTGTGTTTATTTATTTTATTAGCTGCAATATCATTATCCTATAGCTTTGCAGATACTACTTATGTTGTTCAAAAAGGGGATACTTTATATTCCCTGAGTAAAAAATTCCAATTAACTGTGGGCGAATTAAGAGCCGCCAATAATTTATCAGAAAATGATGTAATTAAAGTTGGACAAAAGATTACGGTTCCTGAAGCAGATATTGGAACGGCAGCCGCTTTATCTTCTACTAATACAAATTCAAATTTAAATTCTATTAAGACAAAACTTTATACTGTTCAAAAAGGTGATACTTTATACAGTCTTGCAAGAAAAAATAATCTTACCGTTGCTGATTTATTGGCCCTTAATAATTTTGATTCTTCAAAAGTTATTAAAATTGGAGAAAAAATTAAGATTCCTGATTTGCCTGTAAATACCGGTAAAACTTCTTCAAGTAAAAGTTCAAATACAAGCACAAGTAATGCTAAGCCTGCTATAGAAAAAGTTCCAGATACAAGAAATTATGGAAATACAATTAAAGCTGATTCAAATACAGTCTGGCCTGTAAAAAATCCTAAGGTTACTCAGATTAAGGGAAAAGTTTCAGGAGTTCAGCTTTCTGCGGCAAAAAATGAAAGTGTCACCTGTATTCATGAAGGCACTGTAATGTATGTTGGTGTTTATCGTGGCTTTGGACAGGTTGTTTTTGTTCAGTCTAAAACAGGTTTAATCTATGCCTATACAGGTTTAGGTTCCGTAGATGTTAATAAAGGTGATTATCTTCTTTCTAAAGAGAAGATTGGTTCTGCCGGTTTAGATTCAATTACAGGTAATTCTCAGATTACTTTTATGGTTTTCCAGAATGGACAGCCAATTGATCCTTCAAAGGCTCCAAGAAATTAAATTGTAACTAAAATTTTAAATAATTCCATGCAGGTATTTGCATCATCAAAGGCTCTATGTGAAGAGCCTTTATTTATTTTAAAATAATCAGCCAGAAAATCTAATTTATGTTTTTCTAATTTTGGTAATTTGAAATAGGAATATTGTAGAGTATCAATAGTGGGATTTTTACTTGCCTTTAGATTCATATTTTCACATTCAAAATTCAAAAAATTAAGATCAAACTGGGCATTATGGGCAATTAGAATAGTTCCCTTTATCATTTGCAAAAATTGGGGTAAACATTCTTCAATTTTGGGTGAAGTTTGCAGCATTTGATTTGTTATGTGAGTTAGATTTTCTATATCCGGGGAAAGGGGGAGCTGTGGGTTGAATAATTGCTGATATTTTTGAATTATTCCATTTTTATCGAATTTTACGGCGCCAATTTCTATTATACGGCCGTTACTTGGTGAAAGGCTTGATGTTTCTGTATCAAAAGCGGTAAAGACTGCACCTTTTTTATATAAAAGGTGCAGTCTTTTAAAATCTTTTAAGATTCTATTTGGATGCTGCATCAATAATCTTCTGGATATCTGCTGTAATTCCGTCGCAGAGTTTTCCAGCCTTTACTTTTGCGTCAGCGAACCATTTATCGCTTCCATCTCCAGCTGGTACCATTGAATTGATGTAGAATTTAATTTTTGGTTCAGTTCCTGATGGACGGGCACTTACGATTGTTCCACTTTCAAGGTAGAACTGAAGTACATTTGATTTTGGTAAATCAGGATCTTTCATAATGTCTCTAACTTTGATTACTTTTTCTCCACCAAGACTTGCTGGAGGATTAGCTCTCATAGAAGCCATCATATTAGCCATTGTTTCAACACCAGACTGACCTGGGAAGTTTTGTGAAATAGCGCGGTCTTCAAAATAACCATATTCTTTGTACATATCATCAAGGTGTTCCAAAAGGCTCTTACCCTGTGAGCGCCAGTAAAGAATCATTTCTGCACACATTGCAGCAGCAGAAACACCGTCTTTATCCATAACTTCAGTTTCAACCTTGTATCCGTAACTTTCTTCAAGACCGAATACATAGTTGTGACTTCCATCAGCTTCGAATTTTGCTTCGATTGCGGCAATCCACTTGAAACCAGTTAAACATTCCATCATTTTTACACCGTATTTTTTACAAATGTAATCACCAAATGGAGATGTAACGATTGAACGGATAATAGCTGGATTTACAGGCATTTTGTTAAATTCTTTTCTAGAAAGAAGAACATAATCCATTAACAAAGCACCCATCTGGTTTCCACTTAAAAGAACCCAGTTTCCATCTTTGTCTGGGAATGCAGTTCCAAAACGGTCAGCATCCGGGTCAGTTGCCATAAGTCCGTCAGCCTTTTCTTTCTTTGCAAGTTCAACTGCAAGTTTAAGGGCTGGTTTTTCTTCTGGATTTGGTTTTTCAACTGTTGGGAAGTTACCATCAGGTTCTCTCTGTTCAGGAACTGTAATAACTTTTAATCCTAAGTCGCCAAGAACTTTTTCTACGTGCATTCCACCAGTTCCGTGGAGTGGAGTATAAACAATTCTTACGTCTTTAGCTTTTTCTTTGATTAATTCTGGACGGAAAAGTTGTGACTTACACATATCCCAGAATTTTTCATCAATTTCTTTATCAATAATTACAAGTTTTTCAGTTGCAATTGCTTCAACTCTTGTCATTGTTTTTACAGAAGTTACTTTATTTACTTCTTCAATAATTCCAACATCATGTGGTTCAATAACCTGAGCACCGTCAGACCAATAGGCTTTGTAACCATTATACATTCTTGGGTTGTGAGAAGCTGTAACTACAACACCAGTTTTTGCTCCTAACTGGCGAATTGCATATGAAAGTTCAGGAGTAGGGCGTAAACTACTGAATAAATAAGCTTTGATTCCGTTCGCAGCGAAAATTAAGGCTGTTGCTTCAGCAAATACATCAGAATTAAGACGGCTATCATAAGCTACAACTGCGCTTAAAGTACCTTCTTTAGCTTCTTTAGGGAATGCTTTTAATACATAATTAGCAAGACCTTGAGTTGCCTTATTAATTTCAAGAGTGTTCATACGGTTTGTACCGCCACCCATAATTCCTCTAAGACCGCCTGTACCGAATTCAAGTGTTCGGTAGAATCTGTCTTCAAGTTCTGTGTAATCTTCTTTTGCGATTAAATCTTCAATTTCTTTACTAAAGCGTTCATCTTTTTCTTCTTCGATGTAAGCTTTTGCTCTTTTTAAGATTTCAGACTTGTCCATTTATTACTCCTTCAAAATATATATACAGTATATAGTGTTAATCAGAATTAACATTTTAATTATATAAAATTTAAGAGGAATAATAAAGTATATAAGCAAGCTCTTTAATTTGAATCAGCTCTTAGAAGCATGTCACTTTCCCAGGCAAGTAATTCTTTTTCCATTTCTGGATTATCACCTTTTACGTCACACATGATTCTAAATACGGGTTCAGTTCCACTTCCACGCATCCAGATAAAGCCCAGGGCTTGTCCTTTAAAATCTTTAAAAAGAATCTTAAGTCCGCCTTTTTCTGAAAGTGAAAAATCAAGGACATCTTTACTTTCTTTTGTTCCCTTTGTAATTATTGCTTCCCAGGAACAGATTCCATATTTTTCAACCAATTGGGCTCTTTTTTTATCCCAGTCTGCAATAAATATTTTCTGGAATTTAGCTTTTAGTTCTGTATGATTTGGATTTTTTATATGAAGAACAGCTCTACTTTCGCTTACTCCGGTTGTTGTATATTTTGGAAGAGAGTTTATTACATCACTTAAGGTAAAATCTTCTTTGTATTCTAAATCTGATTTTTTACACCAGATATGATAAAGGCCCTCTTTGTTTTCGTCGCGAATCAAAAGAAGTTTTAAAAGTGCAAAGATTGTATTTAAAGGATCTCTTACTGCGGAAGGGTAAGTTATAGTTCCACCGTTTGAACCTTCTCCTAAAATTCTGATTGAATAGCCTTCTTCCCTGTGTTCTCTTGCGCAATTTACCACATTTGCTTCACCAACTTCAGCCCTAAAAAGTTTAGCTCCCAATCTTTCTGTGATTTCATCAATTCTCATTGAAGTTGGGCAATTTACACAAACCGCCTTATTTTCGTCAGGATTTTTCCACATTGAATAGGTAAGTTCTGCAAGGACAGAAAGACTAAATACTTCCTGGGCCTTTAAGATAACTGCTTTTTCTTCTTTTTCGTCCCAGTAAACAATATTTCCTCTGTCTCCATCACAATCTGGCATATAGCCTAAAAGAGCATCACATTTACCTTGGGCTTGAAGCTCTTCCATAAATTTTGCAACGTGAATTAGATTTTCTGCTTCTGGAATAATTTCATGAGCTATCTGACCCGGTTCATCATTCATTGTATAAAAGTTGATTCCCAGATTCTTAAAATAACCTTTATCTATAGAGATTGTACGTGCAGACCCGTTAAAATCGCAGACAACTCCAATTTTTTTATTTTCAATTCCTTTTTTTAGACTTGCAAAGATTTGATTTTGTTTTTCTTTATCTTCAAAATCTGTAATTGTAAGATTGATAAAATCATAATAAGCCTTAATTGCGTTATGCTTTGAACTTGCCATTTCCTCAAGAACTCTTTTATATTCAAGGCTTGAAGTGTTATCTACAAGATATTTAATTTCGGCAATATAATTATCATCTGCTATTTTTTTCTTAAAATCTTCGGTGACAATTTTATTTTCTGCTGCATTTAAAACTCCACCGTCATTTAAGCCAAATTTTAGACCGTTGTGACCAATAGGATTATGACTGGCAGAAATATAAATAAAACCGTCCAGTTTTTTAGCATAAGCCATAATTTCTGGGGCCGCAGCAATTCCAATAAATTGAATGATGGCTTTTTTTCCTAAGAGTAATTTAATGACTGCTTCGGCAATTTTTGGCCCTGTAGGTCTTGCATCCATACCAACTGCAATTACCGGATTTTCAATATCTAATTTTGTATAAATATATTCAATAAATGCGTCTGCAGCGGCAATTGAAAGATTATAATCATCATCTGTTATTTGACAGCTTGGATCTTGTTCATTTCCTGAGGCGGCAAAGACTTTTCTCCAGCCTGATGCCGATAAAATCATATTAGTTTCCAATTTACAAAACTCCCGTTTCTTGATTTGTTTAGAAAATAATTTTAAATAGAGATTTTATTAAATTAATGTATTTTAATATATAGTTAAATTATAATTGATTTGACGAGATTTATTTAAGAAATCTGTAACAATCAAATTTAGACTTGTTTTACCAGGAGAAAGCATTACTTCTCCAATTAATTGAAGTTTGTCGTTTGGATAAACTTCTTCTGCTACATATTTTCTTTTTTTACCAATTACACAAATCTTCCCGTTTTCTTCAACCAGAATATTGTAATTTATCTGGTCATATTCAATTCCATTTACAAGAACAGAGCTTTGGTAAGGAACTGCTACAGTATTTCTTTTTCTGTAAATTTTATAGATTCCTGTTGGGAAGGTTCTTCTTTCGTTTAAACTAAAGAATTCATTTTTCTTATTTCTTAAAGTAATGTCACTAATAGTTAAGGGAAGGGCACTGTCCAAATGTGGTAACATGACTTTTGGATTAATTGCAGAGGAATTTTTAATATCAATAATTTGGAATTCCAGTGTTGAATTGCCAGACTGCCAGCCGGAATTAGCACATTCTCCCAAGTGCTGTCCTTTTTCTACCGAATAATTATTTTCGCTGCTTATATAAATTTTTTCCTTATCGATATTTCCATAAACAGAAAGCAAATTGTCTTCATGTGCAACAATTACTGCAGTTCCTAAAGTTGAAGGAAAGAAATTTGTATCATCAGAGTAATCTTGAATTACAGCAAGGATTTTACCATCTTCAGAGATTTTTACTGGATCCGGACTATTAAAAATCAAAGATGTAGAAATATTCCCCGACATATTTTGACCAAAGTCTGATTTATATAAATCTGGAGAAACTTCTTCTAAAGGCCAGTCAAAGGCAAAAAGGCAGTTTAATAAAAATATATGTGTAAATAAAATAAAAATCTTTTTCATAAATTATTTAGTCCTTATTTGATGCTTAGATTGATTTTTGAAATTCTGTTGTCTTTTCCAAGGTAGAGAGAATTTTCATCGGTGTTAATAAAAGCATTTTCCGAGTTAAATGAAAAATTTCCCACCAGAGTATTATTTTTATCAATCATATAAATTGTATATTCTTTATCTTTTTTTCCAAGCAAAATAATTAAATCTTTTGATTCTTTTATTGAAATAATATGTTTATTAATAGGAATCTCATTATCAATATCTTTTGTTATGTTATAAATGCCAATTTTGTTTTCGTAATTATAAATAATTCTATTTCCATCATTACAAAAATAAACCAGATTTTGATAAGGACTGTCACTATCTAAAAATCTATGATAAAGAATCTTAAGCTGATTATTTTCGCGGCTGGCTAAAACAAAACGCTGTTTATTCTGGCCTGAAAGACTTGCAATATATTTTCCGTCATTAGAAACGTCACAGCCTAAAATTACAGGTAAATCACTGCCACCAGGGGTAAAAGAAACTTCTGTATTTCCATTCAAATTATTGAAGATTTTTATTGTTCCATTTGCAAGACCTAAAGCTGTATATTTATCTTTTGCGTTAAAAGCTGTAATTGGAATTGTTCCTTCATATTTCCATTCAACTTTACCATTCTCATTACATTTTACAAAAGAACAACCACCTGGAAGAAAGGTATAAACTAAATTTTTATAAAAATATGGGAAGCCCTGGGCTTCAAAGACACCTGATTCTTTTCCTTTTGGATCATAAAATTTTATTTCATCATTATTGGTGTTATAAATAGTATAATAGTTGTTTGAAATCGAAACTTTAGAAGGGAAGGTTTTATTTAGTGAGATTTCCCCGTCTTCTGTGATGTAACCAATTGTTTGCCCCAAACGATAATACATAGTCTTTTTATCTCCAACATCTTTTACAGTTGGATTTGAAATACTGACATTCCAGCAAGGTTCAAAATTGTATTCTTTTGCAAGGGGTTTTGCGGCAAGAAAAATAAAAGCAATTATAAAAATTATAGCAATTGTCACATATATAGAAGTATTATTTTTTGATTTCATATTTTAATGTTATAATAATGATTGATAAAAATCAATTAA
>JAIKYZ010000024.1 GCA_024682655.1 Treponema sp.
CGATTTGACAAGCCCAAAAATGCTTGCTCACCTTTTGAAGTATGATACAGCACAGGGTGGTTTCTGTGGTAAGATTGGTGAAGGAAAGCACACAGTATCTGCTACTGATGATTCTATCATCGTAGACGGAAAAGAAATCAAGATTTATGCAGAGCAAGACGCTGCTAACTGTCCATGGGCAGCCAACAAGGTAGACGTTGTTCTCGAGTGTACAGGTTTCTACACATCTAAGGATAAGGCTCAGGCTCATATCACTGCTGGTGCCCGCAAGGTAGTAATTTCAGCTCCTGCTGGAAACGACCTCCCAACAATCGTTTACAATGTAAACCACAAAACTTTGACAAAGAACGACAACATCATTTCTGCAGCTTCTTGTACAACTAACTGTCTTGCTCCAATGGCTAAAGCTCTTAATGATTTCGCTCCAATCCAGTCTGGAATTATGTCAACAATCCACGCTTACACAGGTGATCAGATGATTCTTGATGGCCCACACCGCAAGGGTGACCTCCGCCGTGCACGTGCTGGTGCTGCTAACATCGTTCCTAATTCAACAGGTGCTGCTAAGGCTATCGGTCTTGTAATTCCTGAATTGAACGGAAAACTTATTGGATCAGCTCAGCGTGTTCCAACACCTACAGGATCAACAACAATGTTGTTCGCTGTAATCAAAACTGACAAAGAAGTTACAAAAGAAGCTATCAATGCTGCTATGAAAGCTGCTGCAACTGAATCTTTCGGTTATAACGAAGATCAGATTGTATCAAGCGATATAATCGGTATGCGCTTCGGTTCACTCTTCGATGCAACACAGACAATGGTTGCTAAAGTTGATGACAATACTTACGAAGTAGAAGTTGTATCTTGGTACGACAATGAAAATTCTTACACATCTCAGATGGTAAGAACAATTAAATATTTCTCAGAAAACTGCTAATTACTACTAGTTTAATTTGAGATATAGAAAGGCCTTCTAGTTTTACTAGGAGGCCTTTTTTTTGAAATATTTAATTGTTCTTTCTATTTAAGAGGGGCTCTGTTCACCGCCACAGCGCCCCTACGGTTGCAAAATTAATTTTGCAACCGACGCCGCGGGTGCATGCTGACGCATGCCTAGGGCAAATCCCGCGGCGGGTTCGAACAATTAAGTACTTCTCAGAGAACTGCTAAGTTAGTTTTCTAACTATAAGAGGCGTCTTACGATAAGTGAGGCGCCTTTTTTTATTTTAAATGAAGTACTTAATAGTACGTTCGATATAAGCGGTTCGCTGTAACGGGGCACAGCGAACCTACGGTTGCAAACTATAATTTTGCAACCGACGCCGCGGGTGCATGCTGTCGCATGCTTAGGGCAAATCCCGCGGCGGGTAAGAACAATCAAATACTTCAGCGAAAACTGCTAAGTTTAAGTTGATTTGTTAGATAAAAGAGGCACTTCCCAGCAGGAGAGTGCCTTTTTTTTTTGTATTTGATAGTTCTTTCTATTTAAGCGGTTCGCTGTGGCGGGGCACAGCTCGCCTGGCAAAATCAGCGCAGCTGGTAAATGAATATAATCTGGCGGGACTTATGGCCTGGGAATATGGACAGGATATGACGGGCAGCCTTTTGAAAGAAATGTCCGGCCAACTTTTGCAAGTTTCTGATTAAGAATTAAAAAATCTACTCTATTCGGGTAGATTTTTCTTTAAAATTATAAGAAATTCTACTCAAAATTCAAAAATTCTACTAAATTCCACTCTCCGTCGGGTGACTTGCCCCCTTCATCATGCTAGGCTTTCAATAAAGGAGAAAAATCATGGATGCAGAAAAGACTGGAAACTTAATCAACTTTCTAAGAACAAAAATGGGAATTACCCAAAAAGAACTTGCAGCCAAAATTAATGTAAGCGATAAAGCTGTGAGCAAATGGGAAAGAGGTGATGGCTGCCCAGATGTAGGAATACTGCCTGTCCTGGCAAAAACTCTCGAATGCGATGTAGATTCCCTTATAAAAGGAGAACTTCCTTCTACCACCCCAAGAAAGGAACTTACGGAGGAAGAAGTTCAGGCTCTTCTGGCTGCTTCTGGGGGAGAGGAAATGAAAAAGGATCTGTCCCTCTTAAAAAATCCAGGCCCAAGAATTAAGATTTACGATTTTAAGCGCCCTGATTTATTCAACAAATTACAGCTAAGAAAAATTGCCAATATTTTTGAAATGCTCTGTGAAAAAGTTGCAATGGAACTGGTTGGCAACCGAAAGGATCTTTTGGGGGTAAAACTTGTTTCCGTAGACCTGCTGACAAACGAAGAGTTTATACGCTCCCTTCCAGAAAGAACTTTCTTCTATTCCTATGATTATGATAATTCTGGTTTTGCCCTTGAAATTGACCCGGAAATTGGAAAGGTTCTCCTCAAGCATGATTTAAAAAAGTATCCCGAGCTTACTCAAACTGATGCTGACTGTCTTAATCTTTCTTATATAAATAATTTTTCTTCTATGCTGCAAGAGATGATTTATGAAAATACAAATAAAAGTATTTCTTATCAGGATTTTTCAAAAGCCCTGACGGCTTGCAGCATTCTTCCCCGCAGCCTTGGACAGACTCCAACTTCAATGTGCCTCCTTGTTACCCTGGCCCTGGAATCGGATGCTGCCTCCGGAATGATAAATATTCAGTTTAATTACACTTATTTTTTTCAAAACTCTGTAATAAGCTGGGACTTTTTGGAGATCCAATGCAGGGACCTAAAATCTGCCAGCTTTCGGATATTAAAAATAAGCCGGTGGAAAACAATGTTTTTGTAGAATTCGGCCGTTTTTCTCCAGAAGGCCTTCTTCTTGAACCTGGCTCAATTCTTTTAAGTTCAAAAAGAGCAGGGGAGCCCCTTAATGTTCTTGTGGGAAATGAATGTCGCTTTATAGGAGAGGTTGTTGCGGTCGAGGAGAACTTTGGAGTCAGGATTATTTCTGCTTCTAATATCATTAAATATGATGAAGAACATTATCTGGCCCTTCGTCTAGGGGCCTGCTACCACGACCAGGAGGAACTTGCAAAAATACAAGAAGGAACTGTCTTAGATTTGGATAGTCTTGCGGGAGATCCAATTTCTATAATCCAGGATGGAAAAACCGTCGCTCGCGGCGAAGTTGTAATTGTAGATGATTTTTATGGTGTAAGAATTTGTGATTAAGTAGTGGGGCCGGGGGGGGGACCGCCAATTAAAGCCGCCCCGATATGAAGTGCACCCAAGAAATTAGACACTTTAACTAGGCTGATTTTAAGGACTGATTCCTAAATTGTAAAGGGGTCAGTCCTTTGAATTTAACCTTAATTCTTTTTTCGTTGTACCAAGTAAGATACTCTATTAGTTCTTTCTTGAAATGATCTACAGATTCAAAATCCTGCAAATATAAAAGTTCTGATTTTAATAGTCCAAAGAAATTTTCCATTACAGAATTATCAAGACAGTTTCCTTTTCTGGACATACTTTGTCTTATTCCTTTCTTTTTCAAACGTTCCCTGTAATTGTACATCTGGTACTGCCATCCTTGATCTGAATGTAAAATCAAATTTGTACCGTCTGGTATCTTTTCAAAAGCCTTGTCTAGCATATCTGTTATCTGTGAATAATTTGGGCTCTCTGACAAATTCCAGCTGACCAAAGATTCATCATGTAAATCTAAAATTGGTGAAAGATATAATTTCGTTCCAAAGAGATTGAACTGAGTAACATCTGTAACCCATTTCTGATTTGAAGCAGTAGTAGAAAAATCTCTTTTTTCTTTTCCATTTTCAGTTATGAGCAAAAGATTTTTTGCAATTCTTCCAACTTGTCCTTTATATGAATTGTATCTGTGAACTCTTACCTTGCAGACTATGTGTTCTTCATGCATCAGTTTCTGAATTACTTTATGATTTATCTTATATCCACGATTCCTAAACGCTGATGTAATACGTCTGTAACCATAACGTTCCTTGCTTTCATTAAAAATATCATGAAGAAGTTTTCGTTCTTCCTGATATTTTTCCTGTTTAGGATGTTTTTCAGAATAATAAAAAGAACTTCTGGGTAATTTTGATAGTATTAATAAATCATGAACAGAAATTTCTGACCTTAATTCGCTACAGGCTCTGAGTTTTCTTTCTCTTTCGCCTTTGTCTGTTCCTGTTCTTCTTGAATTAAGGCCCATAATTTTTTTAGGTATAGATTCTCCGCTTTTAATGCAGCTAATTCTTCATCCTTTGTCCATTCTTTTCTTGGCTTGTCTGGTATTACACTTTTTGGCATTTTTGAAGGCCTTCCTCTCATATCTTTTAGAGCTGAAATGCCTCCTGTTATATATTTTCGTCGCCAGGCACCTACAGTTCCATGTTCAGCTATTCCAAATTTTATTGCTGTCTCTCTGTCAGATAGACTATATTCTTGTTGATAGTTTAATACTTTTAGCTTGAATTCTGAACTAAAAACTGTAGTTTTTGATTTTTTATTAATGAATCCGTTCGTGTTGTATTTCTTTACCCATAATTTTATCAAACTGATATTAATTTCTAAATCTCTTGATAATTGCCTTACAGGTATTTCTTCTTCAAGATGTTTTTTTATAACTGACATCTTAAAAGCTTCTGTGTATTTGGACATAAAAAATGCACCTCCAAAATTAAACTTTATGTCTAACTTTTGGGGTGCACTTCAATAATTTCCCGGGGCCACAGCAAATTAAAGCCGCCCCCGAAAATCCCGGGGGTACCGCAAATTACCACCGACCCAACAAATCCCGGGGGTAGAGCAAATTAAAGCCGCCCCAACAAATCCCGGGGGGTACTGCCAATTACCACCGCCCCAGCAAATCCCGGGGTCCACAGCCAATTACCACCGCCCCCGATAATTTCCCGGGGGTACCGCCAATTAAAGCCGCCCCAACAAATCCCCGGGGTCACAGCAAATTACCACCGCCCCCGAAAATCCCCGGGGCCACAGCCAATTACCCCCGCTAATTCCTAGTTCAAAAGTGCAAGAATATCTTCTTTTGGCTGGAAACCTACAGAAGATTTTACAATCTTTCCTTCCTTAAAAACTGCTACGAATGGGATACTCATAATTCCAAACTGACTTGCAAGATCCTGTTCTTCATCAACGTTTACTTTTCCAACTTTGATGTCAGCTCTTTCTTCTGCAATTTCTGAAATTACTGGGCCTAACATTCTGCAAGGGCCACACCAGGTTGCCCAGAAGTCTACTAAAACTGGTTTATCTGAATTTAAAACTTCACTTTCGAAGTTTGATTTTGTAATCTTTAATTCTGCCATATTCGGCCTCCTAAGGATTTTATTTTTAGGTCTTCTTAAAAACCTTTCTCTTTGAATATAATATAAATATATATTTTATACAACATAATCTTTTGCAATAAATAATTTTTATATTTAACCTTTAGTTTTCATTCTTTTCTTCCATAATTTGGCAGACATAATCACAAAAAGAACAGATGTCGCTGCATTTTCCAGGCATTTTGATTTTCTTTTTTTTCAATATTTTCTTAAAGCCTCTTTTTCTATAATGGCCCAGTCCTTCCTGGTAGCAGATTTTTACCAGTTCATTATTTTCTGCCTTTTCCATTATTTCCTGGTAACTGTCTTCTATTCTTCCTATAAACAATTGTGGATTTTCGTTTGCAAAACCACAGCAAGGGGCAATATTTCCATCGGTATGTACGTAAAGTATCTGGCCCGGTCCCTGACAATAATCATCTTTAAACCACTTTTTAGCCTGCCAGGCCCTTTTATCTTTAGATGGGAAAGTTTGTTCCAAGCTATAGACTTTTATTCCAGGGGGCGTTGCGGGGGAAGTACTGCCCCCGCTTGAAGGGGTAGCGAGCGACAAAGTGCGAGCGAGGGGAAGGCTTTCCCCGCCTTTATCTAAAACTCTCTGAATATTTATTGACTCGGGGCCAAAAAGTTCCTGGACAGCGCTTATAAAAATCTCCATTCTTTCGCTTTTTTGGCCGTGGAAAGTATCCCAGCTGAGGGCGAATTTTCCATCATAGCCGGCATCGTAAAGTTTCTGCAGTTTTTGGCAAAGATCTTCTTCCTCCTGCCACCAGTCGCCGTTTGTAACTATCTGATCAAAAATAAAATCGTGTTCTACTGCAAATTTTGTAATTTCGATTAAAAATTCAAGGTTTAAAAAGGGTTCCCCGCCGCTAAATCCTATTCTTTGGACTGGGCTTTGGATGCAAGTGGTCAAAAAATCTTTTGCCTTTTGAATATCCAGATTTTTTGGGCTTTTACTTACAAAACAATGGCCGCAACGTAAATTACAAGCCTGAGTTACCGAAAAAATTACTTCTTCTGGAGAGAATTTTACACCTTTCATATTTTTCTATTCTATCAAAATCTTTGCAAAAAGGGGTAATAATATTTACTCATTAAAAAGTGAAAATGAATATTTTTAAATATAAATATAATTTTTTATCAGAAAAATTGAGTTAATCTTTGATTTAAGATAGAATATCATATCGTTCAACCTGGTATAATAAATGTTTGTGTATATTAATAAAATTGTTTTTACAGTTCTATGCGCAATTATTCTGTTTTTTATTACTGGCTGTATAATTGAAGCTTTACGAAAACAGGTTAAATTTGCAAAGTCATTATTAATACTTCTCGTAACAACCTTTTTTATTGTAGTAGTCTATCTGCTAATTCTGTATAGCAAAAAGTCCATTGTTGCTCTGGCTCTGTTTGGAATTTATTTTGCCCTTTTAGATTATCAGATGTATGCCATTTTAAATTTTGAACATGATATGCTCTTAAAAAGAAGGGTTTCTTCAAAATATACGGGGTTTTTACACGCTTTTCAGGTTCTTGTTTTAATTGATATCAGTTTGTTTTTGTTTGGTAATTTACCCGGTCAGACTTTTTATAGCGTTTTCCCTCTGTATTATGGCGATAAAATAAGCTGCTGGAAAATTGATTATCATCATTTTTTCTATGTTCATATTCTGATAAATTTTACTCTTGCTGTTTTAGTTTTGAATAGAATTCTTATTGATATTAAAAATACTAAAAAGATTTTCCAGCCTAAATTTATCATGCTTGAAGTTTTATTTTTCTTACAGATGCTTTTTAATATTCTTTTTGTAATTCTTTCTAACTATATTCCTTCGGTTGGTATTGATAATTCTGTTTTATTGACCGGTTTTTTGTCTATTATTGCCTTTTCTTTTACTCTTTATTCAGAAAATAAAAACCTTTTACGAAAGATGATGGCCAATTCTTCTGATTTGATTTCGGATGCCGTAATTTGTTTTGATAATCAAAAACAGGTAATTTTTATCAATAAGCTTGGTAAATTAATTTATGAAGAAAACGATAAAGAATGGCTGGATAAATATTTTCTTAAAAAAGATGATAATGTTTTTTCTAACGAAGAATTGAGGGAGTACGGGGAATTAAGATATTTTACCAGTGAATTCCACAAGATTCGTGATGAAAAAAACAGATATTCTGGGGCCTTTATAAAATTAGACGACAGAACAGAAATTGTAAGAAATATGCAGAAAGAAGAGTACAGGGCAAAGCACGATGAATTAACTGGTCTTTACAATCGTAATTTCTTTTTTGCAGAAATGGAAAGAATCTTAACTGAATCTCCTCAGGTTCCAAGGTATCTGGTTTGTTCAAATATTAAAAACTTTAAACTTGTAAATAATTTATTTGGTACAAGAACCGGTGATTTGATTTTAAGAAAACAGGCGCAAATGTATTCTTTTGCAAGATATGAGGATTGTATTAAAGGCCGTATTTCCGGAGATAAATTTGCAATGCTTATTCGTAAAGAGCATTTTAATCCTCAGACAGCAATTAATAATACAAATAGGGTTTGTGAAATTCTGGAAAATACAAATTACAAGATTCAAATTAGACTTGGAATTTACGAAATTGCAAATCCTTTTGAAAATGTTCACACTATGTACGACAAGGCAAATCTTGCTATTAAAAATGCCGTTGACGATTATAATTCGACTCTGGTTTTTTATGACACTTCCCTTATGCAAAAAATGATGGCAGAAAAAAATGTAATCAGTGAATTTAAATACGCTCTTTCTTCAAAACAATTTATTATGTTTTTACAGCCTCAAATCAACAGTAAAAACGGAAAGTGCCTTGGGGCAGAAGCTTTAGTTCGCTGGTACGAAATGGATAAAGGTTATCGCCAGCCTTCAGATTTTATTCCTATCCTGGAAAAATCCGGTTTAATTTATGAACTTGATTATTACATTTGGGAAGCCGCTGCTAAACAGATAAAACACTGGGAAGAAATGGGCCTGGATGATTTTTATATTTCTGTAAATATTTCTCCAAAAGATTTTTATTATGCAGATATATATGAAGTTTTTACCCAGCTTGTTCAAAAATATAGAATCTCTCCTAAAAAATTAAATCTTGAGATTACTGAATCTTTTGTTTTTGATAACGATAGAATTCATAAGCAGGTTTTTACTGAATTAAAAAATTATGGTTTTAATATAGAAATGGATGATTTTGGTTCCGGTTATTCTTCTTTGAATGCCGTAAAAGAACTTGATGTTGATGTAATTAAAATTGATATGAACTTTTTACGAAAAAGCGAAAATCAGGAAAGAGGTCGCTTAATTATTTCTGCTATTGTTCAGATGGCAAAAAAATTAAATAAGACTGTTATTACCGAAGGTGTAGAAACTCAGGAACAGGCTGATTTTCTTAAAGAAATTGGTGTTGATAAATTTCAGGGTTTCCTTTATTCCAAGCCAATGCCGGTTTCTGATTTTGAAGAAAAATTTATGGGGGTTAAATAATGTTGAATACTAACCCTTTTAATATATTTTTTATTGTAATTTCTGGAATTATCATAGTTTTTCTTATTTTATTTCTTTTCTTTATGTATAGAAGAAAGAATCCTTATCGTAAGATTTTAACTGCTTCCTTCATTACCGGAATTATTTCTATAATTACTTATTGCGGCTACCTGCTTTTTACAGAATATAATTATGCCATGGGGTTTTACTCCCTATATTTGATAGTAACTAACTGGATGCAGCTTTCAATCCTTGTCTTTGCTATTGAATACACTGGGGTGGCTAAAGAATATAAGTCAATTTTTATAATTGTCTTAGCAGTTTTATGTTCAATAGATTCTTTTTCTTTGATTTCAAATGTATGGACAAATCATCTTTTCTTCCTTCATACAGAACAAGGCTATAATGGATATCTTTATAACCGTCAGGTATTTAGATTGTTTGACGGCTTTTTTATGTTTAAAGGGCCAACTATAGATATAGGGCAGCATTTACTTGTTATACTTTACAAATTCCTGGAAGTGCTGCATATGGTTTTGTCTTATCTGATGATTACCATTTCTTTTGTTTTATTTCTGGTAAAAACTATTTCTTCTCCAACTTTGTATAAGACTCGTTACCGTGGAATTTTATATGCCTTTTTAATTGTTATATTAAATGAAATCCTTTTTGTAGTAGTATTCATTCCTTTTGACTATATAATTATTTTTTACACAATTCTTGCGGCTTTTATTAGTAATTATTCAACTTTTTCGGTGCCTACAACTCTTTACAATAAGGCTCTTTTTACAATTAATGAATCTATTTCCGATTCTCTTATGTATTTTGATATTAATGGAGAATTTACTTTTGCTAATAAATCGGCCAAAGAAATATTTTCTGATAAGGGAGTTTTTAATATTACAAAGGTCGAAAGTTATCACGCCCAGTTGATGAGAATCCTCGGCGAAAATGACAGCCTTATTTTTACCGATAAAATGACTCTTGCGGGAAAACTTTATCATTTTGAAGTAGAAATCCATAAGGAATATCACAAATCTTATGAAGTAGGTTCTTATCTTAAGTTTGTAGATAAAACCGAAACCATTAATCTTTACGAAAAAGAAAAATTCGAAGCCCTTCACGATGAATTAACTGGAATCTTTAACCGACAGGGTTTTATTGAAGCTGTTGATAAAGACATAAAGAAAAAAGGCATAAAAGACAGAATTCTGCTGGTTTCTAATATTAAGGATTTTAAACTCATTAATGAACTTTTTGGCGATAAGGCAGGGGATGAGGTTCTTAAAAAAGAAGCCTTAATTCTTAATCAGAAAAAAGATGATGGTTGTATTGTGGGCCGTATTGGGGACGATAAATTTGCCCTCTACTGTTACAAAGATTTTTGTGATGAAGAAGATTTAAACAGATTTGCAAGTAATATTCAGCAGATAACCGAAAGTAATGTCTACCGCATGCATGTTTATATTGGTTATTATGATCCTGATGGCAGAAATGAATCGGCTCTTTCTATGATTGATAAAGCCACTATGGCAATTAAAGAAATTTCCGATACAAATGAATATAAAAAGAGTATTTCTTATTATGATTCCACTTTGATGGAAAAAATCTTAAACGAAAAAAATATTGTTCAGGATTTTGAACATGCTTTAGATACAAATCAGATTCTTATGTATCTGCAGCCAATTATTGATACAAAGACTAATTCTTTTGGGGCAGAAGCCTTATGTCGCTGGCAGCATCCTTTAAGGGGACTTATTTATCCTTTGGAATTTATTCCAATTTTAGAAAAGAACGGTTTGATTTTCCAGCTGGATGAATTTATCTGGAAGTCTGCGGCAAAAAAACTTGAAGAGTGGGCTAAAAAAGGTTGCAGTGACTGTTATATTTCTGTAAATGTTTCTGTAAAAGACTTTTTCTACACAGATATTTACAAAACTTTCTCCCGACTGGTAGAAGATTACGATATTAATCCATCTTCCCTGCATATAGAAATTACAGAACTGGTTTTGATGTCTGATTTTGAAAAAGCTTCTGAACTTGCCGAAAAATTACAAAAAGCAGGTTTTGTTGTTGCAATCGATAACTTTGGAAATGGATATTCCTCATTAAATATGCTCAAAGATTTTAAGGCTGATATTCTTAAAATGGATATGGTTTTCTTAAAAGATGCAGATAGTCAGGGCAAAAATAAAATCATTCTGGAAACTATTATAAATATGGCTAACTCTCTTAAAATGGATATAGTAGGTGAGGGAGTTGAAAATAAAGAGCAGTACGATACCCTTAGACAGCTAAATTGTCAGATATATCAGGGAAATTATCTTTCTGAACCTTTAACAATAGAAGATTATGAAGATAAATTTGTAAAATTCTTCTTTAAGGAAGAAGGTTTAAATTGAATGGCTAAAATATCGCCATTCAATTTAACTTAGAGTTTCTTGCGAAACTCTTATATTGTTAATCAAATATCCTCGGTTGTTGAAACAACCTGCGGTATTTGATTTTAAGGAAGAAATTTAGGATATTAATTTTCAATTTTCTCAGTCATAAAAGAACATTGAATTTGACCCTAAAACTTAGTATAGTTAATTTATAAATTGTTAATTAAATCTGCGGAATCAATCTGTGGATACAGATAGGAGTCATTTATGATTAAAACAGTAAAAGACGTTGAATTAAAGGGAAAACGCATTATTATGCGTGTAGATTTCAACGTACCAATGAAGGATGGAGTTGTACAGGACGATACTCGTATCATGGCTGCTCTCCCAACAATTAAATATATTCTTGAACAGAATCCACGTTCTTTGGTTCTTATGAGCCACTTAGGCGATCCTAAAAAGGATGTAAAAAAGGCTAAGGAAAAGGCAGAAAAAGCTGGAAAGACTTGGACAGATGCTGATTCAGAAAAATTCATCAACGGTAAAAACCGCATGAAGCCAGTTGTAGAATACTTTGCTGCAAAACTCGGTAAAGAAGTTACTTTCTTGCCAGATGCACTTGGACAGAAGGCTGCTATTGATGCTCTTCCTCAAGGTGCTGTTGCAATGCTCGAAAACGTTCGTTTCCACCCAGAAGAGACTTCTAAAGTAGATGCAGAACGCGAAACAATGGCAAAAGAATTAGCTACTTATGGTGATATCTTTGTAAACGATGCCTTTGGTACAGCTCACCGTGATCAGGCTTCTACTGCTACAATCGCTAAATTTATGTCTACACAGCCGGTTGGCGGCTTCCTTATGGAAAAAGAAGTTAAATACATCCAGCCAATGGTAGAAAATCCTCCAAAACCACAGGTTGCAATTATTGGTGGTGCTAAAGTTTCTTCTAAGATTGCCGTTTTGGAATCACTTTTGAAGAATGCTTCTGCCCTCGTAATTGGTGGTGGTATGGCTTATACCTTCCTTAAAGCTCAGGGACATTCAGTAGGTATTTCTTTAGTTGAAGATGATTTTATCGATACAGCTAAAAAACTTCTTGCTGATGCTGAAGCTAAGGGAGTTAAAATCGTTCTTCCTGTTGACCATGTTGCAGCAGATAAGTTCGATGCTAACGCTACTCCAGTAGCAGTTGATGGAGTTTGCATCCCAGATAACCTTATGGCTATGGATGTTGGTCCAAAAACAATTGAACTCTACAAAGAAGTTCTTTCTACAGCTAAATCAGTTGTATGGAACGGACCAGTTGGAGTATTTGAATTTGATGCCTTTGCAAAAGGAACTGCAACAGTTGCTCAGTTAGTAGCAGATGCTACAGCTCGTGGAGCAATGACAGTAGTTGGTGGTGGTGATTCAGTTGCCGCTGTAAACAAGTTCAACCTTGCCGACAAGATGAGCCACGTTTCAACAGGTGGTGGAGCTTCCCTCGAATTCCTCGAAGGAAAAACTTTACCAGGTATAGCCATATTAGCTACAAAATAGATAACTTTATATAGTTAGTCAAAGGCTGTTTTCGCTAGAAAACAGCCTTTTTTATTTTTCTTAACCTTCGCTTAAATCCCTTAAATATAATTAAATTTTATACTTTGGTTATTTTTAAAATCAAAAAAAATCAAAGAAAAAAACTCAAGTTCTTTGAAAATAACAATTTGTTGTTGCACTTTTGTTCGCTTTATATTGGATAATGTGGAATTGGATAATGAGGGTGAAGTGTGCATTTTTTAAATCTAAGCCTTTCTTAAGCCTTCAATAAGAGTTTATCATTTATAATATTATTTACAAGGGTATTTTTATGTAGCTGGAAAGAGTAGTAATGAAAAAAAGTATTAAAAAAGTAATATTATTTTTAGCTCTATTTTCAATTCAGGTGGGACTGTTTTCAATCGAATTATCTTTTAAATTGTCCCCTGATTTATTATTTCCTTTTCTGACAAATGGTGACGAAAAATATGGAACTTTAAGTTTTGGCGGCTTCTTCGACACCGGAGTAAATCTTTTTGATTTTCTGAATGTTGGAACTTCACTTGGTTTTTACGGTGTTCCTATTGCATCAAAAGAAAGCCTTTTAAGTGATCAGGATCAATACATGTTCTTAGTTCCAATTGGAGCTAGTGTAGGAGCTTATTATTATCCAATTTCCCGATTAGAAGTTGGAGCCAATTTTGCAGCCGGTTCAAGTATTGCTTACCGGGGTAGTAATCCTCAGGATAAGTTTCATTATTCGCCTTGGTATAGGGCTAGTGTAGAAACTGCTTTCCGTATTACACCAGACCTTTCTCTTGCAATGACCGGTTCCTGGTTTGACAGTCAGTATGATACTTACTTTGGCGGTAAAAATGTTTTACAGGGCCTTTCTGCAGGAATCTCAATCAAATATAATTTTGATACAGAAAAAACTCTTGGCGCTGTTGATGCAAGTGTTCAGCAGGACGAAAGTGTTTTCCCACTTTTCTATACAATTTATAAAAACAATTATTTTGGAACAATCACCTTAAAAAATAACGAAAGTGCCGAAATCCGAGATGTTACAGTTTCCTTCAGATCAGAAGGTTATACAAATGCCGAAATCGAATGTGGAAATATTAAAATCTTAAGAAAACACAGAACAGAAGAAATCCCACTTTGCGCCGACTTTAGCGAAAATATTCTTCAGTTTACAGAAAATGGTAAAATCCCTGGAGAAATTGTTGTCCGCTATGAATTACTTGGCCAGAAGCGTGAATCTGTATCACAGGTAATTATTCCAGTTTACAACCGTAACCAGGTTAGATGGACAGACCCGGCTGTTATTGCTTCTTACATTTCAAGTTCTGCCCAGGAAATCCTTGAGTTCTCAAAATATCTTGTTGGGGTAGCAAGAACTTATTTGCGTTCCGGCTTAAACAGAAATATGCAGTTTGCCATGTACGTTTTTGAAGGAATCAGACTTGCAGGAATTAAATGCGAAACAGATGTTTCAAGTCCTTATGATCAGTATCACTTAGATCCTACTGCTTTGGATTATATTCAGTACCCATACCAGACCATGCTTTACAAAACTGGAGATAAAGATGACCTTGGAATTCTTTTAATGGCTCTTTTCCAGTCGGTAGGTATTACTTCATCTTTTATTACAACAAGTGATGATTTTATTGTTCTTTTTGATACAGGAATTAATGTTTCAAAAGCAGGTTCTTTATTTGATGGCTTAGATAGAGTTCTTGTTTTTGATAATAATATTTGGATTCCTCTTTCAATGGCTGCCTTGAACGAAGGTTTTATCAACTCCTGGTATGGAGCTGTTGTCGAAGTTCAGGAATCTAACGAAAAGGGAGAAGAAATTGGTTTTGTAAATCTTTCAGAAGCCTGGCAGTATTATCCACCAGCAGGATTTTCAAGTGGAGAAAATGTTTCACTTGCTACTTCAGAATCTCAACTTGCATCTGCTGTTGAAACTGATATTGCCCGCTACATCACAGCTGAATTTGGTCCACAGATTGCTGCTGTTCAAACAAGAATTGTGCAGGAAGGTGCTTCTGTAGATTTATATAACAAACTGGGTATGCTTTACGTTCGTGCCGGAATGTATACAAGTGCAATTCCAGTTTATCAGATGTCTGCAAAAATGGGTTCTGTAACTGCTATGAACAATCTGGGTAATATTGCATCTTTGCAGAAAAAATACGCAGAAGCTCTAGCCTGGTATCAAAAAGCCCTGGAATTAGAGCCAGATAACAAAACAGCGCTAAAAAACTTGAATCGAATTCAAGCGGATATAGAAAATACAAAATAATAAAAAGTAAATATTAAAGAAGAGAAAAAAATGTCAGGTAAAAAAGCAAGAAAGTTAAGAAAAAGTAAAAAAATCTCAAAGATATCAATCGCAGCCTTAACAGGGCTTTGTATTGCTGCTGCCCCCTTATCAGCAGGCGGGGAAGTTCTGTTAGGTCTTTATCCTCATGTAACTTTCCCAGTGTTAAAGTTTGACGATTCACTTAAAACCGGTTTTGGTGGTGGACTTGAACTTACTTACAGACCTTTTACTTATTTTGACCTTTCTCTTTTAGGAGATTATCAGTACTACCTTTTTGATACTTCCGATAGTGTTGGTAGCTTAAGTCTTTTTAGCGGAGGACTTGGAGCTGCTTATCATTTACCTCTGTCAGATAGATTAAGTCTTAATATTGGTGCTGATGTTCAGGCCTATAAAGCAAAATATCAGAAATCAGAAGATGATTATTATAATCTGCCTGGAGTAAAAGCAGGTGCTACACTTTCGCTTTCTTATAAAATTAATCCTTCTGTTGCAGTTTCATCAAAAGCAGGCGCTTCCCACTACAAGGCAGGAAATACAGGTTTAATAACAGGATTGGATGTCCAGCCGGGAATTACCTTCAATTTTACAAAAGCCTTTATGAGACCTAAAAATCTTGATATGTCCATGAATGCTTTGGAACCAGTTTTCCCAGTTTTATATTCCTGGTACGATAACAATTCTTTTGGCTCAGTTTCAATTCAAAATAAAGAAGATGCAACTATTACAGATGTAAAAGTAAGTTTCTTCCAGCCACAGTACATGGGACAGCCTCAGGAATGTGGAAGTGTAGAAAGTCTTAAGAGGGGTGAATCTCTGGATGTAAATCTTAAGGCCTTCTTTAATGAACAAATGCTTGAGTTAATAGAAAGAACTGAATGTCAGGCAAGTGTAATCGTTGAATATAAATATCTTGGTCAAAAAAGAGAGCAATCTTTTGCCATGCTGGTTCCTGTTTATGGACGTAATAATATGTCTTGGGCAGATGACCGCTGTGCTTCAGTATTTGTTTCTTCAAAAGACCCTGCCGCCATGTGGTTTGCAAAATATATAACTTCAGTTGTACGCGATAATGTACGTTCCGGAGTTGCCTTAAATATTCAGTATGCAATGGGAATCTTCGAAGCTTTGGACCAGTTTGGATTAAATTATGTAATTGACCCAACTTCTGCCTTTGCCGATAACGTAGGTACCGCTTCTATTGACTTCCTTCAGTTCCCTTACCAGACCCTTATGTATCGTGGTGGTGACTGTGACGACCTTTCAATCTTAGTTTGTTCACTTTTTGAAGCAATTGGAATTAAAACAGCCTTTATTACAATTCCTGGCCATATTTTTATGGCTTTTGATTCAGGATTAACAATTGACCAGGCAAAAAATGAATTCCTTTCTTTAGATGAACTTATTCTTGATTACGATAATAATGAAGTTTGGGTTCCTCTTGAAATCACTCTTACAGATGAAGGTTTTAACAAAGCCTGGAAAGTTGGTGCCCGTGAGTGGAATCAGTCAGATAAAGATGGAACTGCCATGCTTTATAAAATGGAAGATTCCTGGAAAATCTATAAACCTGTAAATGTTCCAGGAGCCAGTTCTCACTTTACACTTCCAGACGAAAAACTTGTAGGAAAACTTTTCTCACACTCTGTTGATGAATATATCTTAAAACAGATTACTCCTCAGGTTGTTGCCTTTGAAAGTAAACTTAAAAATAATCAGTCACCAGAACTTTATAATGATTTTGGTGTACTTTATGCCCGTTACGGACTCTTTAAAAAAGCCGAAGCCCAGTTCAGAGTTGCCCGAAGACAGGATTATTTACCTGCAATTTTAAACACAGCAAATCTCTTCTATTCTATGAAGGATTTTGGACGTGCTCAAAAATGGTATGAAGAAGTTCTTACCCGCGATGAAGATAATATTCTTGCAATTTTAGGTGTTGCAAGATGTGCTTATGAAATTGGAAATTATGATGTTTGTGATAAATATTTTGAAATTGTATATAACACAAATCCACAATTAGCAGCAGAGTTTGCCTATTTGAGTGCCTTTGAAAGCAGTCAGGGCCGAAGTTTTACTTTAGCAGACCGACTTATGAATACAACCTGGCTTGAAAGTAACGATAAACTTCCACAAAATAATCAGGCTCTTGCCGTAAAAGATTCTTTAACTTCAGAGTCAGATACACTTTTGACAGTAGATTCTGCAAATCCAGTCGATGATTTAGAATTGCCAGACTTTAATCAGGCTCTTGCCGTTCTTGCACCAGATTCTGCAAATAAACGTTTTGATGACGATGATGATTTCCCACCAGACGATGGTCCTGATGGAGATGGACCAGATCCAGATGATGATATTACTTTTGACGAACCTTTACAGGTAGAAAAATCTTATAAGGGTATTCTTTCGCAACTTGAATTTGAAGTTTTATCAACCGAAGAAATTCAGGCAATTGCAGAAAAAACTTTTGAAGAAAATCCAGATTTGATTAAAACTCCATTACTTCAGGCTGATGCCCCAGAAAAAATTGCCCAGCTTGAAGAAGATAAATCTTTTGAAGAAAAACTTGATTCTGCTGTCCAAAACGCCGAATCATTTGTTTATCCGGAAGAAGTTATCCAGGTTGCAGATTTAACCTTAAATACAGAAAATCCAACAGAAAAGGCAAATCTTGAAAACGCTGAATCTTTTGTATATCCAGAAGAAGTTATTGATATTGGTGATTTGACTTTAAGTGATAAAACTCAGGGAATTGCCACTGCCCAGCCAACCCTAGAGCCAATTGCCACCCCAACTCAGGAAATTGCCGCCGCACAGCCAACCGTAGAGCCAATTGCCACCCCTAGTCAGGAAATTGCAGTTGTAGAACAAACCGTAGAGGAAACTGCCACAACAACTCAGGAAATTGCCGCCGCACAGCCAGATTTCCAAGACTCAGATTTCTTGGCAGAAGAGTTAACAACAGAAGAATCTACAGATATAGAATTCAAAGTAGCTGACACCGGTCTTTCTCAAACGCCAATGCTTTCAAAGCCAGAAGAAGAAATCAAAGACCGCGCTGTCCCAAGATTTACAAAACAGCCTTCAGAAGAATGGGCTCCTCAAGAAGCTTATACTGCTGAATCAATTCCAGGTATGAGATCTTTTGAAGAAGAAATGGGTGAATATCAAAACGAAAAAGCCTTCCTCTACCAGGATGAATTAGACTTTGCCTTAAATCCAGAAGAAGATACAGAAGAACACGACCAGGAACTTCAAGTTTCAGAGCAAATTGCAATGGCAGATTTACCAGTTGTAAATCCATTCTCAAGCTTCCTTTCAGAAGAAGCTGCTCAAAAGGTGGAAGAAATTACAAATTACTCTTTGGAGAAAGAAGAAGCTAAAGCAGAAGAAGAAAAGTCAATAATTTTGGCTTCGGTAAAAGAAACAGAGCCAGCAGAAAAGGCCGCCACCTCAGTTAATACTGCCGCCCCAGCTAATTCAAGCGCAGCCACAGAAAATACTGCAGCTACAGTAAACACTGCCGCCCCAGCTAATTTAAGCGCAGCCACAGGAAATACCGCCGCCGCCACAGTTAATACTGCTGCCCCTGCTAATTCAAGCGCAGCTACAGTAAAAACTACCGCCCCAGCTGATTCTGCCTCAGTTGATAAAAACCTGGCCCTCGCAGATAAGGCAGAGTCAGAAAATAAAGCTACTCAAAGTACAAATGATTCAGATTTAATTGAATCTAAAAATACAGAAAACAAAACTAATACTGAAAGTTTAGTTAAAAATACAATTAAAAATGCACAAAAATCTGAAGGCGAAAGCAAGGTAAAAGAAGCAAAATCTAAAAAAATTACCTTAATTTCAATTTTAGTGGGAGTTGTTGCGGGAGCAGTCCTAGCTTTTTCTGCTTCAAAAAAAACAAAAAAAAAGGCAAAAACAATAGAAGGTGAGAAAGATGAATAGAATTGTTAAAAAATTAATTGTAAGTTTAGGTGGGATCCTCTTATTAACTTCTTTAGCAACTTCCTGTAAAAACTGGATGGCAAGCGATCAATTTTTGTCTGCCATTGAAAGTGATGTTAGCGTTGCTAATGCACAAAAGATAAACGTATATCTTCGTTATGCAAATACTAAAATGGGTACAACCGCCCCAGTTAACTCTGACTGGCTGGAAGAAAAAGTTGGTGTTTCTTTTAGTATTTCTGCAACAACCAATGATGATTACGCCTTTGTAAAATGGGCTGCCTTTAGTGTAGAAGACTTCCCAACTTCAAAACAGTATTCAAATTTCATCTATTCTTCTTATGATGATTACAAAAAAAATTACAGTGGATATGAATATTCAAGCGAAGAGGTAAAATTTACCGACCCTTATTCAAACTCAACTACAGTTACTGTAAATGTAGAAAGCGATAGAACAGTCTTTATTATGCCAATTGTTTCTGCCCGTCCTGTTTATGTAACTTCAAACCCAGAAGACAATGCCACTAACGTAGTAAAGAACATGACTGTTCGTATTCTTTTCTCAAAACCTCTTGATGAATCTTCTTTGACCGGTGCTTTTACAGTAAGTCAGGGACCAATCGTACTGTCAGAATCAAACAGTGATTATGTTGATATTACAGACAATTTCCAGGAACCAATTTTAAGTAAAAGTAAAAAAATGGTTACCTTACAGCAAAAAGAAGGTCCTGAATCAAATCCTCAGCTTTATTATTTTGATGCCTTCCAAAAAATTCTTATTAATATTTCAAACGAAATTAGAGACAGCGATGGAAATGCCATGGCCGAAGGTGCAACAATCACATTTAAAACAAACGATAAGACCGATACCGTTGCTCCAAAAATCACAGTTTTAAAAGCAAGTACAATACTTGAAGACGATTCTAGTGTAGACTTCTCAAGTGCTTATGATTATGCAGATTCTGTAAATGGTGGTTCAACAAGAATTCAACCTTCTGCAATTTCTGATTTTGATGCCGCTCTTCAAACTTACTTTAAAGATGCAAACAATAAAGAAACAAGAATTGCTGCAATGTACTCACAAAGAACAACAGGTCATGTTTACCTGGACATTGAAGCAACAGAATATACAGAAGATTCTGGTACCGCTACTGGTGATGATGCTTCTGGTTCTACAATTACAATTAATTCAACTCTTGTTGTTAATGCAGACGGAACAATTGCAGATAATGGTTCTAATAAAGAATCAATCTACACTTATTCAGATGCTTCTTCATATACCTTTATTAGTGGAAATAATAATGCCGTTACTTCTGATGTTACTTATAAAGAAGAAGTTGACGAATTCGGTAATGTAAAATCTGTTAAGGGTATTCTTGTAGATTACGATTTGAACTTCCAGGATAAACTTAACGACGGTCAGGAAGTTCCAGACGGTCTTTATAGAATTGATATTTGGGCAGTTGATGCAAACGGTAACGATGGTTCTACACAAAATCGTATTACTTCAATGTACGTAATTAAAGATACAACTCCACCAGATGTTACAACAGAAGCTAAAAAGGTTGAAACTTATTCAGATTCAGCACCATACGCATATTATAATGCAGAAACTTTAGCCACCCTTAAATTTAAAGTAGGCGAAAATAAAGAAATTGTAGATTCAACAACTGAAAAACTTGCCTGCGATGTTTCAAAAATCAAATGGCTCTTTAGTACTTCTTCTACAAGTCCTAAGGCAAGTGATTCTAACTGGTCTTACATTACTCAGGATACAAGTGGTAAAGTATTCTCTACCGCAAAAGCTCCAGAAAGTGATGGTCCTGCATCTGTTTACGTATTCTTAATGGATGATATGAATAATATTTCTCAGGCCCAGGAACTTGATTCTGTTTATTACGATAATACAGTTCCAGAAATTGGAACAATTGAATGGATTTCTGCTTCAACATTAACAGCCGATGCTCCAATTACAGTAAACTCTACACAAAATCAATATATGGAAAAGGCTTTAAGAATTCCATTTACCGAAGCTTATTCAGGACTTAAACGCCTTACTCTGGAAATTAAAAACGAAAGTGGTACTTCAGTTTCTACAAATCCAATTGCCAGCGGAGAAAATGCCACAGAAATTTACTATCTTAACTCAGATCTTCAGGAAGCCCTAAAACTTGACTGGGAATCAAAGACCGATAGCGATGGAAATACCTTTGTTGAATTACAGATTCCTTCTTCTTCAGAATTAACAAATCTTACAAGCGGATATCTTTTCATTGCAAATTTACATTTCAGCCAGAATCTTGATGCAATTCTTAATTTAAAATTTAATCTTTATGATGCAGCCTTAAATAAGACCGCAGATATGAAAACTACTTTCTCTTATGATAATACTGCTCCACTTGTTGAAAGTATTACACTAAATGATTTAGTAGAAAGCACTCCTTATGATGGTTCTGCTTCTAAACAATTCCTTTCTAAGAAAGGCTTTACAATTGATTCTTCTTCAAGGATTCAAAATACCGCAAGCATTACCTTAGAAATCAAAGAAAGTGGTTCTGGTGTAAATGTAATTACTCTTAAAGATGACATTAATCTTACAAGTAATACAATTGTTTTACTTGGCCAGGAAGAAATTGATTCAAGCCAATATCAGCTTGATACAAGTAAAAATACAATTACCTTTACAGACTTTATTGAACCTGTTTTACAGTCAGATTCAAGCTTTGAAGTTACAATTAAAAATCTCCACTACGCAAATACTGGTTCAACAAAAAATAAAGCAAATATTCAACTTACAGACTTTATCCTAAAATCAAGTACTACAAGCGATAGCGACACCCCAGATCTTTATGTTGATAATTCAAATCCAGTTTTTGAATCAATCACAATTAAAGATTTAGATTCAACAAATACAGAAACAAATACAAAATATACAAATCAAGATACAGTAAATCTTATAGTAAAGCTTAAGTCCGAAAGTGATTCTGGTCTTAAGACAATTACACTCACAAACGCCAAATTTACTGACGATTCAAAAATCTATCTTGGAAATGATGCTACAGGAACAGAAATTGCTTCTACTATTTCCAGCGATAAAACTACATTAACTTTAACAAAGGTGGCTTCTGAAACTTCTAGTCAAACTTACTTTATTACAAACCTTAAATTTACAGATTCAAGTAACGGAAAGAAAACAATTTCTCTTACAGCAAAAGATTTAGTTGGCTGGGAAAGTGAATCTACAAGTGCAAGTATTACATTAGATAACGTAGCTCCAGAACTTTCTGGCGATTTAAGTTGGGTAGTTACAGATGGAAAGAGCACCGCAGGAATTACAAATCAAAATATTATAAGTGGACAAAAACTGCTTGTTCCATTTACCGAAGTTACATCCGGAATTTCTTCTATTAAATTTGTAGTTACAGATAATACAGATACTGTTTACCAGACCCCTGTGGTTTACGATAGTGCCGAAAAATACTTTACGCTAACTTATGTTAATGGTGACGATACTTCTTCTTATGGTACAACAAGTTCTTCTGAACCTGGCGATAGCTTTACTTGTAATGGCGAAAAAACTGGTACTTATGAAATTCAAAATATTGCCATTGCAGATAACGTAACCGAAGGAACTTATACAATTAAAGTAATTCTTACCGATATTGCAGAAAATGTTCAGACTGTAGAAAAAACAATTGAAATTTCAAATGATTCAACAAAACCTGTAGTTTCTAAGATTGAAATAGAAGAACTTATAAAAGCAGGAGAATTAGGAATTACAGCTGGCTCTAATTTATCTGATACTTATTGGGTAACAAGTGATTATTTAGACTTAGATTCAGGTACAACAAAACTTTCTTTATATATCACAATAAACGAAACAAATTCTGGTCTTAAAACACTAACTCTTGGAAGTCCTTCAACAAATACTAATTATGGTAGTCCATGTCTTTCTACTAATTCTGCTATTTACTTAGTTGGAGAATCAGGCCTAACTGAAATATCTAGTTCTACTTACAGCCTTTCTTCTAACAAGAAAATAATAACCTTTACAAGTGGAAATTCAAATTTAAAGGGCGAAAATTTAAAATTTAAGATTACTAATGTTGCTTTTAATAAGCAAGAGAATATAAATTTAATTTCTGTAAAGGCTAGCGATCTTGCTTTGAATGAATCTGAATCAGTGGATGAAGTTTACTTAAAAGATAGTCAAACTAGTATTCAAAGTGGTACAACAGGAGGTTTCTACTTTAATACAACAAGTCCACAAATTTCTACTCTTACTTTGGTAGATAGAGAAACTACTAATGGAATTGCAGCCCAGACAGGTTATACTAACGAACAAATTGTAGACCTTAAAATGGAATTATATATGCCATCGGATTCTATGAATGGATATAATTCCTTTACTTTGGATGGTGCAAAATTTATAAAAGATGGTAGTGATGCAAGTATAATTACAATTGGCACTACAGAAATAACTTCAGATAGTTATGAAATTTCAGATGACTTAAAGACAATTACCTTTAAAAATTCAGATGGACCTAAAGTATTGCGTAGTTCTTCATGTAAAAATCTTACTTTTGAAAATATCTTACTTGATTCAGACGAAAATACCTCGCAAACTATTGGCGTAACTACTAAAGATTTAAGTGGCATGGAAAGTGCTAAAAAAACATACAATATTACTCTTGATACAGAAGAACCATTGTGGGATGGTGCCACAAAAGAAGATCCTACTAGTGGTTATGGACCTTATGTTTATGGTAATGGTGCTACAGACCTTAATTTTGTATATCCAAGACCTACAGGTGGAACAAGTGATAAGTCTGCTATTGGGGTTCATTTTAATACTAAAAATTCTGCTGGAACATACATTCGTTATTTCTATAAATATCCTAATAAAACTTTCCGTTTTGGTATGGATTTTACAGACAATGTTGCCTTGAGGGATAATTCTACAAGTGGATCTGAAAGTTTACTTTATATTAAATCTTCTGATTCCTCGGACTATACTAATTTAGCAGTAAATACTACAAGTACAACAAGCCTACTTAAAGTATCAGGTAGTTCAGATACAAGTAAGCAAGTTGTAGCTAATTTAGCTTCCGGTACTTATGTAGTAGCCGATAAAGCCGGTAATATTTCTAAAGAATATACCTTTAATATTGTAGAAGATTATACAAGACCAATATCTTCTGCTGGATATAACGCTATAAGATATGCTACTTTGGCCTTACCTGATGATGGTGCAAATGTTTACAGACCAGATTCTGTAACTTCAACGTCTTATGTAGACTCTACAACTGAAGATGTAGACTCTACAACTGAAGATAATTATGACTTTAAGGATGCTGGTAAAAATTCTTGTGGCGATTCACTTTACTCATATCATTATGTAAAAAGAGCAGGTAAGTATAAAATAGTTGTAAAATATGCAACTGGTTTAACTACTGCTGATATTCAGATAAGTGGCAACAATACCCCTTCGCGTTTTGGTGCTTTGTCTGATGATGTTGTAGGATCTACAACTAGTGCACCTCTAGATTACTATTCAGTTACTCATTGGTATGGAGTATACCCATACATAAATTCCAATACAATAAAATACCAGCCAGCCTTCCCAAATAACACTACAACTCCAAGTGGACAGACCATTCAAAAATATTTTGGTTTTGAAGCAAATGAAACATTAGGTGATGCTGACTGGGATACTGAACATTCTACTTGGCATAAATACAAAAAAGATAGTGGTGACTATACAGATGGTGATAATCATGACACCATTGTTAGTAGAGTAAATTCTGAAGGAAATATCGAAATTGATATTCCAGATACCAACATTCCTCCATTAACACTTTTATTAAAAGATGGTTGCGGTAACTTAAACTATATGGTCCTAACTTTCTATGATGACCGTGTTACAAAGGCAAATTCTGATGGCCAAGGTGAATCCTTTACTGCATACTACGGTGTTTCTTTCTACACTGATCCAAAATTAGGTAATTCATCAGATACAAGAAAAGTATTGCAAAATGTTGCCGCTTATACCGGTGGTGGTGCCTCTGAATATACTTTTGGTGATACAAGCTATAAATGGGGAAATCAGACTTCCTCTTACACGGATGCTGATGGAAAGGGTGGAACTTCTGAACTTGGTTATTTAATGAGAGATAATGTAGAGAAGTTAACATATTACAATCCTAGTAATAGTCACATTGGTACTAAACTTTATAAAATTGCCCTTACTGTAAATGGCGAAACAGGTAAAACTTTTGATTCTTGTGTACCTACAACAGATACCTCAGAATATACCGCAAGGGCTAAAATTCTTTGGACTACTGAATCAGGCACACCTTCTTACAGTGATTTTTCGGGTACAAATACTTCCGATTGGTTATATTGTCAAGCATCATCCAATGGAGATGTACACTTCTTCTTTGATTATCCAACTAGTCTTACCCAAGGAACTCCTTATTATTTCTGGTACTTAGTAGAAGACCGTGTAGGTAATTATGATATTAATACAATTGTTAATGACCTAGATGATGAATATAACCGCTGGGTTTATGATGCAAAGGCACCGACTATAAAAGTAAGATATGATGGTCGTTCTCCATGGTATTATAGTTTAAGTGAAGTTGATAAATTAGTTCCTGCTAATAATGGTTATAAATCATATCAGAACGGTAAAAATGCTTATGTTTGGGGACCAGTTTCAAGAAGAAGTAGTGCTGAATTTAATCGAATGGAAGGTAATGGACTTTTAACAAGAGACACAACCCTTGATAAAACAGGTTTCGATAGCATATTTAGTCAAGTAGAATATTCTGGCGGCACATTTAATTATGAATATCTACCAGCCTTTGATCTTGATATAACTGATACGACTGGTATTTATGCTTATTTTTATGTTGTACTCCCACCTAGTGAAGATTTGCGCTGGCCTTCAGTTGTTTCTCCAAAAACTATTGATTCATATAATAGTGTTACATCAGATACTTCTTCTAGTCCTTGGTTTTATGGTAAGGGTGTTGAAGGTTGTTTAAGAGAAATTGGCTCTGCTATAAGTGATACAAACTATAAGGTTTATGCTTATCGTTCATCTGGCAAATACGAGGGAACCTTTACTGGTACCAAGATTTTGCCTCAAGTACCTGTATTAAATTTAAATGAAAGTTCATCTTCAACTACAGGAAGTAGAATTGCATTATTCGTAATGGATTGGGTAGGAAATATTGATTCATGTCCTTTGGGATCTTTTGGTACTAGTGGCCCAATTTGGTTTAAAGATTCTACTGCTCCAACTGGTTATTCATATAGTGATACTGATATACAATATCTTGATTCATATGTAGAAGGTAGTCACTATATTAAACGTGAGTATAGTGAATCTAATGGTTATTATATAAATTATTTACGTATTGCTGGCAGTGGCAAGGATGAAAATAGCCCAAATTTGAAGATTTATATTCCAATTTCTCCATTATCAACATCTACAGATGTAGCGTCAGGATGGTATTATGACAAGTCAGGCTCTGGAATTGCAGGATTCGATTTAAGAAGATATGATGATTCTGGAAATCCTTTATTAATAGATATAGGAAATGCTTGTTGTGATGATAACGGACCTTATTTAGAACTTTCTTATAGTGATTATAGTTTTTTGACTTCTTTGGCAGAAAATGAAAAAAAATTTATCGCTTTTAATATATATGACAATGTAGGAAATTGTAGTTATGGCAATTTCACTTCTTGCATTGATTCTACTCCACCAGATTTGTCACCAACAATTTCTCTTTCAAATAGTGATTATCTTCATAAAAAAGGTCACACCGGTAAATATACAAAATCCTTCTCTCTAAGTTCAACAGAAGAAAATGGAAAAATAGATTCATCTAAAATTATAACTTCTTCTAAAACTCCAGAAGATGATGATTGGACTACTTACAGTGATATTTACTATGTAGACCCAACCGGTGCTTCAAGTCTTCGTATTCAGTGTACTAATGGTGCTGAATGGGCTTCTGACACAAGAGCTCTTTATTTAAAGAAATGGTCTGGTTCAGCTTGGGATGCGGCTTCTGCTGCTTATTCTTCTTCAAGTGCAACAACTTCTCTTTCTTTAAGTTATGCATCTGAGGCATATTACCAATTCTCAATTAGTGATATGACAGGTAATACTACTTATTATCATTTTAAGACAGTTTCAGATACAACTATGCCAGCATTTAAAGACGGTTATCCAAAAGTCGTGCCTACGAAAGGTATTGCTCAAGTAAATGGTGATACTCTCTACTACAATCAGATTGATGTTCAAGTTTCTGGAACCGATGAAGGTAGTGGTGTAAGGTCTTGTTTATATAGGACTAACATCTCTAGAACAAATAAATTCATTACTGACTCTAACAAGTATGATTTTACTGATTTGACATTCTCTAGTGATTTTTATACTAGTGGTTGGTATACAAAAGAGGATCCTACTACAATCCCTCTTAATCCAGAAGTTGAAGGTACAAAGGAATGCCTTTGGGTAGGAATAAGAGATGGTGTACTTTCTTATGGGGACTCTTCTTATGATTACAATTGTTTCACACCAAAGATGTTAGCTAGTACATACAATGCAACATATATTTGTCACGATGAAACTGCCCCTACAGTAAAAGAAGGTACCTTTACTGCAAAGTATCAACCTCATTATATAGAGTGGGATTCAGATAAGTTCAACACTACTTATGATTCAGATGCTTCTACACTTCTCATGGAAATTACTGATTCTAGAACAACTAAGGTTACCTATACCCCTGCTGCCCAAGATTCAAGTGGAATTTTAGGTTGGATAGTACAAGATAATGAAGAAAAACCAACTGTTGATTCTTCTACAGATTTGGCTGATCTTAAAACATCATTTACTTATACTTGTGGAACTGGTAATGATATTCCTCTTGATACTAGTGAAGTCGTAAAATATTATTTTGCAGTCGATTATGCAGGAAATGTTTCTGACCCTATTGCTGTAACTTATAAATACTCAAATAAATATATTCCAGAAATTACTGATATTTCTTATGAGGGTATAGTTCAGGTTGATAGTGTTAACTATTACAAATCACCAGTTCTTACCTTTACTGTATCTTCTGGTGTTAAATCTACTCCTCAAAGTATTTTGATTACTTGGTCAGACTCAGATTATGAAGAATATGATTTTGATGATAATACAGTTACTGGCCCAATAAGCTCAGATGGTAAATACATTTACACTTGTAAATTAAGCAAATTACCAAGTGGTTTAAGTGGAAATACTCTTTCTGCTTGGGTTTCAAATAAATATTCATATTCTGCACAAGAAAAAGAATTAACTTATAGTGGCGTTAATAGTTATACAGAAGAAACTGATGTACCAAATGTTACAAAAGCTGAAATTTCTGCTAATTCGGAAGAAAAAACTTATTACGATTCAGATTCAGATCCAGATAAGGCAACACTTTATTTCAATCCAGATCAAACAAGTATTTCCTTAACTGTTACAGGAATTACAGATGCTACTTCTGGTTACTATAATTCTTCTCTTGTAACAGATGAAGCAGATCTTGTAATGCCTGAATCTGAAAGTACTGCAATTTCTATTACCGCTCCAAGTTCGGATTCTGCTGTTTACAAACTTTATGCCTGGGATAAGGTAGGAAATTATAAGTTTGTAAAAGATATAACCTTTGTAAAAGATTCTACTGCTACTGAAATTCAAAAAGTTACCCCTTCAAGTAATGTGATGACAGGTTTCTATTATAATTCAGATTCAGATGCCAAAAAGTTCTTCTGGAATGGTGAGCAATCAATCACCTTTACTTCTTATGTAAATGATTCAGATAATGATATTTCTTACTATTATTATAATGACGATAAAGAAGATAATCGTTCTACAAGTGGAGAATTTACAATTACACCATCAGCTGAAGTAACAGAATATAATTTCTATGCAGTAGATAGAGTTGGTAATGTAAGCCAAGCCTATACAATTACTTCGGTAAATGATACAAGTGCTCCAGAAATTCCAACTGTAACATTTGGCTCTGTAGATGATATTTATCCTGTAGATAATAATTCTACTGCCCTTACTTCTGGAAAGGTTTACTATATTAAATCTTCTACTTATTCAGAAAATGGTATTGGAATTAATATTTCTTCTAGTGATACAGGATCAGGACTTTCTAGTGTTGGAATTGAAGGCCAGACAGCAGCCGCAACTTACACTCTTAAACCAAGTGAACAAACAACTTACACAATAAAAGCAACTGACAAGCTTGGTAATTCAAGTACATTCACTCTTATCATCAGTCCAGATTCAATAGGCCCTCAGCCAACCGGAACAAGTTCTCATGCTCCAAATTATGGAGGTGGAACAACACCTAAGTTTGATTCTGATGGCGATGGTGTCGCAGAAGCTGTATTAGGTGTTGTAGGAACTGATGGTTCTTATACAGCTACTGGTACAATTAACCCAGTCTATGGTTCTGGATTAGAAAATGGTTCAGAATATTCTACCAACTTTTATGATGAAGGCTTACAATTAAATGTACCTGTTGCAAGTGATGATATTGTGGCCTTTGGTCTTGTTACTGGCCCATCATCTTCAGAAGATCCAACTAAACCTACAGAATGGACAGAAATTTCAGAGAGTAATTATTCTGAAGGTATATTAACTGTTACTGTTCCAGAAATAACAGATGAATATTCATTTATCTTCCTTTGGATGAAAGATAGAGTAAATAATTTGTCTGTATTCAATCTTGGAAATCCTTCTAATTGCTGGAGTAACTGGTGGATTCAGAATACTCCTTCTACAAGTGCTAGTTATTCGGTAAGTGCGGGAAGTTATTCTAATAGTAATGGCACACCTGTTGCAAATGTTGCAGTTTCAATTTCTGGACTTTCGAGTGCAGGTGCTATTTCTCAAATTACACTTGAAGGTTTAAGTACAACACAATCTTATGAAGCTTATTCACAAAGTAGTACTGCAACTTTAACTTGGGCTGTAACATCGATTGTAGTAACAACTTCAGAAACAACTTATACAGTAGATTCAACTAATGCAGTTCTAAATTGTGAAAATAATGATGGAACATTAACATTCAAAGATTCTGCTGGAAATGCTCATCCATATCTTCATACTGGTGGAATTGTTACAGTAAATCTTACTTGTTCTGGTTCTAATTCTGATTATAATTTAATTAATGCAGGTGCCTCTGCTCCAACTCCAACTCTAACTTCTGTTACAGACTTTGGTGGAAACGCTGTTACTCCAAGTATTGCAAACGGTAGTTTAAGAAGTCGTATTGCCAGAGGTCTTACAAGCTTTACTTCAAAAGTAAAATCAAGTGTTGGCTTTACAAGTAGAACTAGAGTAGAAAAAGTAGCTTCTAATAAGACAAGTTCTGTAAGAAAGCAGAAAACTCCTGTAAAAGTTGCAGAAGTTAAAGAGCTCCCAACTTCAACTATCCAGGATATCCCTGAATTCCAGTCAGAAGATATTAAGGCTCAGTTGAATAGAAGTTTCCAGGCTGGAACTATTGCTTTGGATCAAATTACTTCAGATAATAACCAGGGTACATCAGATAGTCTAAAAAAGAACCAGGGTTCTATTCAAAATGTTGCACCTTTGTTCGTAGATGATGCTAATAATAAGGTTAAACTCGAAAATAGAGTAACTTTATCTAAGGCAGATGGAATTTTGGAAGTAAGTGAACCTGTTGCTAATATCGATTGGGTATTAATTATCACAGTTTTAGTGGGTGTTGTAATCTTTGCAATTTGTGCTGTCAGTATGATAAGAAGACTTACTAAAAAAGGTGAGTAATTGAATTGGTAAAAATTGTCTGAATTATATTTTTGAAGATTGACAAAATAAATCTTTTAAAAATATAATTTAGTGGTTTGGGTTTTGGAAAATCAAGAGGATTTTTCAATATAATTAAAAATAGGTTTGTATTACGTCGATACGTATTACATAGAAATTATTTGTATTTGCATTTTAGTATTGTTAATAAAATACAATAATGGGGGTATAAAAATGAAAAAATGGGGATTGTTTCTTGTTTTAGCTCTTATGGCAGCAAGTTCAGTTTTTGCTGCAGGTTTAGGTAGCTACAAGGTAGAATCAATTACTGGTAAAGTTCAGTACGAAGCTGCACCAGGAACATGGAAGAGCATTTCTGTAGGACAGGAATTATCTGCTTCAACAGTAGTTAATACAAGTCTTAATTCAAGTCTTGTTATTAATGTAAATGGTAAGTCTGTTACTATCAAGGCTATGCAGAAGGGAACAGTAGAAAGTCTTACTGCTGTTGCATCTACAGGTTCTTTTGGAATCAAAAAAGGTGCTACTTTAAGTAATTCTGCAAACGATAAACTTGAAGGTTCAGCAAAATCAGTTCAGACTGCTTCTTCTCGTGCTTCTGAAGCAAAAGAAGATATCGACTGGGACGAGTAATAATTAATTCAAATTAAATTAAAGAAAATTAAAGGAAAAAAGTAATGAAAAAGATTTTTGCAGTTATCGCAATTTTATTAGTAGCTGCTACTGCACTTTTTGCAGAAAAAAGAGCTACAATGAAAGTAGAATCTTTAGTAGGTAAAGTAACTTACGAAGTTTCTTATGGTCAGTGGGCTGAATTAAAAGAAGGTATGGTTATTGATGCAGAATCTGTAATCAATACTGGTCTTAATTCAACTTTAACAGTTTTACTTTCTGATGGAAAAACTGTTAGTGTAAAACCTATGAAAAAGGGTAAGATTGCAGAAATTGCTTCTACATCAAATAATCAGTTGGGTGTAAAAATTGGTTCAAAAATTACTTCATCTGATTTAAATGATGCTCTTGAAAGTAGTAAAAAAGCAATTCAAACCGCTTCTTCTCGTGCTTCTGAAGCTAAAGAAGATGTTGAGTGGGAAGAATAATATTTTGTAGCTTTCTTATAAAATCCTGTGTTTGGTAAAAAATTACCTGATACAGGATTTTTTTATTTAAATCAAAATACAAATCATTAAAAAAATTATAAAAATTAGGAGAAATTATGAAAAAGTATTTTTATTTGTTTATACCATTAATAACAGTAGTACTTTGTTCACTTTTAGCTTTTACAAGTTTAGACAATAAGATTGCAGATTTATTTCAGAGATGTTTAAAACCAACAGAACAATCTGATTCTGTACTTATGATCAACATTGATGACATTGCCGTAGAAGAAATTGGTTCCTGGCCATTTTCCCGCGATGTTTATTCTAACGCACTTATAACTCTTAAAGAACTCGGCGCTGAAGCCGCTGTATTCGATTTAAGTTTTATCGATAAATCTCAGTCAAAGGTAGATAAAGATTACGTTCAGTATGATTTGCCTTCTTACGTTGACCAGAACTTTTCCGAAATTGATGATGCCGCTCTGCAGATTTTAGGCGGTTTTCAGGATGGTTCTTTTTCCCGCAATGATGCTAACGACCTTGCCGAATATTTTATTGCTACCAGCGATGCTTCAAAAAATCGTATTAAAACTAATATTTCTTATGCAATCAAAGATACCGACGGTATTCTTGCCAATAACCTTAAGTTCTTTGATAATTCTTTCTTAACTTTGACTTTTAATGACGATGCCCAGGTAGATGAAGATGTAGAAGAATATCTTTCATCTTATATCGCCCTTGATAATATTAAAGTTGCCAAAAATGCAAAAATTCCTTCACCTAAAGGGATAAGTCCTGCAATTGAAGAATTCCTTGTAAAATGTAAAAAAGCAGGTTTTGTAAATGCCGATGCCGATGACGACGGTTATTTAAGACGTCTTTTTATGGTAATGGAATACAATGGTAAATATTACGGTCAGCTTCTTTTTGTTCCAATCCTTGAACATTTTGGAAATCCAGAAATCGAAGTTGGTAAAAATTATATCACTCTTAAGGACTGTAAATTAGATGACGGTTCTACAAAAGATATAAAAATCCCTTTGGATAAAAATGGTTCTGTAATCATCAAATATCCTCCAATTTCTTTCTATGATTACAACAATATTTCTTTTAAGAATATTTATAGAATTTCAGTTTTGGAAGAAGATTTTATTTCGGCTTTAACTCTTTTACAGGACAATGGATTTTTCTCTCTTTGGGAAGAAGAAAATCCAATCACAATGTATAACAACGCAAATTATGTTCGTGAACAGATGTACGAAGGTATAAGCGAAGATTACAATTACGAACTTTATTCTCAGTTCAAGGAAGAATTCTATAATCTTTCTAGAAAATTCCTTGAAGGAGATACTCAAGCCCAGTTTGATCAATTATACAGGGAAGATGAAGAAACAAGAGCCTATATTGACGACTGTTTTAAAAAGACAAGAGATAAATTCCAAAATCTTTTTAAACTTAGAAATGCCGTTAAATTTAAAGTTCAAGATGCCTTCTGTATTTTTGGTACTTGTGCTACTTCAACAACTGATTTTGGTTTAATTCAATACGAAGAAAAATATCCAAACCCAGGTGTTCACTATACAGTTGCAAATCAGCTCCTTTCTCAGGATTTTGTTGATGATTCTTCTGTTTGGATTTCTATTGCCCTTGCTTTTATTCTCTGTTTTGCTTATGTATTGCTTTCTAAAAAAATTAAATCAACCGGCCGCCAGATGATTTTTGGTTTGGGACTTGTTGTAGTTTCTACAGTTTTACTTTTACTTTTCTTTATCATAACAAGAATTTACATTGGAACTGCAATTCCTATTATTTCTCTGGCAATTTGTTTTATTGCTCAGACCGTTATTAATCTTATTCTTACTTCAAGAGATAAAAAGTTTATTCAGGGAGCCTTCAGTCAGTGTTTGTCTCCAGATGTAGTAGGACAGTTAGTTGCCCACCCAGAATCATTTAAACTTGGGGGATCTACTTATCAGATGTCGGCTATCTTTACCGATATTCAGAAATTCTCTGGCTTTAGTGAATTGCTTACTGCAGAACAGTTAGTTGCCCTCTTAAACTATTATTTAACTATGATGTCAGATATTATCATGGACGAAAGAGGTACAGTAGATAAATACGAAGGAGATGCTATTATCGCCCTTGTTGGAGCTCCTTTACAGATGGATGACCACGCTGACCGTGCCTGTGCCGCCGCAATTAAAATGAAGGCTGCCGAAGTTGAATTGAATAAAAAGATTCAGCAAATTGTTGATACTGGTGATATGCCTGAATTACTTGCAGACCCAGTTCAGAATGCTACTTTATTCGAAGCCTTTAAGATTATGGTAAGTAATAATAGAAGTATCTTTACTAGAATTGGTATTAACTCTGGAGATATCGTTGCCGGTTACATGGGTTCTGATAAAAAGAAGAACTATACTATGATGGGTAACAATGTAAACCTTGCCAGCCGTCTTGAAGGTGTAAACAAACAGTATAGAACTGGTGGTATTCTTATTAGTGAAGCAACTCGTCAGGAATTGTCAGAAGATTTCCTTGTTCGTAGTCTTGATAGAGTACAGGTAGTTAACGTAACAACTCCAATCCGTTTGTATGAAGTTCTTGGATTTAAATCTCAGTCAAGCGAAAATCAACTCAAATATGTTGATTTCTGGGAAAAAGCCATGGCCTTATTCGAAAAAGGTGATTATCAGGCCGCTCTTGAAGGCTTTAAGAAACTTTCACAGGCAAAAGAATCTGATAATGTTGCAAAATACTATATTGAATTGATTGAAAGCTTCTTTATCAAAGGTAGTTACCCAACTGTTGGTGATGACTTTGGTGTTGCATACAATACAGAAAACCCAGAAGGTATGAATCCTGATTGGGTGGGAACTAAGTACGAAATTAAAGGTACTTTCAAACTGCTGCAGAAATAAAAACTGACAGCAAGTTATTAACTGGCCTGCGTATATTGTGCGCAGGTCTTTTTTTTTGTAAAATATATAAAGTTATGAAAAAGTTATTTGGTATTCTTTTTACATTGCTTCTATCTTTCTCTTTTACGTCTTGTAATTTCTGGACCGATGCCGATCTTGTAATCAGAAGAATTCGTGATCATTTAGATTTACCTTTAGATTCAACTTCTAATACCTATCAATATAAGTGGTATATTTTAAAATATGATGATGCCTATGTAACTGCAGGAACAAATCTTTCTATTAAATTAACTGGTATTCCTTATAAAGATTTACCAGCCTTTCATATTTATCTTGCAGAATACAAAGATCCAAACTTAACTTCTTATGCCTATGCCCAATCTGTAGAAGATGATGATTCTTATGTTGCGGCTGATTCAGAATGGGTTACTATATCTGATGAAATTGATTTATTTTCCAGTGCAAGTCAGGGACAGGAACTTACTGCTGAACAAGATATAACTTTTAATGCAGATGTAATTGATAATGCTAAAGTGGTTTTACTTCTTTATGTAAATCCAGAGCAGTTGTCAGATGATTATTTTGATTATTATGACGAACTTTTAGCCCAGGCCCAGGAAGAAGCTCTTGCTAAGGCTCAGGCAAAAGCAGATAAATACAATGAAAAAGAAAATCTAAGCGAAGACGACGAAGATTATCACACCTACGATGAATATTATGATGATATTTATGAAGATTTGGTGGACGAAATTGGCGAAAAAAGACTGATTATAAACGATGTAAAATTACGCCTTGAATTAAAGTATTATTAAAAGCCCAATAAAAAAACATTATCTATAATCTCTATATTTTGACTTCTTCACACAAGAAGTCATTTTTATTATAATTTAATTATTGAAATTTTTAAGGAGTCTTAAATGGCACGTACACATTATATCGCTGGAAACTGGAAAATGAACACAAGTAAGGCAGAAGCTGTTGCTTTGGCTAAAGACTTGGTAGAACAGTTAAAAGGTAAAACAAACAAATACATGATTGGTGTTCCATTTGTATATCTTGATGCAGTTGCTCAGGTTGTAAAAGGTTCAAATATCATTCTTGCTGCTCAGGATTGTGCTGCAACAGATAACGGAGCTCACACAGGTGAAGTTTCTACTACAATGTTAAAAGACATTGGTTGTCAGTGTGTAATTCTTGGACACTCAGAAAGACGTCACGAAATTGGTGAATCTGATGAATTAATCAACAAAAAAGTTCGCAAGGCTTTAAACGATGGTCTTGAAGTTGATCTTTGTATTGGTGAACTTTTAGCAGAACGCGAAGCAGGAGAAGCAGAACAGGTTTGTGCTTTCCAGCTTTCTGCAGGTTTGGCAGGGGTTACTGCTGAACAGATGAAAAAGGTAACAATTGCTTACGAACCAGTTTGGGCTATTGGTACAGGTAAAACTGCTACTCCAGAAGATGCTCAGGCAATTCATAAATTTATCCGTGGATATATTGCAAAACTTTACAATCAGAAAGTTGCAGACGAAGTTATTATCCAGTACGGTGGATCTATGAAAGCTTCTAACGCTCCAGAACTTTTGGCTCAGCCAGATATCGACGGTGGTTTGATTGGTGGAGCAAGTCTTAAAGCTGAAACATTTGTACCAATCTGTGTACTTTAATTTACAATTGATAGACCCTTTTGCGGGGGCAAAAGGGCAGACGTCGTGATTGCTCACCAGTTCGCAATCTTAGGGCAAATCGCCGCCTGTGTTCCAATCTGTGTATTATAATTTACAATTGATTGACCCCTTTGCGGGGGCAAAAGGGCAGGCGTCGTGATTGCTCACCAGTTCGCAATCCTGGGGTAGATCGCCGCCTGTGTACTTTAATTTACAATTACCTAAAAGGCTGTCTTTTTATTAAGATGGCCTTTAATTCTTTTAAATGGCTAATTGACGAAAGGCTGTATTTCCAATAAAATATTAAAACATTTAAATTGAATATTAAAAATTGGGGTAAATAGATGAGCGCAATTGGTATTGTTCTTTTAGTATTTTTTATCATTGTTTGTGTTTTATTAGTTCTTTTAGTTGCAATTCAAGATGATGGCGAAAACGGAATGGGTGGACTTTTAGGTGGTCGTGGAACTGCTGCATTTGGTTCACATTCTGCAAGTGTTCTTACTAAGACAACATTTGTTTTGGTAATTCTTTTCTTTGTTCTTGCCTTAGGTTTAGCTTTGGTAAACAAAAAAGGTAAAGTTGCTGAAGATATCGCTGATCCTACAAGTGTTGAAGCAGAAGCTGAAGAAGAAAAATCAACAGAATGGTGGTCAGAAGCTGAAACTACAGAAGAATCTTTAGAAGCTGCTCCAGTAGCTGAAGAAAGTGCTGAGTAATTAATAGATATTTTTATATTATCTGCAAACCGGAGGCTTGGACTTCCGGTTTTTTTGTTTAACATAAAATTATGAAATCAAATTCAAAAGTCAATTGAATTTTATAACAAATGGGAATATATTGGTTGCAAATTAATTTTAGAGAGGTGGATTATGCTTAGCGATTATATTACTTCAGATAAAATCAAAATTAATTTAGAAAGTTGCGAAAGAGATGAATGTCTTGCAGAATTACTGGAAGTTATGATTCAGCAGAGACCAGAAATCAATAGAAAAGAAGCTCTTCAGGCTTTAATCGACCGCGAAGATAAAAAATCAACAGCTATTTGCCCGGGAATTGCGGTTCCTCATGCTATCTGCAGATCAATTAAAAAATCCTGCCTTGTTATTGGTGTTTCAAAAAATAAAATAGATTTTGGATCAACTCAAAGTGACCCCGAAGTTATGAATGTTAAAATCATTTTTGAAATCCTTTTTGAAGAAAATGATGCTGAAACTCACTTAAAAATGTTAAAAGATATAGTCCAACTCATTCAAAGCCCTAATTTTGAAAAAAATGTTATAGAGGCTCAATCTGCGGCTCAGGTTTTTGACATAATAATTAAGTCTGAAATATAATTAAAAATGTTGGAGTAGTGTAAAATGAATGAGAATAATCCCGAAAGCGATATAATTAATCATCTTTTGGAAGTTGAAAAAAATGCTTCTATCTTAATTGATGACGCTTTAAAAGAAGCAGAAAGAAATAAAGCAAAGGCTCTTTCTGAATTTAATAAAATCTACAAAGAAAAATTCGATAAAGAGATAAATGAAAAATCTCAATATTATGAAAATTTAATTCAGGAAACAAAAGATAATCATCAGAAAGAACTGAACCAATATAAAGAAATTCTTTCTTCAAAAAGTTTAAACATAGCGGCTTTTAATAAAGAAGTTGAATCTTTACTCTTTTCAAAAAATTAAAAAATGGAGATGGGTAAAGGATGGATAAAACTGCAAGTCAGGCCTTTGTTTATGCAAAAGCCAGTGGAATTTTAGGAAAATCATTTATAAACGATAAGGTCTCTAATCTATTTGAAGTAAAATCTTTAAGTGAACTCTGGACGCTTTTATTTAAAAGTCAGGTTCCAGTCCTTCCAGAAAAACTCCTTGCAGATCAAATTGAAAAAGAAGCTTTTAAGAGATTTATAAATCAATATATAAATTTTATTTCTTCTTACGATTCATTAAAAGGAAGTCAGGAGATTCTTTTACAAGTTCTTTACATTTACGAGTCGGAAAATCTAAAAGAAATTACAGATTCCCTTTGTGCTAACGAAATTGAAATGCCTTCTATTATTGATTTGGGAATATACAATCGCTTAAATTATTCTGCCTGGCCTGATATTAAAGCCATTACAGAAAAATCTCCTTACAAGTGGTGTAATTCTCTGCCAGATATTCACGAAAAACAAAAAATTGAATATAAGATTGACCTTCAGACCCTTGCCGATTTATGGTCTGCTCTTGAAAAAACAAAAGGGGAAGATAGAAAAGCTCTTTTTGAACTTTATGAAAATGAATATATAATTAAAAATATAGTATGGGCCTTAAGATTGAAAATCTTTTATAAAATGAGAAACGAAGAGATTTTAAAAAATCTTATTTACGTAAAAGAAGCAGGAAATCCGGAAGACCCTTTACTTGCTCCAGTTCTTAAAATTTTAAATAAAGAAGTGGATTCTTACCAGGATTGGGAAGACTGGAAATATTCAGATTTAATTAATCCTCATATTAGCGGGGAAGTATGGGCAATAGATCCAAATTGGATAGAAAAATCTAACCGCGTTAAAATGAATAAAATGGCCCTGAGGATATTTCATCAAAATAATATGTCTACGGCTTCTTTAATTGCATGGTTTAAAATTAAAAGTTTTGAACTTTCCTGCATTAGAACTGCGGTAGAAAGTTTTAGATTGGGAATTAATTCAAGCCAGGCCTTGGATTTACTTGGAATTAATAAATAAAAAATTAAAAAATTGAGAGGTAAGGAATTATGGCAAAAACAGCTCCTATGAGATTACTTGAACTTATGGTTCTAAAAGAAGATATTTCTTCTGTAATCGAATTTATTGGAAAAAAAGAGTCTTTCCAGTTCTATACCAAAAAGAAAATTGAAAAAAAAGAAGACGATCAGGAAGCTCAATTTACCCTTGATGTTGACCGTCATCTTTACGACGAAATCAAAAATATAGCAATTGATTTGAATATATCAAGTGATTCTATAGATATTACTTCTGCTCGTTCTCCATCCGAAGATGACAGGACTAAACTTACTCAAATCCTTGCCGCTTATAATGACTTGGAAAACAACCTTGAAAACGCCAGGGAAGCTGCCGAAAAAGTTTCATCTGCTGTAAAAGAAGCAAATGCTTTTTCAAACCTTAAAGTTTCTTATTCAGAATTAGATCACCTTTCTTTCTTATCTTTAAAAATTGGTCGTATTCCTGCAGAAAATTATGACCAGTTAAAAGAAAATCTAGAAGACGATGCTGTTCTTGTTCCTCTTGGTGATGATAAAAGTCATGTTTTGCTTGCTTCTTCTAAAAAAGGTCGTTTTGCCCTTGAATCAATTTTAAAAGAATATGGTTTTGTTGAACTTGAAATCCCAAAAGATTTTATGGGAGTTCCAGAAGATGTTCTTGATGGATTAAAAAGAGAAGAACGTCAGTCTTTAGATTTAATTAAAGAACTTGAACATCAAAAGAAAAACTTTAAAGAAACTAACGAAAATGAAATCTTAAGACTTCTTGCTTCTTTAACAATCGCTGTTCAAATAGAAGATATTAAAAATAATCTGCAGTCAACAGAGTTAGTTTATAGAATTACCGGCTGGATTCCAAAATCAGAAACCGATTCTTACATGAAAGAATTAGACGAAATTACAGAAGGTAGAATTGCCATCCGTGAATTTGAACCTTACGAAGTTCCTGCTGTTATGTCTGGAAAAGAACAGGTTCCTGTAAAAATGAACCACGGAAAAGTAATTAAAAGTTTTGAGCGAATGATTTTTAGTTACGGTGCCCCTTTGTACGGTACAATTGATCCAACTCCATTTGTAGCAATTTTCTTTACCATTCTTTTTGGTTTTATGTTTGGAGATTTGGGCCAGGGACTTGTATTCCTTTTGGTGGGTTTTTTAATGGCTGCCAAAATAATTAAGTTTGGTGGCTGGGAAAAATTCGGCCCTGTATTTATTGCAATTGGTATAACTTCTTCAATTATGGGTCTTTTAACCGGAGAATTTTTTAGTAACGAAACTTTACTTGAACCTTTTTCTTACTGGATTACCGGTTTATTTGGAAATGCCCATGCTCCAATCTTAAAACTTATGCCTTCCCAGGATCCTAATTCCATTAAGGTTATGTTTGCAGTTTTTGGAGTTGCCGTTGGAATTGGTTTTATTATTAATTCAATTGGTTTACTTTTGAATTTTATAAACAATTTAATCTTAAAACGCTGGGGCGAAGCCTTCTTTGGAAAAAATGGAATGGCCGGCTTTGTTTTCTACTGGTATGTAGTGGCAACCGTTATAAGAGTAGTTGTTTTTAAACATCAGATTGCAATTTACGACTGGGTAATAATTGGACTTTCCCTTTTCCTTGCTTCTTTTGCAGAACCTTTTGAAAGAGCTTTAGCCCATGAAAAACCATTATTAAAGGATGGAGTTTTAGCTTACTTAATTGGCGGAGTAGTAGAAGTGATCGAAGTTCTTTCTGGTTATTTATCTAACACTGTAAGTTTTATTCGTGTTGGCGCCTTTGCCCTTTCTCATGCCGTTCTTGATTATATGATTATGATTTTAACAAATCTTTGCGGTGGACCGGCAAGTGTGGGTGGAATCTTCGTTTTGATTTTTGGAAATGTAATTGTTGTAGTTCTTGAAGGTATGATTGTTGCCATTCAGGTAATTCGATTGCAGTATTATGAATTCTTTAGCAAATTCTTCCACGAAACTGGAAAAGAATTCAAACCATTTAAATTTGAACTTAAATAGAGTTATATATATTTTTCTATATTTATAAGGAGTAAAAATATGAAAAAGAGACTTTTTGCTGTATTAGCTGTATTTGCTTTATTTGCAACTGCACTTTTTGCACAGGAAAGTGGAGAAGCAGAAGCTGCTAAAACTGTTACTGATCTTTCTGGAGCAATTAAATATATTGCTGCCGCATTAGCTGTAGGTTTAGCATGTATTGCTGGTGGTTCTGCCGTTGGTAAAATTGGTTCTGCTGCTATGGGTGCAATGAGCGAAAATTCTGAACTTTCAGGTAAAGCTTTACCTTTCGTAGGTCTTGCCGAAGGTATTTGTCTTTGGGGAATGCTTGTTGCTGTATTGATTCTGATTATGTAGAAAATTTAGGCAATGAAGTTTTATATAATTGGATGCCGGGAATTGGTCCTAGCCTTCAAATTAGTTGGGGTAGATGGAGTTGCCGCCGATAGCCGTGATGAAGTTCTAGAAGCTTTTAACAGGGTTACCGGGGCAGGTGGTTTTGCCGCCCTCCCAATAGAGCAGCTTCCTAATGTTTTAATTTTAACTCAAGATGCTGCTGCTCAAATTGAAGACGAAGAAATTGCCTGGCAAAAGACAGGAAAATTTCCTCTTATTGTTGAAATTCCAGGTTTGAATGGACCTGTAAAGGGTAAAAAATCTCTTTCAGATGCTATTCGCGAAGCCATTGGAGTTCAGATTTAATTATATCTTTTCTACCTTTTTCAATTTTTTGGAATTTGTGAAGAAAAGGTAAGGGTGTTTGTTATATGCAGGAATTACGTTCAACAGAAATTTTGGATAAAGAAATTCTAGAAGATGCTCAAAAGAAAGTTCAGAAAATCTTAAAAAATTCTGAAGCTGAGTGTCGTTCTATTTTGTCTTCGGTGGATGATAAAGTTTCAAAAACAGTAAAAGAAAAGGAAGCCGCTTTGATTTCTAAATTAGAATCAATAAGAACTAATCTAAACGCTTCTTTACCACTTGAAAAAGAAAGGTTTCAGGTTTCTTTTGTTGAAAATTTAATCATCAGTAAGATTCAAGAATACTTAAAATCCTTAAGTCAGGAAAAACGTATCCAGCTTGTTTTAGAAAAAATTAAAAATAAAAAGGCTGATGCTTATCTTTCTTCTCTTTTAAAGGAAAAGACTTTTACAGCCTATGTTTATGGTTTTGATATTAAAAAAGTAGAAAAAGCCCTGGAAGAAATTCTGGGTAAAAATTTAAAGGCATCTTTGCCTACCGATTTTGGAAAATTAATTCTAGAAGATGAAATCCTTGATATAAATGAAGGAATCATCCTGGAATCTCAAGATAAAGAAGTAAGATTTAGAATGACTTTAATAGAAGTTGTTGAAGAACTTTTAAATAATAATAGGGCAGAGCTGGCAGAAACTCTGTTTACAGCATAGAGGTAATTATGATTGAAGGAAAAATAACTAGAATATCAGGCCCTATTGTATATGCTCAGGGGCTGGATGCCTGTGGTCTTTATGATGTAGTAAACGTTGGTAAGAGCAAATTAATTGGCGAAATTATCCGTCAAAACAAGGGCAATTCAACCATTCAGGTTTACGAGGAAGATACTGGAATGTACATTGGTGAAAAAGTTGAATGTACAGAATTACCTCTTTCTTTACGTTTGGGTCCTGGCCTTGTTGGTAACATTTATGATGGTATTCAAAGACCTCTTAAAAGAATGTATGAAAATTCCGGTTCATTTTTACTGCCAGGAGAAAGAACTGAACCTTTAGATTCAAAAAAAGTCTGGCATTTTGAAGCAGCTGATGGAATAAAAGAAGGTTGTAAAATAAAAGCCGGTTGTCTTTTGGGAAGTGTAAAAGAAACTGAATCTATTACTCAGAAGATTATGCTCCCCACAAATCTTCGTGGTAAAATCTTAAAATCTTTTAAGGGAAGCGGCGATTACACAGTTGATGATGTAATTGGTCTTACAGACTTAGATGAAGAAATCAGACTTGCTCACTACTGGCCGGTTCGCAAACCTCGACCTTACGAAAAAAAACTTGGCGTTACAGAACCTTTAGTTACAGGTCAGAGAGTAATTGATGTTTTCTTCCCACTTTCAAAAGGTGGTACTGCGGCAATTCCAGGCGGATTTGGAACTGGAAAAACCATGACCCAGCATGCTATTGCAAAATGGTGCGATGCCGATTTAATTGTTTACATTGGTTGTGGTGAACGTGGAAACGAAATGACAGAAGTTCTTTCTGAATTCCCAGAGTTGATTGACCCTCGTACAGGGCGTTCAATCATGGAAAGAACAATTCTTATTGCAAATACTTCAAATATGCCGGTTGCAGCCCGTGAAGTTTCTCTTTATTCGGGAATTACTCTGGCAGAATATTTTAGAGATATGGGAATGCATGTTGCAATTATGGCAGATTCAACTTCCCGCTGGGCAGAAGCTCTCCGTGAACTTTCTGGTCGTATGGAAGAAATGCCTGCGGAAGAAGGATTCCCTGCCTACCTGCCAACAAGACTGGCTTCTTTTTACGAAAGGGCCGGAAGAATTATTTCTTTGGAAGGACAGGAAGGTTCTGTTTCTGTAATTGGAGCAGTTTCTCCTCCAGGTGGCGACTTTTCTGAGCCTGTTACCCAGCACACAAAAAGATTTATCCGTTGTTTCTGGGCTTTGGACCGGGAATTGGCAAACGCCCGCCATTATCCTGCAATTGGCTGGATAGATTCTTATTCAGAATATGCAGATGAAGTTAGAGACTGGTGGGAATTACATAATCCCCTTTGGGCAAGTTTAAGACAGGAATCTCTGGATCTTCTAAAAGAGGAAAATAAATTACAGCAGATTGTAAGACTTATTGGACCAGATGCACTTCCAGATTCCCAGCGTTTAATTCTAAAGGTAGCCGATATGATTAAAAATGGTTTCCTTCAGCAAAATGCTTTTGATGATATTGATAAATATTGTTCAACAGATAAACAGATTGCAATTCTGGATTTGATTTTGGAATATTATAAAAGAGCTGCGGCCTGTATAAAAAAAGGTGCTCTTTTACAAAATCTTGTAAGTCTTCCTGTTTGTGATGAAATTGTCCGTATTAAAATGGTCTACAAAAATGAAGAAATTGATAAAATCAATGAAATTCGCCAGAGATTAGACAGTCAGATTGGCGAAATCGAAAGAGTTTATTCGGTGGAGTAAATTATGCATGGTACAGAATATAGAGGAATAAAATCAGTTGACGGACCAATTATCGTATTAAAAAAGACCGAAAGAGTTTTTTATAATGAAACTGTTTATGTTCGCGATAGAAATGGTGAAAAGAAAACTGGAAAAATTGTAGATATCTCAGATGATGCTGTTGTTGTACAGGTTTTTGGTTCTACTACAGGAATTGACCTGGACGAAGCAAGCTTTGAATTTCTTGATACTCCACTTGAATTAAGAGTTGGAGAAGGACTTCTTGGCCGTGTATTTAATGGATTGGGAGAACCTATTGATGGTTATCCTCAGATTATTTCTTCTGAAAAAAGAAATGTAAACGGAAATCCTATAAATCCTTTTGCCAGAGTTTACCCAAGAGACTTTATTCAGACAGGAATTTCTGCAATTGACGGTATGAATTCTTTGGTAAGAGGTCAGAAACTTCCTATTTTTTCTGGAAATGGTTTGGCTCATAATAAATTAGCAGCGCAAATTATCCGCCAGGCAAAACTTAGAAACAGCGATGAAAAATTCGTAATGGTTTTTGCCGGAATGGGTATTAAATATGACGTTGCAAAATTCTTTGTTGATACCTTTGAAAAATCCGGTGTTTTATCAAATGTAGTAATGTTCCAGTCTCTTGCAGATGCTCCTTCAATCGAAAGAATTATTACTCCCCGCTGTGCATTAACAGCTGCAGAATATCTTGCTTTTGAAAAAGGTATGCATGTTCTTGTAGTTATGACAGATATGACTAACTATTGTGAGGCCCTTCGAGAAATATCTACTACACGCGGTGAAGTTCCGGGCCGTAAAGGTTATCCAGGCTACTTATATTCAGATTTGGCTGAACTTTACGAAAGGGCAGGAAAAATTAAAGGAAGTCAGGGGTCAATCACTCAGATTCCAATTTTAACAATGCCTAATGATGATATTTCTCATCCAATTCCAGATTTGACCGGTTATATTACAGAAGGTCAGATTGTACTTGGACGTGAACTTTCCCAGGCCGGTATTTATCCACCGGTAAGTGCTTTACCTTCCCTGTCTCGTCTTATGAAAGATGGAATTGGCCCTGATATGACCAGAGAGGACCATGCAAATGTTTCTTCCCAGCTTTTTGCTTCTTATTCAAAGGTAAAATCTATAAGAAACCTTGCCGCAATCATCGGTGAAGAAGAATTAAGCGAAGTAGATAGAATGTACTTAAAATTTGGCGAAAGACTGGAAAAAGAATTCTTTGGCCAGGGCGAATACGAAGACCGTACAATCGAAGAAACTCTGGACTTAGGCTGGAAAATCTTAAAAGAACTTCCACAAGAAGAACTTACAAGAATTAAACCAGAATTGATGGAAAAGTATTATTCTGAAGAATAGGAAAAACTGGTAGAAGAATGGCAAAGTTAAATATTGCTCCAACAAAATCAAATCTCCTCTCCATGAAAGAACAACTGGCAGTTTCTACAAATGGTTATGAACTTCTGGAAGAAAAAAGAGAGATTCTTGTACGCGAGCTTATGCATCTTGTAGAAAAAGTAAAAGTTCTGGAAGAGGAAATTAATAAAGTTATTTCTCAGGCATATCCGGCTTTTACAAAAATGCTTATGCTTGAAGGTAGTGACCAGATAGAAAGAATTGCTCATTCTGTAAATTATGAATTTGAAATGACAGAAAAGCATGTTAATATTGGAGGGATGAATTTTACTTCTATGGATGTAATTCTTCCTAAAAAAGAATTATTTTATTCCTTTTTGGGAACTTACGCCGACACCGATGCAACTATTGATAAATTCTTTGAATTGCTAAAGTTGCTCACTCAGATGGCTTCTATTAGAACCATTGTCTGGCGTCTGGCTGCAGAAGTAAAGAAAACTCAAAGGCGTGTAAATGCCCTTGATAAAATGATTATTCCTCAAACAAAGGAAACAAAAGCTTATATCGAAAGTGTTCTGGAGGAAAGAGAAAGAGAAAATGTCTTTGTCCTTAAGGCACTTAAAAAAAGAGGTACTGGCAAATAAAAAATGGCAAAAGGTTTTATTAAGAAAGTTCTGGTTGCAATTAATGGTCGTCAGTCTTCCATTCAGGCTGCAATGTATGCAATCATGATGGCCAAAACTTATAATATTTCCCTTAAGTTTGTTTATGTTGTTGATACAGCAACAATAAAATTCCTGTCTATGAATAAACTTCTTGTTACAGAAGAAAAAGGCGATTTTGAAGAGAAATTAAGAGAAGGTGGAAAACATTATCTTAATTATGTTTCAATGCTGGCTTCTACAAAAGGTTTAACCTGTCAGACAGAATTAAGAGAAGGCGGTGTTTTCTCAGAAATTTTAAAGGCCTCTCAGGATTTCCAGGCCGATATGATAATTCTTGGTGGAAATTCTGATGGAAAGTCAAAACATTCCTATAAAGAACAGGTTATGTCCAAGGACGAAAATGCGGTTTTATCTCATGCAAATTGTCCTGTTCTTGTAGTTCAAAAACCAGATATCGAAAAATTATTTAAAATCTTTTAATGAGGTTCTTTTGTGAAAAATTGCTATAAAATATTGGGCGTTTCTTCTAGTGCTAGTCTTGCAGAAATTAAAAGAGCCTATAGGGAAAAAGTAAAATTATTACATCCTGATTTGACCGGAGATGTAAGCCGACAGGATGAATTTAACGAAGTTGTTCAGGCTTACAGGGTACTTTCAGATTCCCGCCAGAGATCAATATTTGATGAAAGTTTTTTTACAAGTATTAACAGATCTGCTTCTGAATATAAAAGTTTTAATTATTATGAATGGCTTAGTAACCGGGAAGATGAAGAAAGCCGGTCTAAATTGATTTTTTATACCCTTATGCATCAAAAAGAAGACGAAGCTGTTGCTGAATTTAAAAGAATGCAGACAAATCATGCAGATTTTTCTCTAAAAAAATGGTTTACCCGCGAAGATTTTATGGATTACGGTTATATTCTGGCCGAAGAACTTGTAATTCGCGGTGAATATTATGATGCAATAATTCTTCTGGAACAGATAATTCAGATGGAATATTCTTTTAATTATTTCCGTTTGTTTTTCCCAGAGGTATTGGATTTTACCCTTTCAATTTTAAAGAAAAATATTTTTGATATTATCCCCGATGAACTTGCTCTGGATGTTTACGAAAGGGCCTTAGATTTAAAATTTGGAAAAGCCGCCGATAATTTTTTCTTAAAAAGAATGGCAGAACTTTATCAAAGAATAGGAGATTCTGCCACTGCGCAAATCTGCTTAAATGCCATCCAATAATAGTTTAAATTAACTATTACCTGGTTAGAGAAAACTAACGTAATATATAGCATATTTTTCTTAAAAACATTAAATTAATAATAAGGAGCCCAATTGAATGTTCAGTCAAGTATTGGCATTTAATTGAGATTAATAGAATGATACACTTAAAGACAAAAGAACAAATTGATGGTATTAGAAAAGCCTGTCATTTGACAGCAGATATGTTTAATGAACTTATTCCAAAAATTCATGCAGGAATGAGTACTTGGGAAATTGATCAGCTTTTTAAGAACTATATTGAAGGTCATGGTGGAACTCCAGCCTGGTATCATGAAGATTATCCGGGTGCTGTTTGTATCAGCGTAAATGAAGAAGTAATTCACGGACTTCCTTCTAAGAAAAAGTTTATAAAAGAGGGAGACCTTGTAAGTCTTGATGTTGGAATTGATTTAAACGGTTATATCAGCGATACAACTCACTCACTTTTAATTGGTAAAGTTGATCCAAAAGTAAAGGAACTTCAGCAGGTTACCGCAGAATGTTTAAAAGCCGGAATTGAAGCTTGCAAAGTTGGAAATAGAATTTCAGATATTGCTGATGCAGTTTATTCAATTGCCTCTGCCCATAATTATGGGGTTGTTTACGATTACTGTGGTCATGGGGTAGGACTTGATGTTCACGAAGATCCAAATATTCCTAATTGTCCTTTCCGTGGTCCTAATCCAAGAATTAAAGCCGGAATGGTTTTGGCAATTGAACCAATGATTAATCTTGGTACAGCAGATGTTGAAACTCTGGATGATGGCTGGACTGTTGTTACCTGTGACCGTAAAACAAGCTGCCATGAAGAACATACAGTTGCCGTTTTTGACGATCACACAGAATGTCTTACAGATTTAGACTACAATGGACAATCTGTATTAAAATAATCTTTTTGTAAGATATAATTAAAAGGATGAAACTTGAATTTACCTTTGTAGATTCAAGTTTTTTTTTATTTAGGGGTTAATACAACCCCTGAAAACGAGCGAGTCAAGGCCTTGAGCGAAGCGTGCCTTGACCGGTCGTATTTATTATCTAAAGGACAATTATTAAGAAATCTTAATCTTTTGTTTTTTTTGTAACCTAAGGCCCCTTTTTTTATTATATTTTAAAAAGATGAAAATAGGAGATTTTAGAATGAATAAATCAATTAAAATTCTTGGCGCAACAGCCTTACTTTTCTTGTTATCAACAAGTTTATTTGCACAGACTTCTAAAAAATCAAACTCAAGTGAATCAGCACAGGCACTTTCTGTAGTGGAATCTTTTCAAACTGTATTCCGCGACATTTCTGATATGCTCCTTCCTTCTGTTGTAGAAGTAGATGTTACAGAAACTAAAACAGTTACATACACAAATCCATTTGAAAGTTTTGGTTTCCCCTTTGGAGATTTCTTTGGTTTCCCAGAAGAAGAGGATGAAGGAAAATCTAAAAAGAATCAGCGTGAATATGAACAAAAGGGCTTGGGTTCTGGAGTTATCGTAAGACGCGTAAACAATACTTATTATGTTCTTACAAATAATCACGTTGCAGGTTCGGCCAGTAAAATTACAGTAAAATTAAATGATGGCCGCGAATACGAAGGTAAACTGGTAGGAACAGATGAAAGAATTGATATTGCTCTTGTTTCTTTTGAAGCAAAGAAAGATAAATCTATTCCAGTTGCTAATTTAGGCGATTCAGATAATGTAAAACCTGGTGATATTTGTATGGCTTTTGGTGCTCCACTGGGCTTTAGTCAGTCGGTAACTCAGGGTATTATCAGTGCGGTAAATCGTTCTGAAAGTTCAATGTCTTCAATTAGCGATTATATTCAGACAGATGCCGCAATCAACCAGGGAAACTCAGGTGGTCCACTTGTAAATATTTATGGCCAAGTTATTGGTATTAATACCTGGATTGCTTCTTCATCTGGTGGTTCTGTAGGTCTTGGTTTTGCAATTCCAATCAACAATATCAAAAAATCAATTGATTCTTTAATTGATCACGGAAAAATCATTTATGGTTGGGTAGGTGTTTCTTTAATCGAAATAAATGATGATTACAAAGAAGATCTTAAAGTTGATAATCTTGATGGTGCCTTTGCTGTAGAAGTATTTACAAATTCTCCTGCTTTCAAAGGTGGATTAAAACCTGGAGATTTTATTGTTACTATAAACGGAAAACTTGTAAATAATGTAAGTCAACTTGTAAGAGAAGTTGGAAGTCTGGAAGCCGGAACAATTGCCAAGTTTGGTGTTATTCGTGGCGGAATAAGAATCCCTGATATTTCTGTAAAAGTAGAAGAAAGGGCAAAAGATTCTGAAATCCAAAATAATAAAATGTGGCCTGGATTTATTGCTTATCCTCTTACAGATGAAGTAAGAAAACAGTATAGTATTGATAAAAATATTAAGGGTGTAATTGCTACTAACGTTGAAGCAAAATCTCCTGCAGCCAGTCTTGGAATTGGAAAGGGAAATATTATTACTGCTGTAAACGGAGTAAAAGTTACAAATCTTTCTGAATTCTACGGTGAACTTGCTAAGGCTACTAAGGGTGTAAATTTTGACCTTTACGTTGATGGCAACACAATTCAGACAGGAACTTATATTTTTTAATTAGCTTTGAAGAATAAAGAGGAAAAAAATGAAAGTAGCAATCTTTTTTGGGTCTAAATCAGACAAAGATGTAATGAAAAAAGCCGCAGATGTATTAACAGAATTTGGAGTTGAATACAAGGCTTTTATAATCTCCGCACATCGCGCTGGCGCATTACTTCAGAAAACTATTAAAGAAGTCGAGGCTGACGGTTTTGAAGTTATTATTGCCGGGGCTGGATTAGCTGCCGCTTTACCGGGCGTAATTGCTGGAAGTACAACTTTGCCAGTTATAGGCGTTCCTCTTGAATGCATTTCTGAAAAGTCAAATGGTCTTGGAGGTATGGACGCACTTTTATCAATTGTACAGATGCCTCCTCAGATTCCTGTTGCAACTGTTGGAATTAACAGCAGTAAAAATGCCGCTTATCTGGCACTTCAGATACTTGCAATAAAATATCCTGACTTAAAGGAAAAACTTCAGGCCTTCCGTGCTAAACTTGCAAAAGATGCCGAAGCCTCTGGACTGGATGTTAAGTTCTAATATAAAAAGGGGATGTCCAATAAGTAAATAATGCGGTGGTTGAGCTTGTCGAAACCACCACATATAGTGTAAATGGTCATTTCGACAAGCTCAATGACCACAGTGCCAAATCTTATTGGACATCCCCTTTTTTGTACAGCTTAATTATTTGGGTCGCCTTTTATTTAGATTTCTATATATTGTTCTGCAATATTTACGGGGCCGTGCATTTCGTAATGAATATCAGAATCAATCATTTCAATCATTTTACTGGCAATAAGGGCATCAAATTGAGTTCCCCGTCCTTTTACAATTTCCTGGCGAACAACTTCTTGTGGAAGCAATTCACGGTAACTTCTGTTAGAAGTCATAGCGTCGTAAGCATCGGCAACAGAAATAATTCTAACCAGTTCAGGAATTTCTTCTCCCTTTAAGCCGTCAGGATAGCCTTTACCGTCCCAGCGTTCATGATGCCATCTTGCACCGTCAACAATATAACTTGGTAAACCACCCAATTTCTTTAAGATTTCATATCCAATAGAAGGATGTTCTTTTAATGCATTAAATTCTTCATCAGTAAGTCTACCAATTTTATTAATGATTTCGTCTTTTACACCAATTTTTCCAATATCATGTAAAAGTCCCATCATGTAGATATCTTCCTGTTCTTCTTTTGATTTACCCATTCTTTTGGCAATTTCCTGAGAATATTTTGCAACTCGCAGGGAATGACCGCTTGTGTATTTGTCCCTTGCATCAATTGTAGCCGCAAGAGTTTCCATCATACCTTTAATCTGAGATTCAAGAATTATATTTTTGTGGTTAAGTTCTTTATTTTTTTCCTGAATCTTTTCTTCAAGGTTGATATTAAAATCTACAAGGTCATTAAAAATTTTGATATAAGATTTTTCTGTTCTACTCAAACGTAATTTAATAGCCGAAGAAAAAACTATTTCAATCAAAAATAAAAGTGGAAAACGGATTCTCATTGTGGCAGAAAACTGGTAGCAATACTGATGTAATGGAGTCCAAAGCCAGATAATCATGTAAAGAAGGATAATTGAATTAAATAACAAAAACCTTTTTGTACTTGTAATCATATAAATTGTAAAAATTGGAAATATAGTAAGCCAGATAATTCCAAAGCCTTCATGACCGCCAACTTGTATGTACATTATTTCCAGGGCATAGGCAACGCCAAAGGCTATTACATAGAAAAAAGTTAAGTTCTGGCTGAAGTTAAGCTGAATAAAAGCAAGTAAAAATAAAAGTGAATAGACAATGCTTATATAGGTCTGAACTTTATTACCTTGAATATAACAGACCGTCATCATTGTGGTACCTAGTAAAAAGACCAAGAATGAAACAATCTTGGCCATAAAGCATTTGTCTTGATTCTCTTTCAGATTAGGATTTTCCTTTAATGTATTCTCTCTCATAGGTGAACATTATAAGTAAAAGGAAAATGTTTTTAAAGTGTAAAAGATTAATATTTTGTTAATAACTATCTTACTCCCACTAACTTCCACAGTCTTAAGAAATTTTGTATAATCGAAGAATGTATAGACTTTTTGTTGAGAGAAAGCCAGGTTTTGAAAACGAGGCTAAAAGTTATTTATCACAGATTAATGGTTTTTTGGGAATTTCCAGCGTAACTGGAGTTCGTTATTTCAATCGCTATGACATTGAAAATGTAAGTGAAGAAGTTGCAAAAATTTCGGCAACAAGAATCTTCTCTGAACCTCAAAGTGATTATGTTACTTTTGAAGAATTGCCAGCAAGTGATGATCACCAAATTGTCTGGGAATTTCTTCCAGGACAGTATGATCAGAGGGCAGATAGCGCAGAACAGTGTATATCTTTACTTAGAGCAGGACTCAAAAATGTAAAGACAAATAGCGAAGAGCCTATTGTTCGTTGTGCAAAAATTGTACGTCTTTCTGGAAATGTAACAGAAGAAGAAATTAAAAAGATTCAGTCTTATTTAATTAACCCTGTTGATTCCCGCCTTACAGATACAAGTAAACCAGAAACACTTAAAATAAAATCAGAAGAACCTGCAGATATTCCTCTTGTAGAAGGTTTTATTAAATTTGATGACAAGGAATTGGAAGCCTATCGTAATAAGATGGGACTTGCAATGGACTTTGCAGATATTAAATTCCTTCAGAATTATTTCAAAGGGGAAGGCAGAGATCCAGTTGAAACAGAAATCAGAGTATTGGATACTTACTGGTCTGACCACTGCCGTCATACAACTTTCCTTACAGAACTTAAAGATATTAAAATCGCAGATGGTCCTTATGCTCCTCTCTTCAAAAAATCTTTAGAAAATTATAATAATATGCGTACAGATTTGTATGCAGGCCGTAAAGATAAACCTGTTTGTCTTATGGATATGGCTGTAATTGGAATGAAATATCTCAAGAAACATGGAAAACTTGAAGATATGGAAGTTTCAGAAGAAAATAATGCCTGTTCAGTTTATATTGATGTTCACTATACTACAGACGAAAATGGAAAAGCTTTAGATAAAGATGATCCAAAGGCTACAGAACGCTGGCTCATGATGTTCAAAAACGAAACTCACAATCACCCAACAGAAATTGAACCATTTGGTGGTGCTGCTACTTGTTTAGGTGGAGCAATTCGTGATCCACTTTCCGGCCGTTCCTGGGTTTATCAATCTATGCGTATTACCGGAGCGGCAGATCCAACTTTGCCACTTTCCGCTACAATGAAGGGAAAACTTCCACAGGTAAAACTTTGCCGAGAAGCTGCCCAGGGCTTTTCTTCTTATGGAAATCAGATCGGACTTACAACAGGTCAGGTAGAAGAAATCTATCACCCTGGCTACGCCGCAAAACGTATGGAATTAGGAGCTGTAATTGCAGCTGCCCCAGTGGATACAGTTATTCGCGAACGTCCAGAAGCCGGAGATATAATTATTCTTCTTGGAGGTGGTACTGGTCGCGATGGAATTGGTGGAGCCACAGGTTCCTCAAAAGTTCACACAGAAAAATCAGTAACAACTGCCGCTGCCGAAGTTCAAAAGGGTAATGCAGTAGAAGAGCGAAAAATTCAACGTTTGTTTAGAAATAAAGAAGTCAGCCTGATGATTCGTCGCTGTAACGATTTCGGGGCTGGTGGAGTTTCTGTTGCAATCGGTGAATTGGCGCCTGGACTTGAAATTGATTTGGATAAAGTTCCAAAGAAGTACGAGGGTTTGAACGGAACTGAACTTGCAATTTCTGAATCTCAGGAACGTATGGCTGTAGTAGTTCGTAAAGCTGATGTAGATAGATTTATTAAGGCTGCTCAAAATGAAAACCTTAACGCTGTGGTTGTCGCTACAGTTACCGATACAAACCGCCTTGTAATGAAATGGCGTGGAAAGACAATTGTAGATATTGGCCGTGAATTCTTAGATGCCGCAGGTGCTCCACATCAGGCTGTAGCAAGTATTGAAAATCCTGAAGAACCTGCTAAATCTCCTTTATTAAATCCTTTGGCTTCTGTTGCAGAAGAATTAAATAAAGACGTTAAATGTCCAAATTGTGTAAAAAATCATCTTACCGATGCCTGGCTTAAAAATATGAATGATTTGGCCTGTTGTTCTCAAAGAGGTTTGGGAGAACGTTTTGATGGTTCAATTGGTTCTTCTACAGTTCTTTTCCCTTATGGAGGAAAATATCAGAATACTCCAGAAGCCGCTATGTCTGCAAAAATCCCTGTTGTAAGTCCAAGAGAAACTTCTACTGTTTCTATGATGGCTTACGGCTTTGATCCTCGTGTTGGCGAATGGTCTCCTTGGCATGGTGCAAAAACAGCAGTTCTTTCTTCACTTGCAAAAATTACTTGTATTGGTGGAAAGGCTAGAACTTCTCGTTTATCATTCCAGGAATTCTTTGGCCGCGCTCATGATGAAAAAACTTGGGGTTATCCTGCCGCTGCATTACTTGGTTCTGTTCAGGCTCAGTTAGATTCTTCTTGTGCCTCAATTGGTGGTAAAGATTCTATGTCTGGAACTTTTGAAAATCTTAATGTTCCACACACCCTTGTTTCATTTGCTGTAACTCATGATCAGGCCCAGAATGTAACAAGTGGTTCTTTCAAGAAGGCAGGGGATGATATCTATATGATTTCTGTTCCTTACTCAGAATTACTTGACCCAGATTACGATACCTTCCTTGAAAATTCTGACCTTATTTACGATTTGAATAAAGCTGGAAAAATTTCTGCAATGTATCCTGTAGGCCCTGGTGGTATTGCCGAAGCCCTTACAAAAATGGCAATGGGAAATATGATTGGTGCAGAGATTCAGGGAGAAAATCTAAAAGAACTCTTTATTCCTACATACGGAAATATAATTGTAGAAAGTAAAGAAGATCTTACAAAAGCAGGCTTTAAGGCTGGAACTGTAAGAAAACTTGGTAAAACTCTTGAAGAAAGAAATATCAAGATTCTAAATGCAAAACTCAAGGATATTACAAATGAATGTGTAAGTATTTCCCTTGAAGATGCACTTAAGACTTGGGAAGATAAACTTAAAGATGTATTCCCACCAGTTTCTGGATATCCACTTCAGAAGGAACTTCCAGATTGGGCAAAATCAGTTCATAAATCCCTCAGTCAGGTAAGAAAGGCTCCTGCTTTTGTTCAGTCAAAATCAAAGCCTAAAGTATTACTTCCTGTATTCCCTGGTACAAACTGTGAATATGATATGGCCCGTGCTTTTAATCTTGCCGGAGCAAATACAAAGATTCTTGTACTTAGAAATAAAAATCCACAGATGCTGGCCGAAAGTCTTGCTGAACTTGAAAAAGAACTCAAAGATTCTCAGATTTTAGCCCTTTCTGGTGGATTCTCTGCCGGTGATGAACCAGACGGTTCTGCTAAATTTATTGCAAATGTATTAAAGGCTGGAAATATCAGTAATGAAGTTATGAATCTCCTTAAAAAGCGAGATGGTCTTGTACTTGGTATTTGTAACGGATTCCAGGCTCTTGTAAAAACCGGTCTTGCAGTTTACGGTGAAATCTGCGATATGAAAGAAGATATGCCAACTTTAACTTACAATAGAATTGGCCGTCATATTTCAAGAATTGTTCGTACAAGAATAGTTTCTGCTACTTCACCTTGGGCAATGCATCCTTCTGTAATTGACGAAAGAAATCACTTGATTGCAGTTTCACACGGAGAAGGCCGCTTTGTTGTAGATGAAGAAACCGCAAAAAAACTCTTCGAAAATGGACAGGTATTCACCCAGTATGTAGATGAATTTGGCCTTCCTGCAATTGCCGAACCAGATAATCCAAACGGCTCTGCTTTTGCTATTGAAGGTATTACTTCTCCAGACGGAAGAGTTCTTGGTAAAATGGGACATTCAGAACGCGGTGTAGGTATGGAAGAAAACGGTTCAAGTTTTGATTTGTTCAAGAATGTTGGAGCAAATCCAATTACAAATCCAAACGAAACAACTTGCGAAAATATCTTCGCTGCCGGAGTTTCATACTTTAAATAATTCTCTAAAATAAAAAAATTGCCGGGAGTTTTTAAGAATCCCTTAAGAACTTCCGGCTAAAACTTAATTGGAAAAAAAATGAAAAAAAATACTATTTTTATTACAGGCATTTTATTAATCTCAACTTTTTTAATTTCCTGCCAGAAAAAAGAGGAAATTTCTATCAATGAATATGGCTTTTACACAAATGTAAGTCAGGCCGAAAGAATAGCCGAAGAAGAAAAGAAAGATATTATTGTAATTGTAACTATGGAAGGGGACGATGCTTACAGCGCTCCTTTTTTGGAATTTACAAAAGGCCAGGATTTTAAAGAGCAGGTTACAAATAATTATGTTGTATTAAATTTAGATTTTTCAGAAAAATCCTACAGACAGACCGTAGTTCGCCAGACAGATTCAAAAGAAGATCAGAAAAAAGCGGCCGCCAAAGCCAGCGAAATGCAGGAAAGCCTACAGTATGCAAATCTTTTAAATGTAGAGGCAACTCCGGCTTTTTATCTTCTGACATCTCAGGAATATTTTGTAGCAGAATTCGATACCACTTACGTCCCTGCTAATACAGCCCAATTCACAGAGTTACTTTACGCTCAACAGGACAAAAAAAATAAGGTTAAAGAGCTGGTTGCCAATATCGCTACACCAATTCCAAGTAAAATCTTAAAGGCAATAGACGAATTATATGAATACACAGAATATAATTACCGGGTTTTCCTTGCCGATTTAGTTGAAATCTATATAAAAATGGATGCAAATAATTCAACAGGACTTCTTGGAAAATATCTTTATGCCGACGGAGAAAATACAGCCTTAAATTATCTTGCAGCCCACGATTATTCTGCAACTGTAAAAACTTATGTTGACCTTGCAAATGATAAAAGACTGGACCCTGAATATAAACAAAAGGCCTGGTTTATGGCAGCCAATGTTTTAATATCAACAGGAAATACAGATTTATCTCAGGTAGTGCAATATTTAAATTATGCTTATGATGCTGACCCTGACGGCGAATTAATTCCTGCAATTCAGGCTATAATAGATTCAATAATTAAATTCAGAAACACAGGATTTTGATTAATGGACGACCACCCCTCGTATATTTTAATAATTGTTTTAGTAATTTTAATAACCCTATCTATGTTGTTTTCCATTTCCGAAAGTTCAATTTTGGGAATGAATAAATTAAAGCTTAGAATTTTAAGAAAGAAAAAAGATAAAAAAGCAATCAGAATTTCTAAATTGCTTGAACATAAAGAAAAACTCATAAATACACTTTTGGTATCAAATGATCTGGTAAATATTTTTGTTTCTTCTTTGATAACCTCAGTAGCCCTTTCCCTTTTTGGAGAAGCCGGAGTAGGTTATGCAACAATTATAGCCACAGTTTTATTACTTCTTTTTGGAGAAATTACTCCAAAGACAATTTCAACCCGCTGCCCAGATAAAATTGCTTATGCTTTGAGTGGTTTTGTAAAAGTTGTTTACATTATTATGAGGCCTATTGTTTTTGTAGTTACTCATATTTCCAGATTTTTTCTTAGATTTGTTGGTATAAAAACAAAAAATAAAAAACCATCTTACACCGAAGAAGATATCATGACCTTTTTTGATTTAAGTTCCGAAACAGGATTAATCGAAGAAGACGAAAACCGAATGCTCAATAAAGTATTTAAATTTACAGATTTGGAAGCTCAGGATGTAATGGTTCCCCGTACAAAAATTCGTGCCCTCCCAGAAGATATTACTTACCGCCAAGTTGTAGAACTTTCCCAGCGTTTAGGTTTTACCCGTTTTCCAGTTTATAAAAAATCAATTGATGACATAATTGGAATACTTTATCTAAAAGATTTGCTCCAGTATAAAAATCATCCTCAGGATTTTGATATAAAAAGAATTGTAAGACCTCCGCTATTTATTATTGGAACAAAAAAGATTTCTTCAGTTCAAAATATGTTATTCGAAAATCATCAGTCAATGGCAATTATTGTAGATGAATATTCAGGAACCGACGGCCTTATTACCGAAAAAGATATTTCCCGCCAGATTTTTTCATTACCCGGCGATAAAAGTTTACGTGGAAAAGTTTTTGAATATGATTCCATGGAAAATAAAAATGATTTTGAAATCAACGGCCTTGTTTTACTGAGCGTTCTTAAAAAAGATTTACACATTGATTTAGATTCTAAAATAAACGAAACAATTGGCGGATGGTTCACAGAACAGATAAATAGAATGCCTCTTGCCGGAGATTCAGTAACTTTCCAGGGCTGGACCTTTACTGTACAAAAAATTCAATCAAACCGCATAGAAAGAATAAAAATACAAAAAGTAAATTCAGATAATGAAGAAAATGATAAGGAGGAAAAATAATGAATGCACTTGCAACAATTATCCTCTTTGTGATTTTAATTCTCTGTATTGGATTTTTTACTTCTTCCGAAACCGCCTTTCTTTCTCTGTCCAAGTTAAAAATCCGCAGCATGGTAGAAAGCCGTAAGAGAAATGCAAAATTAATTTTTAATCTTAAAAATAAAATTGACCAGTTATTAACAACAGTTTTAATTGGCACAAATCTGCTTAATTCCCTGGCTTCTGCAATTGCAACCGCCTTTGCCGTAAGATTATTAAATGGCAGTTCCTATGTTAATCTTACGCCTTTTATTACCGCCTTTTTTATTACAACTTTTGGCCAGATAATTCCAAAAACTGTAGCGGGAATTCATCCCGACAAGGTTGCTCAAAATTCCTCGGTAATTTTAAGAATACTGGAAATAATATTTTTCCCAATTGTATGGATTTTCAGCCAGATTTCTCATTTTGTCGTACTTCTTGTAGAAAAAATAATAAAAAATGATTCAACAATAATCAGCGAAGAAGAATTACAAACTTTAATTACAGTTGGCGAAACCGAAGGAACTTTAGAAAAGGCCGAAAGTAAAATGCTCAACCGTCTTATAAAATTCAACGATCTTACGGTGAATGATATTATGAAGCACCGTACTTTTGTAAAGATGGTTAATATAAAACTTTCCTACCAGGAATTGATTCAGGAATTTTTAGACAGCCGTTATTCCACTCTGGCAGTTTATAAAGAAAGTACAGATAATGTTGTTGGCGTAGTTCATTATCAGGATGTAATTTATTCAGACGAAAAAGAAGATTTAGGCCCCGGCTATGTAGAAAGAATCATGACCGATGTTATTTATGTTCCGGGAACTTTTACCGTACTTGAGATTTTAAACAGGCTCAGACAGGAAGAATATAAATTTGCCGTGGTTTTAAATGAACAGGGCGAAACTGCTGGAATTATCACAATGGAAGATATTATCCGTGTAGTTTTTGACCGTATGACCAATGAAAATATTTACGAAGATATTCCGCCAGAAGATAAAATCCAACTTGTTTCTCTTAATACTTTTTTAGTCCCAGGTGATTTACGCTTAGACGATATTAATGAGATTTTAAATATGAATCTGGAAAGTGAATCTTTTATGACAATTGGTGGCTGGCTTTTGGAACAGTTTGGATTTTTACCTTCAATTGGCGAAGTTTTCATAAAAGACCACACAATTTTTATTGTAGAAGATATTGTTCAAAGAAGAATCACTTCAATCAGAATAAAAACAAAGGCATAAATTAAAATCTTAGGCTGGCATTAAGCTGAGCATAATAAAAAATCCTATTAGTGCCGCCTTCGCAAGAATTATCTTTATACCAATTAGTGGATTTTGTAGAAGTATACCAGGTAGTTCCATAAGAATTTGGAAGATATTGAATATAAAATTTTCCACCAAATCCAAAATTTTGGGTAAAAAAGAATTCTCCGCTTACACTCGATTCATAATAAAGGCAGCTGTAGATTTTATCGTTATAAATTGCATCTTTATTTATATGATAGTCATAGGTTTCAATGTTAGTGTTTGGCCCTATAGAAAAATTAATCAGCCCATAATATTTATCATATTTCCCAAAAATAGCGCTCAAGCTCAGAAGAATATTTTCTGTTCTCTGTTCATAAGAAATTACGTCGCCTTCAAAATATTTTACTTCCCAGTTTTCATCTTGGTAAGTTTTATAACCATCTGACCCGGTGAATTTAAAATATTCTTCATTGATAAAAAGACCCGGACAAAGAATCACATATTTTCCAATAAAAATATTTCCACTTAGTCCAATTCTGATTTTGGAAAATTTATTCATGGTATTTGTGTGGCAGGAATAATTTGTAAGTTCCTCTGGATCCGTAGATAACCAGTCGTAATCCTGAATATTTCCAGAAATACAGGAAATCCCCTGAATAAGATTAAATTCAAAGTTTACATATTTAGAAATAGTCGCTTTTATGTCAGCACCCCAATAGGGAATATTTTTTACATCCCAATCAAGGCGGCTGTAATAAATTCTTTCTCCATCGCTATTACTTTTGTAAACCGCTTCTTCTATGCTTCCGTTAATAATTCCAAATAGAGGTTGGATTTTAAAAACTATCTGTTCAAAATCAGCAGAAAAAAGATTAGAAAAAGAAAAAATTAATAAAAAAATAAAAAGTGATTTCTTATTCATAAAAGCTATTTATTCTTCTATTGGGGCTATCGGATCTACATCAAAAATCTTTGCAATTTGTTTTCTTGTGGCTTCCATATCTTTAGGGTAGGGTGCAGTAAAAGTCATCTTTTCCCCAGAGCTAGGATGTGTAATTTCTATTTTGTAGGCGTGTAAGGCAAGTCTGGAAAGTAAAGGTCTTTCTTCATCTTCATTTCCGTTCCACTTTTTTTTGATTTCGCTAAGACGAACAGGCTTTTGATTTCCACTGTAGAGGGGGTCGCAAACTATAGACAAACCATTAGCCGCAAGATGAACTCTGATTTGATGAGTTCTACCGGTTTTAGGTTTTGCTTCAATCCATGAATAAGGGCCGCAGGAACCAAAATTATGAAAATCAGTTATACTTGGCTTTCCGAATTTTTTATCTACAACAGTACGATGACGATTATCTCCATCTGGCTTTAATTTTAAGTCAACATGCAAATCTTCCCATAAAGGATGGCCATAAACCAAAGCGTGATAAGTTTTATTTACCTGACGATTTTCAAACTGCATAGAAAGATTTCTTTGAGCCTGGGCATTTCGGGCGTAAATAATAATTCCACTGGTATCTTTATCAATTCTGTGAACTGCATAGAGTTTTCCAAATTCTTTTTCGGCAAGTAAATCCAGGCGAGGGGCATCTGGATTGTAACGGTCAGCAGCAATTAAGATTCCGCTTCTTTTATTTAAGACGATAATATCTTCATCTGAATATAAAACTGAATAATCAAAATTTTTATTAGCCATAAAAAAAATATATCAGAATTCCATTATTAAAAAAAGAGAAATAAATTTGGAATAACAGTGATTTTTTTTTAAGTAAAATAACTTTGGTTACCTCTTAAAAAATATTTAAAAGTAAATATCTAACAACTTGTTTTTTTTTCTTGACAACTAAAATTGGAGTGTTATCATTATTGTAAAAGGAGCTTACGACAAAGGTCGTTGACCTGTAAGTTTCTATAAAAAAAAAGGAGGATTTTTTCAAATGAAAAAAATCGTAATGGGAATTGTAGCACTTGCTTGTGCTGCTTCTATGTTTGCCGTAGATATCGCTGCCCGTGTTGTACTCGATGGTACAATTGCTGATGGAACAATCGATATCAATGGTGATGAAACTAAAGAAAGCACTCTTAACTTCTGGAAACTTAGTAAATATGATCAGAAAGATAGCGATGCTTTGGTAATGTCAGTTAATGGCGATAAATCTGGAGCTCAGTTCCAGATGTGGTACAAGTATGATGGTTCTGGTTCAGCAGCCCCTTCTATTCGTTCAACAAGCCTTTGGTTCAAACCAATTGATATGCTCAAAGTAACAGTTGGTGATGTTTCTGTTGGAACATATAAAGAATCAATCGACTGGTGGAAAGCTCCAGCTGGTGAAGCTGCAAGTGCTCACGCAACATACACATGGTCTTCTTATGCAACTGTTGAAGGTTCTGGTATCAGCTTAGAACTTACTCCAATTGATGGATTATGGCTTAATGCTGGTATTGCTGCAGGTGCAGATAATGAATTTGCAACAATTTCATTTGATGAAACAGAAAATGAAACTTACAAGGCATGGGGTGCTGCTGCAAAATATGACTTCGCTGGACTTCTTGGTTTACCTTTAAGTGCTGCTGTTTCTTATCGTGATGCAGGAAAAGATGATGTAAAAATTGCTGCTATCGGTGCTGAATATGGTAACCGCTGGGGTGATGGTTTCTACGGATTCTTAAATGCTCGTACAAGATTCGAAAACTTTACTTACACATATACAGATACAAGTACAGCAACACCTGCTTACATTGGTACAAAACACACATTAACACAGGAAAATGCTCTTCAGGCTGTTATGATCGACAATATGGTTAAATATCAGGCTGGTGCTTTCCAGGTAATGGGACGTTTCCCTGTAACAATCAGAACTGTAAAAGATGTAGCTGGTCTTGCAGCTGCTAACGGATACGTAGATCCTTCATGGATGGCTTATGAAATTAAAGCTTCTTATGCATTCAGTGGATTTGGTGTATACGGTGATGTTGAAAACGATCACGCAGTTACATTCGATGAAAACTTCCTTCCTGTTTTCTTAAACATGACAGTTAAAGCTGGTGTTACAGCAAACTTCGGTTCAGTTGCATTGGACTCAGGTGTTCAGGTTGCTCTTCCTACATTTGCTAAGAACGATGGAAAACTTGAATCAACAAGTAACATGACATGGTCTGTTCCATTCAATGTTTCAATTGGATTCTAATGTAAAAAAAGGAGAAACGAACGATGAAAAAGACATTTAAAATTTTAGCAGGTCTTGCACTTGCTACAGCAATGATTTTCACCTCTTGTTCATATACAGGTGAAGATACTACAGAATTAGTTCCAGATGTAACTGGTTTTGTAAATGGAGATACAACAACTGCTTTCGGTGGATTAAAAATTTCCGATGCATATTGTGGAACATATGATGGAACTGCTGATGAACCAGCTACTGTCAAAAACGATGCTGGACAGGTAGTTCTTAATGTAGAAAATGGAATTATTGAATTAGGATTCTTTTCATGGGATAATTTCGTTATTGACTTAGGAAAAACTGTTGACCTTAGTGAAGCAAAAAAACTTAAGATTGCTGTTTACGTTAAAGATTATACACCTGGAGATGCTATTGTTTTCGAAGTTGCTGATAAAGACAAGAATGCTGTAGGAATTAATTCTTGGACTGATGCTACATTATTCAAAGATCTTAGCGACACTGTAAAAGAATATGTAGTTGATTTATCTACACTCTCTGATCAGGCAGGTAATGGAAAATTCGCTGGTGCTGCTGCTGATTATGATGCTTCTAAAGTTCAGTACTTTGGTATTAACCCACGTGGAGCTGCTGGACAGTTCTATATTAAATCAATCACAGTTGTAACTGAATAAGTTCAACAATAAGTTGATTTAATTAAAAACATAAGCTCGATGAAATATTATAAATATTTCGTCGGGCTTTTTTATTTAGGGGTTAATACAACCCCTAAAAACGAGCGAGTCAAGGCCTTGAGCGAAGCGTGCCTTGACCGGTCGTATTGAGGGTTTATTACAAAATATAAATAAAAAAACTTATCCTCTTTTTCCAGAATACCATTCGCATCTATTCAAAAAATTATACAAAGTCTGACTGCTGACTCCAAAATGCTTAAATATTTTTGTCTTAGAAATACCTGCTTCAAACATATCTCGGATTTCTTCTTCGTATTGGGTAAGTTTGTAATGATCTGCTTTTCCCCGGGGACGGCCTAAAACAACACCTTCAGCTTTTTTTCTTTTTAAGGCTTCACTTGTTCTTTGTGAAATTAAGGAGCGTTCAATTTCGGCACTTAAACTAAAAGCAAAGGCCAGAATCTTACTGGAAATATCATCTCCAAGTTCATAACCTTCTTTTACAGTGTGAATTTGGACGCCTCTTTCCATTAATAAATTTAAGATGGACATTATCATAAACATAGAACGGCCAAGTCTGGAAATCTCGGAACAAATAACAATATCACCTTTTACAAGTTTTTCTAAAAGTTTGCCTAAATTTCTTTTTATAGGTGCAACAGTTCCACTAATAGTTTCTTCAATCCATTCTTCAATTACAATTTTTTTCTTTGCAGCATATTGATTAATTTCAAATCTTTGATTTTCGACTGTCTGCTTATCTGTACTTACTCTGATGTAACCATAAATCATAATTTACTCCTTAAAAACAATAATTAAAGAGACAATTGTAGTAGGATATTTAGGATTTTTCGAGATAAGTTATAAAAAAATTTGAAATTTAAAACTAATCTAAATCTTTAGAATGTTTAAATTGAATGGCTAAAATATCGCCATTCAATTTAACTTAGAGTTTCTTGCGAAACTCTTATATTGTTAATCAAATATCCTCGGT
>JAIKYZ010000069.1 GCA_024682655.1 Treponema sp.
ATACATCTCATTATTCCACAACTTGCTGCTGTTGATACTGCGGCGTGAACTCCCTTTACACTTCTTATTTTCCCTGAAAGTTCTAATTCACCCATAACCAATATTGGATCGGACAGAAAATTATCCTCTCCGTTTTCAATAGCATTTGCGGTAAGAACTGCAAGTGTTATGGGAAGATCAAACCCCGCTCCTTCTTTCTTTAAATCTGCTGGTGAAAGACTAATTAAAACTCTTTCGGGTGGTAGTTCGAAGCCGGAATTTCTAATTGCAGCCTGCATTCTTTCTCTAGATTCTTTTACTGCATTGTCCGCAAGTCCAACTAAATCAACTGCCGGAATACCACGTCTTAAATCAACCTCAACTGTTACAAGTGCTCCTTCGTAACCAAAAGGTGAAAAGGAATAAAATTGCATACTCTAATCTCCTTATTCGAAGAGATTTTTATTAACTCTTCATACTATAAATAGACGAGAATGGTTATTTTCTTCAAAATTTTTCAGAAATAATGACTTTTTTTTATTAAAATCAACCTTAAATTAAGTTTTTGTGATATGATATGTACTTGACGGTCTTAGATTCCGTCTATAAAACAAGGATTACTTAGGAGTTCTTTGTGAACAAGCATGATTTCCCACAGATTCATTTTTATGATCAGGATTTTGTAGATATTTATAATAAAACCTGGTCATGGGTTTCTGCATATTGGTTTAACCCTGCATCAAAAGAGCAGGATTCAGATGGTCTTTTTATTTATCCTGAAAACAATAAATATGTTGTGAACCAGTTTGAATCGATTTTATCTACATTCTTTTTAGTTTATTCAAATCGTAATTTTGACGCTTGTAAAAACATTGATTATTTTTATTCAAGACAGGAAGAAAATGGGGCTATTCGCTGGAAGTATGATGTTGATGGCGATAAAGCTATTTTATCATCAGAAAATCCACAGGGAGTTGGCCTTCCTTTATTTGCCTTTGCTGAATACAATTTATTCCACAAGTCTGCCAATAAAAAAAGAATCAAAGAAGTTATGCCATATCTTCAGAAATATATGACATGGCTTGAAACTACTTTTAAACAGGAAAATGGTCTTTTTGCTGTACCTGTTGCCGCATCTTCAATGATGAATTCTCCTAGAGATTCTGCATATTACCCTGTTGATTTTAACGCTTGTATGGCAATCAACGCTTCTTATATGTCAGCTCTTGGTGATATTTTGAATGATAAAGATCTTAGTTTCCAGTACAAGAAAATGTATTTCTCTATCAAAACCAGAATCAACTCTATGATGTGGGATGATGAAACTGGTTTTTACTATGATCTTGATAAGGCTGAAAATAGATTAAATGTAAAGACAATTGCTGCTTATTGGACAATGCTTGCAGAAATTCCAAATGCAGATAAAGCTGATAGACTTGTAGAACATTTAAATGATCCAAATTCTTTTGGAACAGAACACCCATTCCCAACTTTAAGTGTTGATAATCCAAACTTTAGTGAAGATGGTAATGGCTGGTGTGGTAGTGTAATGCCTGCTTTCAACTTTATGGTAATTAAAGGTCTTGAAAAATATGGTCAGTATGAACTTGCCCGTGAATGTGCAATTCGTCACCTTTATTTTGTTCTTGAAACTCTTATGCCAAATGAGAAAAACGAACCTGGCGATCTTTATGAAGCTTACTGTCCAAATAAAGAAGGCTTTGCAAGTATGTCTGCTGACGGGAAAGTAAAAGCCCGCCCTCGTTATTTATTAACTGTGGGACTTTCAACTATTGCCTTGATGATTGAAAATGTTATTGGACTTTCAATTTCTTTACCAAGAAAAACTGTAGACTGGATTATTCCAAATCTTGAAATTATGGGAATTGAAAAACTTTCCTTAAAGAGAAACTTAATCACAATTCTTTCTAATAAGAGTAGCCGTGGTTGGGAAATTCAGATGGAAAGTGAAAAACTTTACTACTTTACAATCAACATTCTTGATCAGAAAAAGAAGACTTTACCAATTCCAAGTGGAAAGTGTTCTATGTTAATTGATAAACTTTAATTTGAATAATTTTCAAAATATAAACTCTGTCGTATGGCAGAGTTTTTTTTATTTATAGGCTTATAATTATTTATATAATCTTGTAAATTAAAAGAGATTTCCTATTTTGGGGAAAATGGAGTTTTTATGATTCACGAAAAATATTATGAACTGTTAAAAAAGCAGGAAGAATTTTTATCACGCAAGAATAAAATCAATGAAGATTTTTATAATGGTATTTACGACCGCTATGAAAATCCAATTTTAACAAGAGATTCTGTTCCTCTTACCTGGAAATATGATCTTTGTAAAGAAAGTAATCCATTCTTTATGGAAAGATTAGGAGTTAATTGTGTTTTTAATTCCGGGGCAATTTATTTAAATGGAAAATACTGCCTTGTTTGTCGTGTTGAAGGTAATGACCGTAAATCATTTTTTGCCGTAGCCGAAAGTCCAAATGGAATTGATAATTTCCGTTTCCGCGATTATCCAATCACTTTGCCAGATACCTGTCCTGAAGAAACTAATGTTTATGATATGCGTTTAACCCAACATGAAGACGGCTGGATTTATGGAGTTTTCTGTTCAGAAGCAAAAGATAAAAATTCTTCAGATTTAGGTGCTGCTGTAGCTGCTGCGGGAATTGTTCGTACAAAAGATTTAGATAATTGGGAAAGACTTCCTAATCTTGTTACAAAAAATTCTCCTCAACAGAGAAATGTTTGTCTTCACCCAGAATTTGTTGATGGAAAGTATGCCTTTTACACCCGCCCAATGGATGATTTTATTAATACTGGAAGTGGTGGAGGAATTGGTTTTGGACTTTGTTCTGATATTACAAATCCTGTAATTGATGAAGAAAAAATCATTTCAAAAAGAATCTATCATACAATTACCGAAGCAAAAAATGGAGCAGGTGCAACTCCAATAAAAACTTCTAAGGGCTGGATTCATATTTCTCATGGAGTTAGAAATACTGCCGATGGTTTACGCTATGTTTTATATGTTTATGCAACAGATTTAAAAGATCCAAGCAAAGTAATTGCAGAACCAAGCGGAGTTTTCCTTGTACCTCTTGGAAGTGAAAGAACTGGTGATGTTTCTAATGTTGTATTTACAAACGGTGCAATTGAACATGATGGAAAAGTTTATATTTACTATGCTTCTTCAGATACAAGAATGCACGTTGCAACTACAAGTGTAGAAAAATTAATCGATTACACTTTTAATACCCCTGAAGATCCTCATCGTTCTCCAGATTGTGTTAAGCAGAGATGTGAATTAATTAAAAAGAATCTTGATTTATTGAAATAAGTTTTTTTGAATTGAATTAAAAATCTTATTCAATTTTTACAGAGCCTTGTCTTAAAACTTTAATTTCCTGGCCCTCCAGACTAACTAAAGTTGAAGGCAGGGCTCCTTTTTTATCTCCATCGGTAATAATCAAATCTACTTCTTCTGAAAATTCTTTTTGAATTTCAAGGGCTGTGTCTAAAACTTTCTGACCGCTTCTATTTACACTGGTAGAATAAATAGGACTTCCACATTCTTTTATTATTTGTCTAAGCCATTGGTCACCTGGACAGCGGAAGGCAATTGTTGGAAGTTTTGCATGAGGGGCAAGGGGAGCATCATCTTTTGTGTGAACGATAATTGTAAGAGAACCCGGCCATTTATTCAGAAGTTTCTCGGGGATTTTATCTTTTGTGTATAATTTTATATCTTCAGCATCTGCAATCAACTGTATTAATGGCTTATTTTCGGCCCGGCCTTTAATTTCGCGGATTTTCTGGTCACTTTTAAAATCACTGTCCTTGTCTACAATTCCGCTAAAACCATAAACTGTATCGGTTGGAAGAATTACAATTTTTCCTTCTTTTAAATACTGAGCTGCTAACTTTATTGAGTTAGGATCTTCCTTATTAATTGTCATTTTTTGCCTCTAATATCTGAGCCTTTTTACATGGGATATTTGACTCACAATAATGGAATCTATAAATCCACTTGGTTCAATTTGAAATCTCATAAGGCCATCTGCAATTTGTTTAGTAAGACTTAAGGCGTGGCCTACCAGAGAAACATAATTTCCTTTTGCATCTGCTAATTGAATTTCCAGTAAATCTTCTTCTTTGATGGCAGTTTCTATCAGGTGGATCTTACCATTAAAATCCATACCTTCGGCTTCTAGAATTTCACTTCGGATGGAAGCAATTTTTAACTGCTCGGTAGATAAAATCATTCGGTTTTTAATTCTATATTCCAGACTTTCTTTTTTGTGCTGGTCTAATTCCATTGTGGAAAGTTCAGTTTTCAATTCTTTTAGTAAATCTTGAGCCTGATTAATATCGATTTTTTTGTAATCTTTTTCCGAAGCTTCGTTTAAAAGTTTTAGATGTGAATTTTCTGAAAGTTTAGGGAATGGAAGGGAACTTTCACTTTCGGAATAAGTTTTAATGTTACCCAAAAATTCCAGTCCGCTTTCCTGCTTAAAAATATTTATGTTACTTTGAGGAGGAAGATTTAATAAATAAATTCCCTCTGCAAGTTTTTCTTTTAAGTATTTTTTTATATTTGGATTGTTTTCTGCTATTTGAATATTGTTATCGCTTACTTTTAAAATATAACCACTGTAAATTACAGCTGAAGAATAAGCCTTGTACCATTCCTGAATGTTAATTTTAAGATTTTGAGGAATTTCGTAGTAGGAGAATTTATTTACCGTGGCAAAAATATCTTCTGGAGTAAGGCCTCTGTCAAAAGCGTAAGAAACAGATTTTTTTGAAATTTCGTATTCTGTTACAATTCCAAATTTTTTGAGATTCATAAAATCTGTAAAAGCCAATTGATTTAAAAGAGAAAGGCCTGGCATTAAAGTTACGGTAAAAGTTGAATCAATATTCAGGACTTTTGCCTGGGGCATTTCCTGGGCAAATTGATTTATCTGTCCGCAAATATAAATCTCTTTATCTTCATTATTAATACCAATTTTTTGAAGTAATCCAAAAGTTACGGCGGAATCAATCATTCGGTCTAAAAGATCTGCATCGGTATTACTTTCCTGAGCTCTTGCAGATTGAAGTAATTGTGAAAATCTACTCTGACGGATTTGAGCATTTCCGTCCTGACTGTAAGAACCTGCCAAAAAGGCCAGCCATAAAAGAGTTTGACTTGTATAACCTGTCTGAGGAATTGAATTTAAGCAATCAAGTAAAAGCTGGGCTTCTTTTTTTAATCCGTCACGGCTAAATCTTGAAACTGAGGCTGCGCATAAAAATGCAAATTGCTGAGCTAGAGGAAGTTTTGCAAAATTTAAAAGCTTGTTGTCGTCAAATTTCAAAGACGAATTATCATCAATCAAAATAGAAAGATTTATAAAAGCAGTTAGGAGTAACTGAAGACATTCAATTCGGCCGGGGAATAATTCTTCCAGCTTGTTTATATCATTTTTTTTGAGTTTACCATCTGCCTTGCAGGATATTTTATGAATTTTTATGTAGGAAATAAAGGCGGCAATAAAATTTGGTGAAATAATAAAGGAATCTTCTGTAGAAACTTCTTTTATGTTTTCGATTGGAAAAAGTTCTTTTACATCCAGATAATTATTTATTTCCTGACTAATAAGAGGATTTAGAAAGAGAATTTCTCGTCCACTGTAAGGATCTTTTCGTGAATAAATTAAAAGTCTTTCCTTTAAATTCATTATCTGGGAATAAATTTCGCCAAGACTATATTTATTTTTGAAAAAGTCTGTGATATTTTCCTGACTTGCATTTGAAATCAAAGAAATTGCGGTAAGAACCTGAATGTCAAAGGAATCTAGAAGTTTTAAAAGGTTTTCCAGGTTTTGAGCCTGTTTGATAAAAGCGGCAAGTTGCTGGGTAAGGCGCTGTTTATTGTAAGGAGTTTTTATTTCGCCCAGATAAAGTCTCATTATTCTAAAAAATTCTTTATCTGGAAGGGAAGCTATTGCCTCGGCCCACTCTGCTACATTGTTTTCTACCATTTTATAACTCTCCGTCTATTTGTAATTGACCGTCATAGCGTTCAATTCTATATTCATAGCCTTGTTCTGCTAAAAACTTTTGTCTGTTTGATCCAAATTCCTCTTCTACTGTGTTTCTTGTAATCAATGTAAAAAATCTTGATTTTCTTTCTTTTGGTCTTAAAATTCGTCCAAGTCTCTGGGCTTCTTCCTGTCTGCTTCCAAAGGTTCCGCTTACCTGAATTGCAAGTGAAGCATCTGGCAAATCAATGGCGAAGTTTGCAACTTTAGACACAACAAGAACCCTTATTTTTCCTTCCCTGAATTCACTGTAGATTTTATCCCTTTCGCTATTAGGAGTTTTTCCGGTGATGATAGGGCAGTTGAGTATTTTTCTTATTTCGTCCAGTTGTTCCAGATATTGTCCAATTACTAAGATTTTATCTTCTGGGAATTTTTCAATTATTTCTTCAACAATTTGAATTTTATTGGGATTCATGCTGGCGATTTTATGTTTTTCGCGGGCATTTGCAACTGCATATTGAATTTCCTGATTTGCTGGTAATTCAACTCTTACTTCTACACATTCAGCAGAGGCAATCCAATGGTCTCTTTCAAGTTCTTTCCATGGAACGTCATAGCGTTTTGGTCCGACTAAACTAAAAACATAACCTTCGCAGCCGTCTTCTCTTACTAAAGTTGCTGTTAAACCAACTCGGCGTACGGCCTGTAATTCTGCAACTACACGGAAAACTGGGGCTGGTAACATATGAACTTCATCATAAATAATTAAACCCCAGGCTCTCTGGTGGAATAAGGAAAAATGAGGATAAGGTCCATCTTTTGTTGGGCGCCAAGTTAAAACCTGGTAAGTTGCAACAGTAACCGGCTTGATTTCTTTATTTTCGCCAGAATATTCTGCAATCTGGTCAGGGCTTAGATTTGTTTTATCTAAAAGTTCATCTATCCACTGGTGAACGGCAGAAATATTTGTAGTTATAATCAAAGTAGAAGTTTTAAGCATATCCATAATCTGCATTCCGACTATGGTTTTTCCAGCCCCGCAAGGTAGAACAATTGTACCAAATCCAGTTCCAGGCCCTTTATCGCCAATTAAAGCTTTTGCAGAGTTTTTTTGATACTCTCTTATAACTAAAGGCTGGCCCCCTGAGGTCACCTGTTTAAGACTGACATCTAAGGCTTCTCCGTCGGCTAAAGTAACCTGGTCTTTTACCGGCCAGCCTGCCTGGAGTAGAAGTTGTTTTATTGTACCTCGGTCAGTTAATTTCAAAAGGTAAGAAAAAGCCGGGGCATCTTTTGCAATTTCCGAAGACATTGCAGTGCAAAGTAATTTTTTTACAGAGTGATTTGCTCCAATTTCCTTAAAAACCGGGGTTGAATCTGCTTTTAGGTAAAGATATTGTTCTTCTTCCCCATTTTCATTTTTTATACTAGGTCCTGGCAATAATTGTAATTTTCCAAATCTGCTGGAAACTTCTTTTATCCATACAAGTATAGATTGAGGAACGTCATATCTGCTGTACTTTTGTAAAACTTGAGCGGCGTCGTCTGCGCTAAAACCGGCACTTGCAGCGTTCCATAAAGAAAGTGGAGATAGTTTATAAGTATGTAGATGTTCAGGAGACTTTTCCAATTCGGCAAAAGGAATGAGTGCATTACGGCATTCTTCGGCCAGTGGAGCATGCACATCCAGTAAAAGAGATCTGTCACCTTGTACAATTAATGGGTTTTCGTAATTCATTTGAACTAAAGATTATATCAAAAAATCAAAGGTCTTCATAGTTTTTAGAAAAAGTTTTTATAGTTTTGTTTTTTATCTTTGTCTCTTATAGAAATTTTATTAGATTTAAAACATACTTAAAATAATTAGTAAAACTACAAAAAAGCAGAAATATTACTTATTTCTTCTATTTATTACACTTCAGGAGTTGTTATATGTCAGTTGTAACCTTAAATGACCTTCGCAAAGTTTATCCAATGGGAAAACAAAAACTGGAAGCGGTAAAAGGTGTTTCTTTTAAAGTAGAAAAAGGCGAATTTGCCGCAATTTCTGGGCCTTCGGGTTCTGGTAAATCTACAATTTTAAATATGATTGGTTTAATTGATTTACCTACTTCCGGTTCAATCATTATTGGCGATACCGATGTTTATTCCGGAGTTAATTTAGCCGATGCAGAAACTGAAAATACCAGATGGGTTTCTTCGGGTTCTGAAGAAGATAAAAAGAAAAAAATCAGAACTACAATTCCTGCAAAACTTGATAAAAGAATAACCGCTTTACGCCGTTCTCACCTTGGATTTATTTTCCAGACTTTTAATCTTATTCCTGTTTTGAATGTTTACGAAAATATTGAATTCCCTCTGCTTTTGGAATCAAAAAATCCTGCTTCTAAAAGTCCTGTTGATGATTTTTCAAAGGAGCAGAAAAATGAGTGGATTGAATATTTGATCGAAAAAGTTGGTCTTACTGACTGGAAAAATCACAAGGCTACAGAACTTTCTGGAGGTCAGCGCCAGAGAGTTGCAATTGCCAGAGCCTTAGTTACAAAAGCTCCTGTAATTTTAGCTGATGAACCTACCGCAAACCTTGACTCAGTAAATTCTCAGCAGATTCTTTCTTTAATGAAATCACTCAATAAAGATAAAGATTTACAGACAACTTTTATCTTTTCTACTCATGATTCAAGAATTGTTGATATGTGTGATCATGTTGTTCATATTCTTGATGGCCAGATTACAAAGGATGAATATAAATCTGGTTCTGATACTTACATAATCGAAAAAAATTAAGGTGGCCGACTGATGAAAGAAATATTCAAACTGGCCCTTAGAAATCTTAAAGAACATAAATCAAAATCAATCATAATTTCTTTATTTTTGGTTTTTGGTGTAGCAATTGTAGTTCTTGGTAATTCTTTTCTTGAATCTGTAAACCGGGGCTTGGAAAGAGATTTTAGAGCAAATTACACTGGAGATTTAGTTCTTTCTGTAAAGCCAGATAAGGGTGATATAATTGATATTTTTGGTATGAATTCTACTAATATAAGTGGAGAATTTCCTCAAATTCCAGCACTTCCAGATTTAGAAAAAGTAGAAGCCATTCTTGCAGAGGAAGATGATATAAAATGTCAGACAAAAATGGTTTCTTCTATGTGTATTGTTACAAATAATCTTGAAGTTGATCTTTCTGAAATTACCGAAAGAGATGATTTAGGCCTGGAAGATATGCCAATTTCTCTGATTTTTGCCGGAGAGTACGAAACTTACTACCAGGTTTTTGATTCTCTTGATATTAAAGAAGGTGGCATTCCTTCAAAAGGAAGTAATGAAGTTTTAATCGATACAAGATTAAAAAAGGCCTATGATTCCTTTTTCCACGAAGATATGAAAATTGGCGATACAATTTTGATTATTGGAGCGAATACAAACGGAGTAATTCGTGAAGGCAAGGTCTGTGGTTTTTACAAGCCTGCCAACGAAAATTCTGCAATGTACAGTATTCTTTACTGTGATCCAACTTTGGCCCGTTCTTTTGCAGATTTAACTTATGCTTCTTCTTTTTCCCAGGAATTACCAGAAAGTGTAGATCTTGAACTTTCTCAAATGAGCGAAGATGAACTTTTTGGTTCTTCAGATGATGATTTATTCGGCGATGATTTTGATGATTTTGGAATAATCGAAGATTCTTCTTTTATGTCTTCTGTTACAAAAGATTATGATTCAATTTTAGGTGATACAAGTTTAAGAGATGAATTAAATAAAACAGATGATGGTTCCTGGCATTTTATTCTGGCAAAGTGTAATTTCCCAGGCCAGGACAAAAAAGTAATTGAAGCTATTGAAAAACGCTGTAAAGAAGAAGAATTAAATGTTCAGGTTTTAAACTGGAAGCAGGCTGCTTATTCTTATTCTGCAACGGTTGAAGGTATTGGAATTGTATTTAATGTTCTTATAGCAATTTTAGCAATTGTAGTTTTTATTATCATCATGAATACAATGGTTGTGAGTGTAATAGAAAGAACCGGCGAAATTGGAACTATGAGGGCAATCGGGGCCGAAAAGAAATTTGTAAGAAGATTATTTTTTGCAGAAAGTATTTTCCTTACCAGTATTTCCTCTTTTGTGGGAATTATTCTTGCTCTTATAATCAGCGCTATTTTCAATTCATTCCATATTACTGTTGATAATTTGATTGCAAAAACAATACTTGGTGGTGGTTTAATTCAATTTATTCCAACTTTTAAAATCATAATTCTTACAGTTATTGTTGCTTTGGCTGGAAGTATTATTAGTAATTTATATCCTGTTAGTTCAGCATTAAAAATTACTCCATTAAAAGCTTTGAGTAAGGAGTAGTCAAAATGAAAAATCCACTTAATTTATCTTTAAAAAATCTTACAAGACAAAAAAGACGAAATGCCATTCTTGCAAGTGCAATTGCTTTTGGCTTTTTAGTTGTTACTTTTATAGATGGTTTTACTGCCGGTCTGGTTGATAATATGGAAGCTATAATCACTCAGATTGCCGGAGGTACAGTTTTAGTTTCTGGTTATGAAAAACTTCCTGCCAGCGAAGAAGGTGGAAAGCCTAAATTAATCAATATTGTAAGAGACGGTGAATATATTAAAAATCTTCTTGAAAAAAGTGATATTGAATACCAGGCCTATTCAAAGTACACCCTTTTAAATGGACAGATGATTTTTAATGGCCGCAAGTCTATGGTTGGAATGTACGGCCGAGACCTTTCCGATAAAGAGCTTTTAGATTCTTTTCAAGTTGTGGAAGGAAGTCTGGAAGATTTAGATAAAAAAGCTGATGCCCTGATAATAAATACAAAAGTTGCAGATAACTTGAATTTAAAAGTTGGGGATCAGATTATTTTTACGGGGCTTACAATTTATGGCCAAAATAATGTTGCTGACTTCACAATTGCCGCAATCACAAAGGCAAATTCTCTGGTAGATTCTGCAAAAGTTTTTGCCAATATTGATAGTGTAAATGAATTTTCTGGAATTCCTTCCGGTGGATATTCAACCTTTACTGTTATTCTTAAAAATAAAAAGGACCAGTTAAAAACTGCCCTTGAAATTGAAGATTTAATTCGAAAAGATGGATTTAATGTTTCTTCAAGAGCCCAGGCTGTAAAAACCAACCCAAATAATATTGATAAGGGCATTGATAAGCAATTTGTCTCAAATGATATTATGTGGGAAGGTACAAAATACGGAGTTGAATGTTTAAACGATGCAATTCCTGCTTTAAAAACTGTAATGTCTATTGTTCACACTGTAACAACTGTAATCTTAATAGTGATTTTATTAATTGTAATGGTTGGAGTTTCAAATACTTATAGAATGGTTCTTTACGAAAGAATCCGCGAAATTGGAACTATGAGGGCTTTAGGTATGGAAGGTAAAGATACCCGTTTTGTTTTTACAGGCGAAGCGGTAATTCTTTGTTTACTTGGCGCAGTTTTAGGAATGATTCTTTCTTTTATACTGATGTTTGTAGTTCATATGATTCCAGTTAGGATTGAATCTCTTGCAATGTTCCTTCATAAAGGTCACTTTACATTTAAACTTTCTGCGGGAACTATTCTTTTGCAGTATTTGCTTTTAATTATTCTTACAAGTCTTGCTGTTAGAAAGAGTGCAAAAAAAGCTGCGGGAATGAGTCCTGCCCAGGCCTTAAGAACCGTAAAATAGTTAGAAAAAAAATGAAGGTTTAAATTGAATGGCTAAAATATCGCCATTCAATTTAACTTAGAGTTTCTTGCGAAACTCTTGTATTGCGAATCAAATATCCTCGGTTGTTGAAACAACCTGCGGTATTTGATTTTAAGGAAGATTTTTTTGAACAGAAAATCTACAGCAAAAGTGAACTTGGCGGATATTTTAATATTAGTGGTTTTCGTTTTCATTTATTTGCTTACAAAAAGGTTGGCGAGCGGCATTCTTACGGAAGTAACTGCCTTCCGAGTATATGCTTTGAAACGCTGGAAGAGTTGAAAAAGAAGCTTTCTGGTAAAGAAATTTGTTTTCCCCTGACAAAAATCGGCAATAACTGGGTTACTGAATTCATTGATTCAGAAGGAAATCATATCGAGCTTTATACAAAAGCTGAATAGACTATTTATATAGGAGAAATACAAATGACAAACTCAAACGCTCTTTTACAAAATCTAAACCACCTTCACACAACGCCAATGGGAATAGACCGCATACGCCGGAACCTCAGCCTCGGTCAGGAAGTTACAGATGTCGTCGTCTGGTGTAGGGAAAAAATCCAGTCGCCGGGGGCGCAAATTACAAGACAGGGAAAAAACTGGTACGTCAGCATCGATGGAGCTGTCATCACTGTGAACGCTTATTCTTACACGATAATCACAGCTCACAAAAAATAAATCTTATCTACCGTTCTTCATTACAAGCTCATAGCTTTCCCCGGTCAGCTGGCATAATTTTGAAAAATCTGTCACCGCTGTAAGCACCACTGTAATCCAATGTTTTTTGTTCATATGATAAGCGGGGAAAATTGATTTGTTATCAATTAAAGAAGGTATTTTATTCTGATCTGCTTTTATATTCACAAC
>JAIKYZ010000141.1 GCA_024682655.1 Treponema sp.
ACACCACATGTTCACCCTTCCACAAAAACAGTACTGGGATACCCTTGAATCTGACCCAGGTGCAGTAAAAGGTGATTTGTACGACTTAGTATTGAACGGCTACGAATTAGCTTCAGGTTCTATGCGTATTAACGACCCAGCCCTTCAGGAAAGAATCTTCGAAATAGTAGGCTACAGCCGCGAACGCGCCGAAAAAGCCTTTGGTTTCTTAGTACAAGCCTTCAAATTCGGTGCCCCACCACACGGAGGAATTGCCCCAGGTTTGGACCGCTTAATCATGTTAATGTGCCACGAAGAATCCATCCACGAAGTAATCGCCTTCCCTAAGAATAATTTGGCAATGTCTCCAATGGACAGCTGTCCGAGTGAAGTTGATCAGAGTCAGTTAGACGATTTACATATTAAGTGTACTGAAAAAGAGTAATGGATGACAGGTGTATGCTGAAAGCAAACACCTGTCAAACGGACGAGTCAAGGCTTTAAGCGAAGCGTGCCTTGACCGGACGTATGTGTGTGTATGCTGAAAGCAAACACCCGTCAAACGGACGAGTCAAGGTCTTGAGCGAAGCGTGTCTTGACCGGACGTACAGATGTCCATCAGTTGTAGACGAACAACAGTTGAAGGATTTACACATAAATATTTACGATCCAGAGTAATAATCAAAATCACTAATATAGGCCAGCCCAATGAGGTTGGTCTTTTTTTTTGCAATTTAAATTGCAGAATGGGCTGAAATTTGCCTTTTAGAGTAGTTAGAAAAAATCAGGTCTGATAATATTTATAGAGTTAGTTATAACTAACAAAATAATAAAAAAGTTATCTCTGGAGGTTTTTTATGAGTGACAAACAGGATACCCGCGAAATGCTGGTAAGTGGAAATGTATTTAAGACAATGCTTACTCTAAGTGTTCCTGCAATTTTGGGTATGGTTGTAATTGGTCTCTACAATTTTATGGATGCTGTATTTGTAGGTCAGATGGTTGGCCCTGTAGCAATGACAGCAGTTAAGGTTTCTTATCCCTTTACTCTTATAAACAGTGGAATTGCCACTTTGGTAGGAATGGGTTCTTCATCGGTTTTATCCAGAGCTATTGGAGAAAGAAATCAGGATGTAATAGACAGAATAATGGGTAATCTGATTGCCTTTGTTAGTGTTCTTTCCTGTCTGGTAATTGTTTTTGGTTTGATTTTTACCCGTCAGCTGCTTTCTCTTGCAGGAGCTCAGGGAGAGGTATTAGAAGAAGCCGTACGTTATCTGCGTATAGTTTTCTGCGGTTCACTTTTTGTAAATCTTGGTCAGTCTACAAATATGATTATGCGTGGTGAAGGTAAGCTCAAAAAAGCTATGATTATTATGGCTATAAGTGCAATTCTAAATATCATTTTGGATCCAATTTTAATTATTGCATTTGGTGAAGGTAATGGAATTTTAGGAGCTGCTTTTGCAACAATCATTTCTCAATTGGTTTTAATGCTTATGTCTTTCTTCTATTTCATTAAGAAGAGTGATACTGTTCGCATTCACAAAATCCGCTTTGAAAAAACTTTGATTAAACCGGTTTTAAGTGTAGGTCTTTCGGCAATGCTTATGCAGGTTATGTCTATGGTTCAGCAGACAATTCTTTACAGTACAGCTCAGCGTTGGGGAGGAAGTAGCTGGCAGACAATTTTGGGTGCCTCTTTAAGTTTACAGGCCTTTTCTTTTATTCCTTTGTGGGGAATAAGTCAGGGATTCCAGCCTGCCATTGGAACAAACTACGGGGCTAAAAATTATGACCGCGTAAGAGCTTTTACAAAAACTTTTATGATTGCAGCTACAGTTCTGGCTATGGTTTTCTACATTCCAATTATGTGCTTTCCTGCAAAAATGCTTTCTATGTTTATTACTGATTCTGCAATTGTAGAAATGGGTTCTCCAATGCTCCGTGTTCTTTTTACAAGTTATATTTCTTATGGAGTTTTGATTTTATCTATTACTTTCTTCCAGGCAATTGGAAAAGCAAGTGCGGCATCTGTTCTGGCTCTTGCAAGACAACTGGTATTATTCATTCCATTAGTAATCTTCTTACCAAGAATGTTTGGTCTTGAAGTAAAAGGTGTTTTTTATGCTCAGTTGGTTACAGATTTAGTTGTACTTATTCTAGCAGTAATTTATCTTATAAGTGCCTTTAGCAAAATGAAAAAAGTGGAGTAGATAAAAATGGATGACGAGCTTCTTTCCCGTATAGAAAAACTTCCTTCTGATCAACTGGTAATGTTCTATATGGATTTAGTTAGTAAACATGAAGCTGAAGAAGTGTACCGTTTACGAGAACCTATTGGTCAGGGAATAATGAAACATACTCATATTGCACCTGGAATTGAACTCGTCTATTCAGAACTTGAATCTTACTGCCCAAATTATCAGGCAGAGAAAAAAGAATTTGATTCAATAGAAATAATGTACATTGCCGAAGGTCACGGCGACTTTGAATTAATGAATCGACAGGTTATAAGTGGCGATAAGGGCGATGTACTTTTATTTAACAGCAAAACTTCTACTAAAAATTGTAATCTTGGTAAAAACGGTATGAATTGTTTGAGTCTGCTTCTTTTTCCAGCTCAGGCAATTGATTTCTTAAATGATTTTTTTTCCAGTAAAGAATTTACTCTGGAGAATTTTCTTCCTGAAATCCGTTCTTCGGATTCCTGTGTAAAATTTGCTGCAGATGATTTACTGGAAAAATTGTTTTTAGAAATGATGCAAAGGTCCAGCAAATATTCTGCCTATTACATAAAACTTGCGGTTATTTATTCCTTGCTTTTGATTTTAAAGGACCCTCAAAATCCTAATCATTCAGATTTATATTTTAGTGGAAATACCGGTCGTAAAGTTCAGCAGGTCAGACGTCTAATCAACTCTAATTTGGAAAAAGAAATTTCAATTGAAGAATTGGCTGCAAAGGTAAATCTAAACAGAACAAGTCTTCAAAAAGTATTCAAAGAAATGTATGGAGTTACAATAAATACTTTTAGGACTCAAGCAAGAATCCAGGAAGCTAAAAATCTTCTTCTTAGCACTGATTTATCCATTACAGCAATTGCCGGTATGTGCGGTTATTCAAACGCCAGTAAATTTTCGTCTGTATTTAAAAGTCACTGCGGGCTATTACCAAAAGATTGGCGGGCACAGAATAAGGTTTAAATTGAATGGCTAAAATATCGCCATTCAATTTAACTTAGAGTTTCTTGCGAAACTCTTATATTGCGAATCAAATATCCTCGGTTGTTGAAACAACCTGCGGTATTTGATTTTAAGGAAGGTTTAAATTTTACTCTACTTTTTCATATGCAAAACGGGGATAATCATCTTCTTCTACATGAATAATTCCACATTTTTTAAAGCCTAGTTTTGTTAAAAGTCCCTGCATGGGAAGATTATCTGGGTGGGTATCCATTCTAAGGCAGCCTGCTTTTTCAAAGGCCCAGTTGATACAAAATGAGCCGATTCCTTTTACAGAACCGTCTCCTGCTATTCTATGTACAACCCCATAAGTTTCTGGGCTGGACCAGGAACCTTCTTCAATCTTGTTATAACAGGCTTCAATCTTTTTTCCAAAATCATAAAAGAATACGCCTACAATTCTATCTTCATGTAAACATAGAAAGAGTTTTTTCTTATCAATATCTTGGTTTATAACTTCAAGAGGAGGCCACTTAGTTGGTCCCCATTGATTAGGATTTCCGTTTTTTGCCATAAAATCACGGGCAAAAGCATAAATGTCCATAATACGATTTACATCTGATTTTTCTGCAAGTTTAATAGTCATAAAGAATCCTTGATTAGCGTTAAGAGAATTATATAGAAATTACAAAAAATAATTAATCTCTGTTTCTTCGGTCTATTGATTTGTGAGTTTTATAAAATTCAGCTTTGTTTTCGTACATTAATTTATCAGCCAAATTTACAAGTTGAGGTAAATTTTTATCAGGGTTTTCAGAGGCTCTTGCGATTCCATAAGAAATTAGAATTTCTTGATTATGTTTACCTTTCCAGGAATGATATAAGTTTTCAAAATCTTCTATTAATAAGTCTAAATTGTAATCATCAGAAAGGAGGGTAACGAATTCATCTCCACCAATTCTAAAATTATCTCCGTAGTTTTTAAAAACTTCATTAATACAAGCAGCCGCGCCTTTGATTAATTCATCTCCAGCTTCGTGACCAATCTGATCATTTACAATTTTCAGGCCGTTCAAATCAAACAAAATTACAGCCATTTTTGAGATATCTTTTGGGCCGGCTAAAACTCTTTCGTAATATCGTCGATTGTAAATACCAGTTAATTGATCTCTTCTAATTAAATAATCATTTTTATTTTCAGCTTTTAATTTTGCGGCTTTTACACACATTACATAAAAACCAAGAATTAAACTAATACATCCAAAAACTACTACATTTTCTAAATTTATTAAGAAAAGAAATTCTTCCTGTCTAAGGTAACTTAAAGTGATATAAGTGGCCTGGCAGATAAAAAATAAAATTGTATATCCCAGGGGAGAAACTAAAAATAAAGAGGGGATTGCCATCATAAAAGCAATTAATGATACAGTTCTTTCTTTTACACCAATTACAAGGGCAAGATAAATACCAAAAGATAAAATACTCACCATAAAAAAGTAAGTTCCAATTCTAATGATAAGGGGGTATTTTTCGCTAAGGGTAAAACAAAATATCAGATAAATTGAGAAAAATAAAAAACAAACAAAGTAGATAAGACCAAAGTCCTTGAATGCTCCAATCTTGAAAATAGAAAGGACAGTTAGAATTGCAAATCCTAAAATTGTAATAATTGTTACTGTTAAAAGACTGCTTCTGTTTTGAGCAATTCTTTCCTTGTTTATTGCTTTATACTCTTCTTTTGTAAGACCAGCATAAAGCATTAAGTTCTTAAACTTCTCCAATCGTGAAATCATATAAATCCTGTATGAATAGATATAAATCAACTTTTATAAATACAGAAATTATTATACTTTATATTCTATATTTTGTAAGCGATATTAAGTGTTTTATTATAAAAGTGTTAACAAAATATAAAAAAAGAGTCCCAAAAAATAATGGAACTCTATACAGCAGAATCAATTATGATTAATAGTCATAAAATTATTATTTATGATATTTGACTTACATACTTAATACTGGTGTTTGATTTGATAAACAAACTAATTTTGTATTTTTATTACCACATTCCGGGCATTTTGCACGTTTCATTACATAGTGAAAAAATGGAGATGAAAAGGCTTCTCCACAGTCCATGCAAAAGAAATCTGCATATAAAATGTTCCCAAATGAATTCTTTTTTGAATTTTTAACTTCATTAACTTTGTTCATAAATTTTCTCCCGACATTATATAAACTTTTATTTTATGTACTTAATATATCGTATAAAACAGCACAAAAGCGCAACAAAATGTGTAAAATTCTAGGTAACTTAGGTTATTTTTTTGAGTTTTTTACGGAAATTTTCCTGTTTTGAGAAAACTAAAGTTCTTTTTTGGTATAAGAGATTTTCCTTATTTTTTTTGTAAAAAGTTAGGGGTCTGTCCCTAGTAATAATTTTAAGTCCAGTATTAGGGGTCTGTCCCCAGTAATAATTTTAAGGGCAGTGTTAGGGGGCTGTCCCCAGCGGTTATTTTAAGTCCCAGTGTTAGGGGTCTGTCCCCAGTAATCATTTTAGGTCACAGTATTAGAGGTCTGTCCCCAGCGATAATTTTAAGTCCAGTATTAGAGGTCTGTCCCCAGTAATAATTTTAAGTCACAGTCTTAGAGGTCTGACCCCATGTCTCCCAGCTTTTGTGCCTGATATTCTCCTTTTGTAAAAAAATTACTTAAAAATAACTTAAATAGAAAGCTAAATTAACTTAATTAAATTTGTTAAACGGTGGATTAAGTTGCTTAATTATAAAACTGTGTTATGATGAATTCAGTTAATAGAAAATAAGTTATTTAGGAGGACTTATCTATGAAAAAGTTAATGAAGGTAATTGCTTTTACAGCAATTGTTGGCTCTTTTATTTCTTTTATGAGTTGTACAAAGAAAGAAGGCACTGCAAAGACTTCCTCTACTGATATTCTTGGATATGCTGATGTTGAATTAGGAAAATCTTATACAGATGTTAAAGCTACTGTAAAATTACTTACACATCGTACAGATATGCTGCAGGATACTTATCCTGGAGTAACTTTTGCAAAATATCTTGAAGAGTTTAATAAACTATATCCAAATATTAAAGTAGAAATTGAAGGTATTACAGATTATGCTTCTACTTCTTTACTCCGTCTTCAGGGTGGTGACTGGGGCGATATTATGATGATTCCTGCTATTGATAAAAAAGAACTTGGAAATTATTTCCTTTCTTTTGGTTCTTTAGATGAAATGAATAAAGTAATCAAATTTGCTTCAAACTGGGAATATGGCGGAAAAGTGTATGGTATTCCATCTACAGGTAATGCACAGGGTGTTCTTTACAATAAAAAAGTATTCAAAGATGCTGGTATTACTAATCTTCCAAAAACTCCAGATGAATTTATTGATTGTTTAAAGAAAGTTAAAGAAAACACAGATGCTATCCCACTTTATACTAACTACGCTGCTGGTTGGACTATGGGTGCCTGGGATGCTTATCTTGGTGGATCTGCTACTGGTGATGAAAATTATATGAATAATGTATTACTTCACACAGCAGATCCTTTTAAAAATTATGGTGATAATACTCATGCTTATGCAGTTTATAAAGTTCTTTATGATGCTGCTGAAAACGATCTTATCGAAGATGACTATACAACAACTGACTGGGAAGGTTGTAAAGGTATGATCAACCGTGGTGAAATTGGAACAATGGTTCTTGGATCTTGGGCATTTACTCAGATGCAGGGTGCTGGTCCTAACCCAGATGATATTGGTTATATGTCTTTCCCAATTACTATCAACGGAAAACAGTATGCTTCTGCAGGTCCTGATTATTGTTTCGGTATCAATTCAAAGGCCGCAAGCGACAATCAAAAGGCTGCTTTAGTATTTGTTAAGTGGTTCACAGAAAAATCTGGATTTGCTTACAATGAAGGTGGTATTCCAATCGCTGCTAACGATAATAATTATCCTGCTGCTTATGCTGCATTCTCAGAAAATAATGTTGCATTTGTTGCTGACGCTCCATCTCTTGCTGGTGAAGCTGATTTATTGAATGAACTTAATTCTGAATCAGAATTGAATATCAACGCTGGTGGTAATCTTAAAGTTCAGGAAATTATTGAACATGCTGCAAACGGTGATAAGTCATTTGATGCAATTATGGATGACTGGAACACTGCTTGGACTGCTGCTCAAAATAGTGCTTCTGTTGAAATTAAATACTAATTTTAATTGATGTTTAAGACGGTTCATTTTTATGGGCCGTCTTATTTTTTTATTCTTGTCTAAACAGAGGTTTTTCAGATGAAAAATAAACATTCTTTATCAAAAAAAGCCCAAAAGTGGCTTGTAATAGCGGCTTTTATTTCTATACCACTCATCTTATTATTTGTTTTTACCTATTTACCTTTTGGCGAGATGGTTGGTTATAGTTTCTTTAAAATGAAATACATCGGAGAAAGAACTTTTGTAGGTTTAAGAAATTATCGAGATCTTTTTGCCCGTAAAGATATTTTTAATGCTTTAAAATTATCACTTTATTATATGGGTGGTTCAGTTGTCCAATTAGTTTTGGCACTTATGCTTGCTACCATGCTCAGTTTTAAGACAAAAATGGGAAACTTTTTTAAGGGTTCTTTATTTTTCCCATATCTTATAAATGGTATTGCAATCGGTTTTATTTTTAAGTTCTTTTTTACAAGAGGATTTGTTTTTGATACAGTTTTGAGCTGGATTGGTATTCCAAAAGAAAATCTTCCCTACTGGTTAAAAACTCAGGGGCTTAATAATGTTTCTTTGGTTGGTACTTCAGTCTGGAGATATTTAGGCCAGAATATGGTTTTATTTATTGGCGCTATTATGTCTGTAGATCCAGAATTATACGAAGCAGCAGAATTGGATGGAGCAAATAAAGTTCAACAGTTCTTTCATATAATACTTCCAAGTATAAAAACAATTGTTACCTTGAATATTATCCTGTCTATAACAGGTTCTTTGAGTGCTTTTGAACCTCCATTTGTTATTACAAAGGGTGCAAATGGAACTGGTACTTATTTTATCATTATGGATCAGGTTGCACATACAAGTCAGAAAGTTGGTCTTGCTTCGGCAATGGCAGTATTCCTTCTCTGTTTAATTTTTATAGTTACAATCCTGCAGAAAATCTTATTCAAATATGTATTTAGAAATGCTGATACAGGAGAAAATAAAGGAGGAAGTGTATTATGAAATTAGACAAAAAAGCAAAAGCAACAACAATAATAACAACATTTTTTAAATATTTTATTTTGATATTTTTTGTTTTTTGGACTTTAGTACCTTTATTTTCCTGCTTTGTAACTGCATTTAAAAATCCAGAGGAATATCAAAATTCTTCGGTAATGATGTTTCCAAAACACTGGGCCTTAGAGAATTTTGCCAACGCCTTTAATCTTGCTCACATGGGACGGGCTTTTATTAATTCTGCCATTGTTTTGATTTCGGTTCTGGCGGGTTCAATTTTAATTAGTTCTCAGCTTGCTTACATTTTGAACAGATTCCGCTTTCCGGGTAACAGCCTGATTCGTAAATTATTTTTATTTGCCACACTTTTACCAGGTGTTGCCATGCAGGTTGCAGTTTACTCAATTATGGGAAAACTAGGTTTTATCAATCATCTTTACGGTTATATCATAATGATGATGGGAACCGATGTAATTTCCATCTATATTTTTATTCAATTTATGGAAAATATTTCTTATTCTCTTGATGAGTCGGCAATTATTGATGGAGCGTCATATTTTACAATCTACTGGAAAATAATTTTACCTTTACTAAAACCTGCAACAATCACAAGTATGATTTTAAAAGGTGTAAGTTGTTACAATGAATATTACAGTGCAAACTTATATCTCCAAGATACAAAACTTAGAACTGTTGCAATTTCCCTCTACACTTTTACGGGGCCTCTGGGAAATCAATATAATTTGATTTGTGCAGGTGTAATTATTTCTATTATTCCTGCCCTGATTATTTTCCTTTTCTGCCAAAAACAAATTTACGCAGGTATTACAAATGGGGCTGTTAAAGGTTAGTTTTTACAAGTAAAATCTCATTAAGAGGTTAGAAAAATGAATTATAGTGCTGTAATTATTGGTACTGGTAGAATTGGTTTTACTCTTGGTTTTGATAAAAAAAGGGAACAACCCGCTTCGCACACAATGGCCTTAAAAGCAAACAAGAGGATTAATCTGATTGGAGCCGCTGACTCTAACCCCCAAAATCTTGAGAAATGGAAGAAATATAATAAGGCTAAGGCTGCAACTTTTACTTCGAGTCAGCAGCTTTATGCCTCTCTTCATCCTGATATTATAACTGTAGCCGTAAATGAAGAATCACATATGGAAGAATGTCTTGCGGCAATAAAAGCAAAACCTCGTCTTGTAATTCTTGAAAAACCGGTTGCCTTAAATTCAGAAGAGGCCGGGAAAATTGCAGCTTGCGCCAGTGAATATAAAGTTCCTGTCATGGTAAATCACGAAAGGCGTTTTAGCAGAGATTATATTATTGCCAAAGATTATTTAGAAAAAATTGGGGATATTCAGTCGCTAACCGGGGAATTGTACTCGGGACTTAGAGTTTATGGGGCTGAATTTGAAAAAGATGGTTCTTACAGTCTTTTGCACGATGGAACTCACCTTGTTGATATAGTTCAATTCCTATTGGACGAAAAATTAGAAAATCCTCTTGTTACCGGAATCTACCGGGACGAAAAATCAATCGTAAGAAATTTTACAGCCTTATACAAATGTAAAAAATGCCCTCTGGTAGAAATCAAAATGAGCGGTCGAAGTAAATTCTTTTCTTTTGGGCTGGATATTTTAGGTACAAAAGGAAGAATCTCTTTGGGAAACGGTTATGCAAATTTTTATCAGCGCAAGGAATCTAATCTTTATACCGGTTTTTATTCACTTATGCCCGATAAATCTGTGAAAATTCCTAAAAAAACAGGATATTTTGCAAACATGGTTCAAAACGCCGTGGATTTTCTGGATGGAAAAGAGGAGTTAAAAAGCCCTTTATCTATTGCAATTGATGATTTACTTGTTCTGGAAGATATAAAAAAAGCCCTGAAAGAATAGTTTTGGCTGCCGTCAGAATTTATAAAAATTTAAATATATTAAAATTTCTCTTTGTTAATATGACAAAAAATGTTAAATTGTAAAGTAGATATTAAAGAGAGTAATATTATTTTTTTATAAGGGTTTGGCAATGGAAACAATTGACGATCTGGGTAAATTCACATTTCCTGCATTATTGAACAATTCAATTAAAAAATTCGGAGAAAGACCTGCTGTTACACTGGTTGGTGGCAGTCCTTATACTTATGCTCAACTTGGTCAAAAAGCTCAATCTGTAGCAAAAATGTTACACGGTCTTGGTCTTAAAAAGGGCTCAAAAATAGCTATTTTATCTACAGGAAGACCAGAATGGGGTATTTCTTATTTTGCTATTGTAAGTTATGGAATGATTGCAGTTCCTTTACTTCCAGATTTTTCTGATACAGAATTGGAATCTATTTTTGCTCACTGTGGAGTTGATGGAATTTTTGTAGAACAGAAACTTTATTCTAAAATCGACAAATTGGGAGACAAAGCTCCTTCGATTGTAATTAAAATTGAAGATTTTTCTATTACAAAGGGCCCTGCTGAATTTTCTGGAAAAACAATCGCCGATTTTGAAAATCTTCCTGAAATTGTAAGCGAAACAAAAGAAGAAGATACTGCCTCTTTAATTTATACTTCTGGAACTACAGGACGTTCAAAGGGTGTAGAACTTACTCATAAAAATCTTGTTTGGACTTGTGTTCAGTGTCAGTATACTCACCGTGTAAATAAATTGGACAGAACACTTTCATTCCTTCCACTTTCTCATGTTTATGAATTCACTGTAAGTTTTTCTATGCAGCTCTTAAATGGTGCTTGTATTTATTACCTTGGAAAACCACCAACGGTATCTGCTTTAATGCCTGCTTTTAAAATTGTTCAGCCAACTATTGTACTTTCTGTTCCTTTAATTATGGAAAAAATCTATAAAAATAAGGTTTTGCCAACTTTAACTAAAAATGGATTTATGAAATCACTTTATAAATTCCCTCTTACAAGAAGAATGTTGAATAAAGTTGCCGGAAAATCTTTGAAAAAAACTTTTGGTGGTCATTTGATTTTCTTTGGAATTGGTGGCGCTATGCTTGATCCAAAAGTTGAACATTTTATGAAAGAAGCAAAATTCCCTTATGCAATTGGTTACGGCCTTACAGAAACTTCACCATTACTTGCTTCAAGTGGACCAAAAATTACAGTTCCTGGAACAATTGGTGTTGTAATGCCTGGCGTTGATATGAAAATCAATAATCCAAATCCTAAAAATGGAGTTGGTGAAATTGTTGTAAAAGGTGAAAATGTAATGAAGGGTTATTATAAAGATCCTGAACTTACAAAAACTGTATTTACAAGTGAAGAAGATTCAGCCGGCCCAGGTTATTTTAAGACTGGTGATTTGGGTATTTTTGTTAAAAAACACGGAAAACCATATCTTGTTTTAAAGGGAAGAAATAAAAATATGATTCTGGGACCAAGTGGTGAAAATATTTACCCAGAAGATATTGAATTTGTATTAAATCAGCATCCTTTAATTGCAGAATCTTTGGTTGTAGAAGATGATGATGGACTTGTTGCTCTTGTTCAGTTTGATGAAGAAAAAGTAAATGCAGAAGCAGAAAAAAGAGTTAACGAAAAGTCTGGCGGAATTGCCCAGTTGATTAAAGGGGTTGGAGAAAATCTTTCCGAAACTGCTAAAAAACAAAGTGAAGAATTCCTTAGAAATATTTCTTACGAAAAAGAAAGAATCACAAGTGAGATTCAATTTTATGTAAACAGCCGAGTTAATAAGACTTCAAAAGTAGGAAAAGTTAAGGAAGTTCCTGGCTTTGAAAAAACAGCAACTCAAAAAATCAAACGTTACCTTTACGATTTAAGATCTAAGGCAATGGGTAAAAAAGATAAGAATTAATTATTTTTGAGAATAGATTATTAAAGACAGCTGATTGAATATCCGCTGTCTTTTTTTTTAATTGAATTAACCTAATAAATTGTAAGAAATAACTTAATTATAACTAATATTTAATTGACTTTTAGGAAAGATGTGATATTTTAAACTAAATTAATGATAAGTGTAGGGGTCTGTCCCCTAATAGAAAAAAGTATGAGTTACGAGGTTTCCTGAAAACTGGCAAAAATAGGGGGACAGACCTCACACAATATTTTTATTAGGAAGGACATATGAAAAAGATTTCTATTATTTTTTTATCATTTTTATTAGCATTTCCAACTTTTATTTCCTGCAAGCCTCAAACTTCTGTTACAGAAAATACCCCGCAGAATACAGATGACGGCGCCACAATCGATTCTGATTTAAGTGATGCAAATGCCACTGCAAATGCAAAACGCCTCTACCAGTATTTACAGGATATATACGGTAAAAAAATAATCACCGGTCAGATGGAAAATGCCTGGAACGATGACTGCGATATGCTTTCCCGGGTATATGATAGTGTAGAAAAATATCCTGCTCTTATGGGCTTTGATTTTATGAACTACACAAGTCTTGGCTGGACTGCAAATAATGTTCAGACAGAGAGGGCTATAAAATTCTGGAATGGTCAGGACTGGGATGGAAATACTACAGTTTCTGGTCAGCACGGAATTGTAACCTTCTGCTGGCACTGGAGAGATCCAACTTGGGAATATGTTAGTGGAAAATCTGGTTCTTATAAGCCGGAAGAAATTGATTTCCGCATTCCTTACGACACAGATTCTGACAGCTGGAAAACTTCTTCTACAGATTACACAGAAATGATGGCAGACCTGGATGTTATTGCCACAGAACTGCTTGAATTGCAGGAAGCCGGAGTGCCTGTAATCTGGAGACCAATGCACGAAGGTGCTGGAAATGTTGGTTTATATAACAATACAGGGGTAGCCTGGTTCTGGTGGGGAGCTGGAAATTCAACTTCTTATGATTCAGATAATGCTGCTTATACAGTTTCTACAGACCAAGACATTTGCGGCCAATGTTACATTGCCCTCTGGAAACTCATGTATGAATACTTTACAGAAACAAAAGGAATTCACAACTTAATCTGGCTCTGGAACGGACAGAATGAAGCCTTCTACCCGGGCGACGATTACGTAGATATTATTGGAGACGATATTTACGCTGGAGATTCTGATTCAACTTACGGAAATCATTCCAGCAGAAAATCTGCCTATACAACTTATTCAACAGAAATGGGCTCTACAACAAAAATGGTTTGTATGAGTGAATGTGGTTATCTGCCAAATCCTCAGGCCTGTTACGATGATTCTGCTATGTGGTCTTTCTTTATGGTTTGGAACGATGGTGACTGGGACGAAACAAACTCCTGCGTTACAACAAATACCTCAAGTAGTAACTTCTGGGCCGGCACCTATTACAACAGCGAAGAAGTAAAATCCACCGTCTACAATCACGAATACGCAATAACTTTGGATGAACTGCCAGACCTGACAAGTTACAGTTCGGAAGAATAAATAAAAGCTTTTACAGAAGATTATAAAATGGTCCATAACTACATTTTTAGTATTTGTGGGCCATTTTTTTTTGGTTTTAACTGAATTTTTTATTAGATTTAAAGTATGGGAAAAAAGGAAAAATCGCCATATAAATTAAAAAGCAAAATCGCAAGTAGAATTATTTACAGTCGTGCTTTATTGATAGCCCTCTTAATTCTTTTACAAATTGTTTTCTATCTACTGGCCTTTCTTAGATTTAATCCTTTTAAAGAATATTTACTGGCAGGAAGTGTTGGTTTTGGTCTTATATTTATGATTTATCTTGTGAATTCCGAAGGTAAAAATGAATTCAAACTGGTATGGATGCTCCCGGTTTTGATTTTTCCCCTTTTTGGAATATTTTTATATCTACTCAGTCATAAAAATCTTGGCAGTGTAACTTTTTCTAAAAGACTCAAAAAAGTAAAAAGTCAGGCCAGACCCTTTATTCAAGATTTACCGGAAGATGAAGAAGCTCAAAAGGCCTATCCAAAAGTGAGAGATATAGCAACTTATCTAAAATCGGATGATTATTTTCCTGTCTATTGCGAAAACAAAGTAAATTATTACCCAAGTGGCGAAGAAGCTTTTCCCCACATGCTGGAAGAATTAAAAAAGGCAAAATCTTTTATATTTATTGACTATTTTATTATAGATGAAGGCCAGGTTTGGAATCAGATTTTAGATATTTTAAAAGAAAAAGTAAAAGAAGGCCTTGAAATCCGAATAATTTACGATGGCCTTGGAAGTTTAAGACTTTCGACTCGTTATTACAAAAAATATCTTCAAAGCCTGGGCCTAAAAGTAAGGGTTTATCAGCCATTAATTCCATTATTTGATACCGCGCAAAATAACAGAAATCATCATAAAATTCTGGATATAGACGGAAGAATCTGTTTTACCGGTGGAATTAATATAACCGACGAATATATGAACCTGGATCACCACCGATTTGATTACTGGAAAGATAATGCCATCTCAATAGAAGGAAGTGGAGTCCGCTCCTTCACAATGATTTTTCTGGAACTTTGGAATTCTCTGGATAGAATAAAAAATCTGGATGCGGGTGATTTTGAACAATACATGAATCTTCCCTACAAAAAATATCAGGAAAAGGGAGCTGTAATTCCTTACGCCGACGATGCCTTTAACAAACAAGATATAGCAGAAAATGTTTATAATTATATCATCACAAAATCTCATAAATATCTGCATATAATGACACCCTATTTGATTTTGGATAATACAATTGCAAATAATTTAATTTTTGCCGCCCAAAGAGGAGTAGATGTAAAAATTGTAATTCCGGGGCATTACGATCATTTTATAACCTATTGTGTTGGCCTACGCTTTATGAAACTGATGATAGAAAACGGAGTTAAAGTTTATACCTACCAGCCGGGCTTTATTCATTCCAAAGTGATGGTTTCTGATGATAACCGTGGAACTTGTGGTTCAGTAAATCTTGATTACAGGAGTTTTTATCACCACTTTGAGTGCGGAATTTATATGTATCAAACACCGACTGTTAATTCTTTGGAAAATGATTTTAAGGAAGTTTTAAGCAATAGCCAGGAAATTAGCCCAGAAAAATTTAAAAAACTCTGGCCTTTCCGTCGTTTTGTCGGCTGGCTTTTTAAGATTTTTGCCCCACTTCTTTAGTTTCATAATTTTGGGCGAAAACACTGTCCAACTCGCATTTCGGGGCTTGCTAACGCGCGGTCCTGCGGACTCCCTGCCGGGCCCCCTCAATTCTCGCGCCGGCTTTTCTGGGCCGGTTTTTTATTTTGTTGAATGAAAATTATTCTAAATCGTGGTATTCTTTAGGTAATGTTTAATATTTTAGTTGTTGATGATGATAAAAATCTTCGCAAACTTATAAAGGCCCTTTTGGAAGCGGAAAATTATACGGTCTTTACGGCTGGAAATGGGGTTGAAGCTCTTAATGTCCTTGGCGAAAAATTTATTGACCTTGTTGTGCTTGATATTATGATGCCTAAAATGGATGGCTACGAATTTACTGAGTGCATCCGTAAAAGCAAGAGCGACCTGCCAATTTTAATGGTTTCTGCCAAACAAATGCCTTCCGATAAACACAAGGGTTTTTTAGTAGGCACCGACGATTACATTACAAAACCTATTGATGAAGAAGAAATGCTGCTGCGAATTAAAGCTCTTTTGCGCAGGGCTAAAATTGCCAATGAACGTAAAATAACTATTGGGGACGTAGTTATTGATTACGATTCTTTGTCTGTAACAAAAAATGGTCAAACTCAAGAATTGCCACAAAAAGAATTTCTTCTGTTATACAAATTACTTTCTTATCCTGGAAAAATATTTACTCGTATTCAAATTATGGATGAAATTTGGGGTAATGAATCTGAAACCGGCTGGGAAACTGTAACTGTTCATATTGGTCGTCTTAGAAAGCGTTTTGAAGGCTGGGATGAATTTGAAATTCAAAGTGTTCGAGGTTTAGGTTACAGGGCGGTAAAAAAGAATGAAGAAAAATAGACGATTAAATCTTAAATATCGAAGAATTCAATATTCAACAATTTCCATGACTTTTTTTCTGGCAGCTATGGTTTTTGTCAGTTTTATTTTGATTTTTACCATTGTAATTATTCTTTTGCGTTATGCATTTAAAGTTAATATTTCCCTTGCTTCTTTTATGCCTTCAAGCGAAGTAGTAAGCCGCAATCTTTTGTTTGTTTTAGTTCTTATTTCCTGTCTTCTTGTTGGTTATGGTCTTACACTTCTTCTTAGTAAAGGAATTATGCATCCAGTAAAAAAAGTAACTCAGGCTATGGAAGAGCTTTCCACTGGAAATTATAAAAAACGTCTTTCTTTTAGAATTAAGATGCCACTTTTTGATGATATTTCTTTTAGTTTTAATCGTATGGCTTCGGAACTTGAACATACGGAAATGCTCAGTAATGATTTTATTAATAATTTTTCGCACGAGTTTAAAACTCCTATTTCTTCTATTTCGGGTTTTGCAAAATTATTAAAAAAAGGTAACCTTTCTCAAGAGCAGATTCAGGAATATCTTGGTATAATCGAAGAGGAATCGTCTCGTTTAACTGGGATGGCAACTAGTATTCTTAAACTTATGAAAGTTGAAAACCAGACTATTTTGACTGATGTAAAAAAGTTTAATCTTTCGGAGCAGATCAGGAATTGTGTTCTTTTGCTTGAAGATAGATGGTCATCAAAAGATATTAATATAGATGTTGATTTTGATGAATTTTTTATTGACGGTAACGAAGAATTATTAAAAGAAGTATGGATTAATCTTTTTGATAACGCTATTAAATATACTCCAAATGGTGGAACTATCTCTTTTAATATTAAATCTAAAGAAGATAAAATTGTAGTCTATGTAACTAATACTGGTAGTGAAATTCCAGCCGAGCATCAACTTAGGATTTTTAATAAATTTTATCAGGTTGATCATTCACATTCGGCTAAAGGTAGCGGAGTTGGTCTTGCTGTTGTAAAAAAAATTGTGACTTTGCATAATGGCGAAGTTTTTGTAATCAGTGGAAATAAAAAGACCATTTTTGTTGTAAACCTGCCTTATTAGAAATTAATTAGTAATTAAGATTTTTTAGACATTTTTTACTATTTTGTCAGAAGTTTATTTTCAGTTTAGATTTGAATTTTACACTCCTAAATTGTAAGGAAATATCCTTATGTTTTGGAGGAAAGATGAAGGATTTCAATTCTTTGTGTAAAGAATTTGAACAAATGAATCCACTCACCTATAAAGAATTCATCGTAAAAAAATCTGCAGAAATTGTACCAATTTTGAGTGCTACTGCAGAAAATGGTGTTGCAGGTACTGTAATTTTCTTTTCTTTTATTTTAGGTGCAATTGCTGCAGACGGCAAACTTTCTGAAGAAGAATATAATTTAATTTTACCCTTTATACAGATTTTTCTTGGCGATTCTATTGAATATTCGGTAGCAAAAGCAAAATTCAAACAGTTAAAAAAAGAAAACAAAGAACTCAAAAATGTTGTCAGTCAGATGATTGATATTATTGGCCTTTTCTCTGATGACTTGAAGCAGGACATTATTATCATTTCTATGATGATTTGCGCTGTGGACGGAAAAATCAGTCTTAAGGAAAAAAAATGGATTATGCAGTTAATGTTTTAGCTGTCAATTATATATTTTAGGAAGGTATTCAAATGAATAAGGTAAAAATTCTTACAGACTCTTGTTCTGATTTAAATGGAAAATTGTTGGACAAATATGACATTGACTATTGTCAGATGAAAACAGTTTATGAAGGTGTTCAGTCACCAGCTGACTTACGTTGGACTGATGAAGATGTTCACAAACTCTACAATATTGTACGTGATGGAAATCGTATTACAACAACTCAGGTTCCTGTAGAAGAATTCCAGAAAGTATTTACAAAGTACTTGGATCAGGGCTTTGATATTGTTTATATCGGATGTTCTCTTAAACAGTCTGGTTCTGTTAATACTGGTGCTGTTGTTGCAAAAGGACTTCTTCCAAAATATCCAAACCAGAAAATTTTCTGTATCGACTCATTAAACGCTTGTATTGGTGAAGGTATGATTGCTATTGAAGCAGCTAAATTCAATGCAAATGGCGATAAATCAGCTGACGAAATCAATGAATTTGTTCTTGGTATGCGTAAGACTGTAAATGAATTCTGTACAGTTCATACTTTGGACTATATGAAACGTGCTGGCCGTGTTAAGGCTTCTACTGCATTCTTTGGTAATTTAATGGGTGTAAAACCAATTTTAATTGCTGATAAAGAAGGTAGCCAGGTTGCCTACAAAAAAGTAAAGGGTCGTGGTAAATCTTTTGAAGAAATCACAAATCTTATGAAAGAAAGCGTTACTGATATTACTAAAAACACAATTTACATTGCACACGCTGACTGTTCTGAAGAAGAAGTAAATAAACTTAAGGAAATTGTATTAAAAGAAATTCCTGGAGCTACAATTGATGTAGTTTATATCGGACCTATCGTAGGTGCTTGTATTGGTCCAGATGCTATAGGTCTTTGGTCTATAGGAAAAGAAGTTACCTGGACAGCTGGAGATAACTAATGACACCAAAAACAATTGATGGCGTTCTTTATTCAAGAATGATTCGTATGGGTGCTGCAAATCTTGGTATCCATGCTGAAGAAATTAATAATTTGAACGTTTTCCCAATTCCTGATGGAGATACTGGTGATAACATGCTTATGACCATGACTGGTGGTAAGAATGCTATTAAAACTGAAATTGAAAGCCTTTCGGATGCATCTAACACAATTTCTTCTGGAATGTTGTTAAGTGCAAGAGGTAATTCGGGAGTAATTCTTTCTCAGTTTTTTGATGGTATTTCTGCTGGTTTTACTTTAATTCAGGAAGCAAATATTGAACAGATTGGAGCTGCTTTTAGAGAAGGTGTTAAACACGCTTACGAAGCAGTTATGAAGCCGGTAGAAGGAACTATTCTTACTGTTGCTAAAGATGCCACTGAATATGCTTGCAGTACAAAAGCCGAAAATGTTCTTCAATTTATTGAAAACTTCATTTACGAAGCAAAACTTTCTTTGGATAGAACTCCTTCACTTTTACCAGTTCTTAAAAAGGCTGGTGTAGTAGATTCTGGTGGTGCTGGTCTTATTTACATTTTTGAAGGTATGAGACAGTGCCTTAAAGAAGATTCTTTTGAAGAAGCTTTGGCAAAACTGGAATCTGAAAGCGGAAAACAAAACGCAGGAAAAACAATTGCCAGTCCTCATGGCGAAATTGATCTTGATGCCTTTGGACCAGACAGCGAACTTGAATTTGGTTATTGTACAGAAGTTCTTCTTCGCTTACAGAACAAAAAATGTAATGTAGAAGAATTTTCTGCAGACATCATCAAAGATTACATGAACGAAATTGGTAATTCTGTAGTTTGTTTTAAGGCAGGTTCTATTATTAAACTTCATGTTCATACAATGGAACCTTGGAAGGTATTTAAATTCTGTCAGCAGTATGGTGAATTCCTTACAACAAAGGCAGAAAATATGAGCCTTCAGCATAATAACCGTAACGAAGATCTTGCAGAAATTGCAGCTAATTTTAAGATGTCAGTTCCTTCTAACGAAGAAGCAAAAGATTTTGGAATTGTTGCAGTTGCCTCTGGCCCTGGAATTAAACAGATGTTCCTTGAACATGGTACAGATGTTGTTGTAGATGGTGGCCAGAGCATGAATCCTTCGGCAGAAGATTTTATCAAGGCTTTTGGTAAAATTAATGCCAAAACAATCTTTGTATTCCCAAATAACGGAAATGTAATTTTAGCTGCTCAACAGGCTGCGAAAATGTACGAAAAAGCTGACATTCAGGTAATTGGAAGTAAATCGATTGGAGAAGGTTTTGCCGCTTTGACTATGATGGATTTAAGCAGCGGAAATATTGATGAAATTAAAGACAATTTCCAGATGGGAATGGACGGAGTTTCATCTTATTACGTTTCTCATTGTGTACGCGATGCAGAAATGGACGGCCTTAAATTGCATGCTGGCGATTATATTGGATTCCAGGATAAAAAAATCATGGTTTCTTCTGAAGATCGCAAGAAAACTGCTTTCCAGACTGTTGAAGCAATGGATTTTACAGACCACGAAGTTTGTATTTTTATCCGCGGAATTGATTCAACAACTTACGAAGCTGAAGAAGTCAAAAAATATCTGCAATTAAAACATCCTGGAGTTGAGATTAACGAAATTGACGGCGGTCAGGATATTTATTCTTACATTTTGATTGTAATCTAATCAAAAATAAACTTTAAGTAAAAATTAGAGTCTTACGGGGCTCTAATTTTTATTTTTTTATAGGACTTAAAATGAAAATTGCTATTTTTATAATTGCTGCACTGGTTTCATATTTTATTGCTGCAGTAAATCCTGCAATCTTATTATCAAAATTAATTTACAAAAAAGATATTCGCGAAGAAGGAAGTAAAAATCCTGGTTTTACAAATTTCAAAAGAGTTTTTGGAATGAAATGGGCCTGGCTGGTTTTTATTCTGGACTTCAGTAAAGCATTTTTATTGGAATGGCTTTTTGGATATTTATTTGAGTTGATTTTAGGAGAAGGTTACAGATCTTTAGGTGTTGCCTTTACCGGAATGTTTGCAATGTTGGGTCATGCTTATCCTATTTGGTATAAATTCAAGGGCGGAAAAGCATATCTTGTAGTACTTTCGACTTTATGGATGTTGAACTGGATGATTGGTTTGGGCTGTACAGTATTTATGGTATTGTTTGTACTTATCGTAAAATATATGTCTTTGGCAACTTTACTTTCGATTGTGATTGGCGCTGTTTTACTTCCAATTCTTAAAACTCCTTTAATTCCAAGTGTTATCTATGCATTCTGTGTTCTTTTTGTAATCTATCGTCATAAAGAAAATATCAAGAGATTGTTCAAAGGCCAAGAATCTAAAACTTATTTTTTCAAATCAAAAAAATAGTATTATAATTTAAATATGCTTAAATTTGACAAAGAATTACTCTTAAGATTAATAACAGGTTTTGCCCTAAGTCTTTTTGGGGCATTACTTGTTTATTTTTCTTCCTATCCCTACGTTATAAATATTCCGGTTGCTTTTTTATGTATTGGTTCCGTTTACGAATTGTACAAGGCAGCAGGATTTAACCGTAAATTTTTAATAGTTTTAATCATTTTCTGGATAGCATCGCTTGCTATTTCTTTTATTACAATCCCATATTATTTATATATAGTGATGGTTTTATATCCATTTATCATCACCTTTTTTCTTTTACTGATGATTAAAAAAGACCGTTTTGTAAAATTTGCAAGACAGAGAGCTCTTTTAATTCCCTCTTCAATTGTTGTAATTTTATTTCACTCCTTGATTGATATTCGACAGCTGGAATTTGGCTTTTATTATTTGATTTTTGCAATTTTAGTTTGCGTATTTACAGATATTTTTGCTTATTTATGCGGAAAAACTCTGGGTAGGCATAAAATGTTTCCCAGCATCAGCCCAAAAAAGACCTGGGAAGGTTCAATTGGCGGAAGTCTTTCGGCCCTTATTTTGATTTTACTGATTTTTGTAGTTTTGAACGCTAAAAGTGTAATAAAGGTTAATTTTCCACTTTTGATAATTTACACACTAATTCTTTCGGCTTTTTCCCAGTTTGGAGATTTGTCTATGTCGGTTATAAAAAGAATCTGTGGAATTAAAGATTTTGGAAAGATTTTTCCAGGCCACGGTGGAGTTTTAGACCGCTTTGACAGCCAGTTGATTTCCGTTCCTTTGGCTTATATTTTGTGTTCTTTAGCCGGATTTATTTACTAAAAATTTTAAGACAAGCCCCCAAAATAGCATTATTTCAAGAGTTGAGTAGGGGTCTGTCCCCATGAATTAGGGGTCTGTCCCCCGTGAGTTTTAGTTTTTTCATGCATAATTAGTAAAAGGAAAGCTAATAGAAAGATTTTTCAAAAAAAGTTAAAAATAGGTTTTTAGTCGTAGATAAAATCCTCACCAAGCTTAAACCGGATGGAATCATCTCGAATACCCTTAGATACCTTTGACTTCCAATATGCTTGGAACTTATTGGAAAGTTTTCTTCCCCTTATTTTCTTGGTTGTACCGTCTTTTTTTGATTCTAGCCATAAAAAATACTCTGGAAGGAAACCTTTACCCTTTTGGTAAAGAAGGAATTCGTCGTCTTCATAAACAACAT
>JAIKYZ010000013.1 GCA_024682655.1 Treponema sp.
ATCTCTTGCTTCCTGTGTTTGGAAATAACTCATTCCTGTAAATCCACCACTATTTGCTGAGGCACCTCTTGTACCGCCCCAACCTTCTTCTACACGACAGCCTAAATCTTTTCCGTAATCTTTGAACTTAACAAATTCCATTACTCCGCCGGGTGTACTTACTCCATCAACAATATTTTCTGTAGCATATCTAATTGCAGCCCAATCATCGCAAATAATGATATTCTGGAAATCTCCCATCTGAATATTTGTCTTTTTGAGAGTAACATTCATTGCGGCCTGATATTCTGCCAAAGTAAGGCGGGCCCCGTGAACATTGTAGATTGAATCATTTGTATAGAGAATTGTCCCCCAGGCTTTCCAGGCATCAAATCCACGGTTCCAGTTTGCAAATCCTGTAAGAAGGCGATTTTCTATATCTTTTGCCATCTTTGTATCAACTGGTGTAGGATAAATTATAGGAAAATCTTTTTTAAGTTCTTCGCTATTATCATAAGAGTTTATAATTTCAGTTCCCTCTACAATCATTGTAGTTGCTTCTTTTTTACTTGAAGTACACGCAAGCATAGTAAAAGAAACTAAAATACCAGTTACTGTCAAAACCAATGATTTTCCAAATGTCTTTTTCATAGTCAACTCCTTAAAATAATTAATATTCCTCTAAGCAATTTTTCCACTTGCCTTGAGCCATTCAATTTCATCGTGCATAGTTTCACGATAACTTCTTGTTGTATATCCAAGTTCCTGACGAGCCTTTGTTGAATCGAAATTATTATTGCGGGCCAGATTATAAACAGCAAAAGTTGTCATTAGAGGTCGTACCCCTTTACGTTTAGCCTGTTTTTCCATAATTTTTGCCATAAAATTAGCAAGTTTTACCGGGATAAAAGTCTTCATTTTTTTACAACCAGATTCTTCACTCAAAAGACGGGCAAAATCCCTAAAAGAAACTTCATCATTTCCAAGAATGTAACACTGACCGGCCTGTCCCTTATCAGCTGCAAGAATTGCTCCATGTGCTAAATCACGAACATCACAAAGATTAAAAGAACCATCAATTCCAGCAGGCATTTCACCATTAATAATCTGAATTAAAACTTTAGTTGTTTCTCCTACAGCAAAATCTTCTGGACCAAGAATTCCACTTGGATGAATTACACAGGCATTTAATCCTTCTTCTGTAGCATCTAAAACGGCCTGAGTTGCCATTGCTTTTGACTGACTGTAACAACCCAAAACTTTATTTGCTTCAAAATGATCAACTTCACCAATTTTTTCACCCTTTGGAAGTTCTGGAATTGCACCTGTACTTGAACAGTAAACTAATTTTTTACACTCAGGGTGCTTTTTACAAAGTTCAATAATATTTTTAGTACCACCAACATTTACATCAATAACCTTCTGATTAAAGTCTGGATTAACTGTAACAATACTTGCAATATGCATAACAATAGTTTGGTAACCCTGTGGCACAGAAAAAAGTTTTTCTAATGAATCCATATCTGTTAAATCACCACGAACAATTTCTGCCTGGCCAGGAACATATTTTTCTGCAGGATCATTTGGAAGAACAAAGGCTCTAACCTCATTTCCACGTTCAATAAGCTGACGACAAATTGTACCGCCCAAAAAACCTGCGGCTCCGGTTACTAAATACATTGTTTTTTCCATAATCATTTACTCCTTGATTTTCTAGATGACTTGAATCTACTACCCCTTTATTTCCAAAATGTTTACGAAATGTTGCTGAAATATTAAAATTTCATAATTTCCTCAGTTTTTTTAAGATATTTTTGGCCCGCGTGTTATACTTTTTTTATGATTAAGATTTTAGTTTTAGAAGATGATGCCGGATTAAATCTGACAGTTTCTTCTTACCTGCGAAAAAATGGTTATGAAGTTGTAAGTTGCCAGCATGCAAACGATGCCTACAACGAAATGTACAATACACTCTTTGATTTAATAATTTCCGATGTAATGCTTCCACAAATTGACGGTTTTGAATTTGCCGAGACAGTCAGAAAAATCAATCAAAATATTCCTATAATTTTTATGACAGCCCGTGATGATTTTTCTTCCAAGCAAAAAGGCTTTGCCGCCGGAATAGATGATTACCTTGTAAAACCCGTTGATTTAGATGAATTGCTTTTAAGAATTTCTGCAATTTTAAGAAGGTCAAATATTGCTCAGAGTAAAAAAATAACTGTGGGTTCTTTGACTTTAGATGCAGATGCGGTTTCGGCAATTTCAGATGGACAGGAAATTCAATTAACGGCCAGGGAATTTAACCTTATCTATAAATTACTTTCCTATCCAAATAAAACCTTTACAAGAGTTCAACTTATGGATGAATTTTGGGATGCAGATTCAAATGCAACACCCCGGGCAGTTGATGTTTATATCACAAAAATCAGAGAAAAACTTGCACAAGCAAATACAAGTGGTTTTGAAATTGCAACGGTTCACGGTTTAGGTTACAAGGCGGTCATAAAATGAAAAAACAATCCGAAAAAAGTCTTTTTCCAGCCAGTCTTTATTGGACAGTCCTTGGGATGCTTTTAGCCACAGGAGGAATAAATGTTGGAATAATAATTCTGGGGCTAAAATATCACATAAAGTCAATTCCATTTGTTCATATTGTTTTACTCTACTGGATGATTATTTCCGGCCTCATAGTTCTTTACATAAAAAACAGAATTCATAAAAGCTACGAAATTCATCTTCAAGATATTTCAAAGGCAACTCAAAAAGTTTCCCAGGGCAATTTTTCAATTTCAATTCCAACAATAAATCCACCGTCAAAATATAATTACCTGGATCAGATGATTTTAGATTTGAATAAAATGATTGAAGATTTAAATGGCATAGAAACCCTTCGCACAGATTTTATTTCAAATGTTTCTCACGAACTTAAAACCCCACTTTCGGTAATGCAAAATTATGCTACTATGCTGCAGGACCCAGATTTAAGTGAAGAAAGCCGTATAGAATATGCAAAGGCCGTTTCCCTTAATTGCCGCAGATTAACAACTCTTATAAGCAATATCCTGAAATTAAATAAATTGGAAAATCAACAAATCTATCCTACCGTTCAGCCCTACGATTTAGGCGAAGAACTCAGGGAATGTATACTTTCTTTTGAAGAAGCCTGGTCTGCTAAAAATTTAGAACTGGAAGTTGATATTCCAGATGAAATTATTGTAAACATAGACAGCCAGCTTTTAAGTCTTGTTTGGAATAATTTTATTTCCAATGCAATTAAATTCACTCCGGAAGGTGGAAAAATCTCTATAAAGTTAGAAAAACTGGCAGATTCAATACAAGTTAGTGTTAAAGATTCTGGTTGCGGAATGGATGAAAAAACAAAAGCCCATGTTTTTGAAAAATTCTTCCAGGGAGATACAAGTCACGCAACAAATGGAAACGGACTGGGCCTTGCTTTAGCCGCCCGAGTTGCAGATATTTGTCATGGAAAAATAAGAGTAGAAAGTCAGCAAGGAAAAGGCAGTATTTTCTATTATAATTTCCAATAAAAATCTTCAAAAAATATTTACAATCGTATAAACCAAAAATCTAGTAAAACCGATAATTAGCACATGAAAAGAATTATCGGTTTTACAAGTATTTTTATCCTCTCTTTTTTATTTATCAACTGTGCTTCAAAGTCAAAACTTCCTGAAGAAATAACAGCCGAAAATCAAATAGCCGAAGAAACAGATTCAAGTCCAGAAAGTCTGGAAGAAATTATAGAAGAAGAAATTGAAGAACCAAAAGCACTTTACACTTTACGCCAGCCAAGTGGGCCCACAATTCAATTAAAAGAAAGCTGGGGCTATGTAATGAGGGGCCGGGAAGAGGAATTTGATGTTTCTATGCCCCTCACAGATGTTTGTTACTTTGCCGCTGATATTAACTGTTATGGTGAACTTATGAGCGTTCCTCCAAGATCAAATCTAAAAGTAGGAAAAAATAAACGCTGTCATCTTGTAATTGCCTGTGACAGCAGGGCCGCAGTTCATCAGGCAATCAATCCAAGTTTTTCTACAAGAAATAAAATCCTTAAAGATATTGTAAAAGCAGCCTCCAATTATGATGGTGTTCAACTTGATTTAGAATACATTCCTCTACGAGATAAAAAACACTTCATTACTTTTATTGGTGATTTACGTTTTATGCTAAAAGGAAAATTTCTTTCCGTATGTGTACCAGCAAGATTTAAACAACTGACAGATGATATGTACCCCTACTCCGAAATTGCACTTTACTGTGACAGGGTTTTTGTTATGGCCTACGATGAACATTGGTCAACAAGCCGTCCAGGAGCAATTGCAAATATTGAATGGTGTAAAAAAATTGCAGAATATGCAGTAAAAGCAATTCCAGAAAGAAAATTAATTATGGGTATTCCTTTTTATGGCCGAACCTGGGCCGGAAATAGTACGAGCGGTGCCTGGTATTTTAGCGGAATAAATAGAATCCTTACAGAAAATCAGGTTGAAGAAGTAACTTACATAGATGATGTACCTTCCGTAAATTATACAGTCCAGGTTGATATTACCGGCTACTTTAATGATGCCTACTACCTTGTTAAATTGTGCCAGGCCTATAATGAAATGGGTATTAAAAAAATCGGCTATTGGCGAATTGGCCAGGAAGACCCCGAATTTTGGAATTGGATTAACCTTACCCGCTAGTCAGTTGTTTGATTGGCTTAAATTCAGTAAAATCTAAATAATTTTAGGGGTCTGTCCCCTTTGTTTTGGGAACTTTCCCTGTGATTTAGGGGTCTGTCCCCCTGATAATTTGGGGTCTGTCCCCTCAGGAGTTTATATGATTTTTTCACCAGTAGAAATTCAAGAAACAGTAAATATGTTTATGCGCCACAAATTGGATGTTCGTTGTATCACAATGGGTATTTCACTTTTTGACTGCATTGATTCAGATGTAAACAAAGCCTGCCAGAAGATTTATGACAAAATCATGAAAAAAGCAGGAAATCTTGTAAAAGTAGGTCAGGATATCGAAAAAGAATTCGGTGTTCCAATCATCAATAAACGTATTTCTGTTACTCCAATCGCTTTAATTGCCGGAGCAAGTGGTGAAAAATCTTACGTTCCATACATTAAAACTCTTGATAAATGTGCAAAAGAATTGGGAGTAAACTTTATTGGTGGATTTTCTGCCTTAGTTCAAAAAGGAATTACCCCTACAGACAGAATATTAATTGATTCTATTCCTGAAGCCCTTGCTACTACAGATTATGTTTGTTCTTCGGTAAATGTTGGTTCTACTAAATCTGGAATCAATATGGATGCCGTAAAACTTATGGGCGAAACAATCGTAAAAACAGCCGAAGTTTCTAAATCTTGTGAAGTAAATGGTTGTGCAAAACTCGTTGTTTTCTGTAATGCCCCAGAAGATAATCCATTTATGGCCGGAGCTTTCCACGGTCCTGGAGAAGGTGACTGTGTAATTAATGTTGGAGTTTCTGGTCCTGGTGTAATTTTAGCAGCAGCCCGCGAATATAAAGGCAAACCAATTAATGAACTTGCCGACGGAATCAAAAAAATGGCCTTTAAGATTACCAGAATGGGTCAGTTAGTTGGTTCAGAAGCAGCAAAAAGACTTGGTGTTGATTTTGGTATTCTTGATTTATCTTTGGCACCAACTCCAGCAGTAGGTGATTCAGTTGCCCGAATTCTTGAAGAAATTGGATTGGACGGCGCAGGAGCTCCAGGAACAACTGCCGCACTTGCAATGCTTACTGATATGGTAAAAAAAGGTGGAGTTATGGCTTCTACAAACGTTGGTGGTCTTTCCGGTGCCTTTATTCCAGTTTCAGAAGATGAAGGAATGATTAATGCCGTTCAACAGGGTTCTATTTGTCTTGAAAAATTAGAAGCAATGACAACCGTTTGTTCAGTTGGACTTGATATGATTGCCATCCCAGGAGATACACCTGCAACAACAATTTCTGGAATTCTTGCTGATGAATTTGCAATTGGTATGGTAAACAATAAAACAACAGCCTGCCGTCTTATTCCCGCTCCTGGAAAAAAGGCCGGTGAATGGGTTGAATTTGGCGGTCTTCTTGGAGGATGTCCTGTTATGCCTGTTAGTAAATTTGGTTGTTCTGATTTTATTAACCGCGGCGGCAGAATCCCAGCTCCAATTCACAGTTTCCGAAACTAATAAAATTTTCCAAGGAAAAATATGCAGATTTTAGCTTCACGAAATTTTGATTTAGCAAAAGAATTTATACTTCCAAACGAATTTCTGTGCACAAATTTAGCATCTAAAATCCGCAAAGAAAAAACTGAATTTTTTATCATCAGTGAGCAAACTTCCATTAATTCAATAAATGATATTCTAGGAATACTTTTGATTGATGGAAGTCTTATCCACTGCATACCCCAAAATAATCTCGAAAATCTAAAATGCCCGGAATTTGAACAAGTATTCAAAGAATTTTTAACTGATAAAAAAATTAAATGTATTTCCGGACAGGCCCAGGCAAATCAATTTTTGGTAGATTTAATCAAAAAAATAAATCCTCAAAATCCAATAATTCAGTCTATTAATTATGATTTAATGATTTTACCAGAAGATCCAATTCCGCCCCAAAATTCTTTATCTTGTGATGATTATATAAAACGCTGTACTCAAGATGATTTTGATTCCTTACTCGATATTCAAAAAAAATATTTAATAAAAGAAGTAATTCCCAATGGAAAACAATTAAACGATTTGGAAGTAGCGATTTCGTTAAGACAGATTTTAAAAAATCAACTGGCCCTTGCTTTATTAGCCGACCAGGAAATTGTTGCAAAAGCAAATTCAAATGCCATTGGCTGGAACTGGGTACAAATTGGCGGAGTATTCACCCATCCCCTCTACCGAAGAAATTCTTACGCCTGGCATCTTGTTTATGAACTTAGCCGAAAAATCAGACAAACTCAAAGAAATGTATGTCTTTTTGTAAAAGAAAAAAACCAACCGGCCATTGAATTATACAAACACCTTGGATTTAAAAAAGTGGACAAATATCAAATCACTTATTATTAATTTCAGTTAAATAAAAAAACGCAGCCTCCAAGTGATTTTCACCTCCCGGGCTGCGTTTATTAGCGGATATGCCAAAGAATTATTTTACTCTAGGCATACATTCTGAATCATCTGTTACCTCTTCTCCCATGTACAAACCTTCAGAAGTTGTTACAAATGGACCTGAAGAACCTTCAATACTATCAATTTCAACACCAAAGAATGAAAGGGTAATTGCATCAATAGTAAAAGTACCTGTAGAATCTCCAGAAACATCACCTGTTGCTACAGTGTAAGTTCCAGTACCTTCACCTTTGGCAGAAATAAGACCCATCTTAACTTTAAGATTTACTTCAAGAGTATTATCTGTCTTGAAAACCATTTCCTCTGTCATTGTAGCGCCATCTTCTTCTTGTTCCATTTTAAAAGCAGCAGCTACATCATTTCCATAGGAATTACATGATGAAACTAAAAATACTGATAAAGTAATAAAACATACAGAAAATAATTTCACAAATTTTTTCATTTTGTTTCTCCTTTTTTTGTACAATTCTTATAAAAGATTTATTATAGAATTGCAATATCCGAAAAAATTAGTTTTACAACATAAGAGTTCGTAAAACTATATAAACTTCCCTTCCATCTAATTTAACAAAAATTATAGCAGACAAAATTAAAAAGGCAAATAAAAAAACTCTCATAAGTCTTTATTGTAAAATTTATCTAAATTTTTTCTATGATAGTCCCACTATCTTGAAAACTCTGACATTTTGTACTAATTTGTTACAAGTAGAAACATTTATTTCAATAGTAGGGAAAGAATATGAGAAATTTTTTTATGCCAAGTCAATCTTATTTAAAAAGTCTCCCAGTACACGATAGTCATAAAGTTAAATATTTAATTGATGGAAGTTTTATTTTCTTTATAGCTTTTATACTTTTTTCCATCGCATTAATAGCAAGTAAGTTCCTCTTAAGTGGTTTGTTATGCTTACTTTCTTCACTTTTTTTTCTAAACAGTTTGCTTTTAATTAAAAAAGAAAAAATCTACAAGGCAGCTAATTGTTCAAGTATCGGTTTAATGATTGCAATTATAGTTATATTGTTTTTTACCCCTGATTCTGATACCTCTTTGATTTTTTACAGAAATGCCTGCTTTATTATTACAATGGCTATATTCAATCAGCTTGTATCAATTAAAAAATTCCAAATCAATTTATTTTTTGGTGGTTCAACTTTAATTTGGATTATAAATGATATCAAAATCTTTTCTTATCATTATGGATTAAGTCATTCTGCTACCATTTCTGCAATTGTTATCTGTTCAATTGCAATTTATGTTGCAAATACAGTCCTTGTGATTTTAAATCGTTTTAATCAAAAATTAGTTGAAGATGCAGTTAATTCACAGGAAGAAGCAAGTAAAAACTTAAACTCAATTACTAAAATTATTGAAGATTCAAAAAGCGGACTTGAAGTTGGAAACCGTCTTTATCAATCAACTCAAAATGCTACAAACAACATCAAAGAATTAACAACTATTTTCCAAACTGTAGCAAATAATTCTTCTACTCTTGCCCATGAATCAACAACAGCAAGTCAGACAAGTAGACAGGTAAAAAGCCAGTCAGAACAAATGTTACAGACAGTAACAGCTCAAAATGTTTCAATTGAAAGTACAAATCAAGCAATGGATGAAATGTCTAAATCCCTGGAAGAAATGAGCCAGATTGCAGGAAATCATAAAGAAAAAATGAGCCAAATCGCAAATAATCTGGATTCTCAGTTAAATTTAATCAATACAATTGTAGGACAGGTAGAAAGAGTAAAAGAATCTTCTGAAAATATTGCCCACTTTGTAAATACAGTTAATAAGATTTCAGAAAAAACAGGGCTTCTTGCAATGAATGCCTCAATCGAAGCTGCACACGCTGGCGAAGCTGGAAAAGGCTTTTCTGTAATCGCCCAGGAAATCAGAACACTTTCTAATAACACCACAGCCAATGCTTCACAAATCACAAATGATTTGCAGGAAAATACAGAAATTGTTTCTTTGACTTCAAAATCAGTTTCAACCTTTAAAGATTTTACCCAGAAAACTACAGCAGAATTAAGAAATACAATACAGGGAATTGAACAGATTCTTGCTGGAATTCAAAATATAAACGAAGAAACTAAGACTATTATGGATTCATTGAAAAATGTAGTAGACCAATCCCATGAAACTGGCTATCTTGCTGGAATAGTAGTTTCAGAAATTGAAGATCAAAACTCTGCTCTAGAAAAAATGGAAAAGATTTCCAATTATCTTCAGAACAGTGTTGAAGGAATGGATTCCCAGGTAAATGAAATTAAAGATGTAATTTCCGGAATCGAAAAAGAAGCCGTAAACAACGTAGAAGTTTCAAAGAAAATCACCGGCTCCCTCAAATAATTTAGAATTAAAATAATATTATCCCCTAATATTATTTATTGCATGGGTCTTCCTAATTTCTAGGAAGCCCTTTTTTTTTACATTCTAAGCTTATCCCAAAACCTCTCAACAGATTTATCTGCCGGCTACCCGAAAGGGTCGCAGGTGCTCAGGCATAAAAAAAAGCCCTCCCATTTCTGAGAGGACCTTTCTAAACTATAAAGAAACTAACTATTTGTTAGCGCTCGATAAATCTCGCGAGCTGTTTCTGTCGTAAAACCTAAACAACAGTCACGACGGACTGTTGTTTTTAACGGTTTTGCTATTTTGCGCATTTAATTACAGCCTGAGCACCTGACTACAATCGAAAAGCCGTTAAAAAAAAGTTGCCTGTGGCAAGTTTTTTAGGCTTATCCGACAAATCGTCTCGGCAGATTTATCTGCCGGCAGCCCGGCAGGGTGGCAGGCGCTCAGGCAAAAAAAAGGCTTCTCATTTCTGAGAAGCCTTTTCATTCCGTTATATTAGACTAATCTAAAACTTACTTAGAAGCCTTGATAACTGCCTGAGCACCTGCCAATCTAGCAGCAGGTACACGGAATGGTGAACAAGATACATAGTTCAAACCAAGCTTGTAACAAAGTTCGATAGAAGCTGGGTCTCCACCATGTTCACCACAGATTCCAAGGTGAAGGTCAGACTTAACTGAACGTCCCTTTTCTTCTGCGAGACCA
>JAIKYZ010000052.1 GCA_024682655.1 Treponema sp.
CGCTCTTCACTTGGATCACGGTCCAAACTTTGATGTTGCAAAAGACTGTATCGACTCAGGTTTCTCATCAGTTATGATTGATGGATCTGCACTGCCTTACGACGAAAACGTTGCAATGACAAAATCTGTTGTAGAATACGCTCACAAATTTGACGTTACTGTAGAAGCTGAACTTGGTGTTCTTGGTGGTGTTGAAGATGATGTTGCTGCAGAAGAATCAAAATATACAAAACCAGAAGAAGTAATCGACTTCACATCAAAAACAGGATGTGACTCTTTGGCTATTTCTATTGGTACATCACACGGACGCTGTAAGTTCACTCCAGAACAGTGTACAAAACGTGCTGACGGAACTTTAGTTCCACCTCCATTAGCTTTCAATGTTCTTGAGGCTATTGAAAAACAGCTCCCAGGTTTCCCAATCGTACTCCACGGATCTTCATCAGTTCCACAGCAGTATGTTGCAGAAATCGAAAAATTCGGTGGAAAGATTCCTAACTCTGTAGGAATTCCAGAAGAACAGCTCCGCAAGGCAGCTACTTCAGCTGTATGTAAGATCAACGTTGACTCAGACGGACGTCTTGCTATGACTGCTGCTATCCGCCGTCACTTAGTTGAACATCCAGAAGACTTTGACCCACGTCAGTATCTTACAGATGCTCGTGACGAATTAGTAAGAATGTATGCTGACAAGAACAAGAATGTATTCGGTTCTGCAGGACACGCATTAGACTAGTTTATAATTAGTTATTACTAATAAAAAAAAGCGAAGTTTTATATAAACTTCGCTTTTTTTTATCTATTTTTGCTTATTAGTTTTTCTTAATAAAAAGCATATAAGAATAATAAAGAATTGGAGCAAAAATATAGAGGCCAGAAACTAAAAGTACAAGCCATATTGGATAGCCCAAAGTATAGAAAGTAGAAATTACACAGAATAAGAATATATAAACAAGAATCAAAAGTACATTTAGGATAATTCTTGGAACTTTTTTCTGACTAATTGCATTATAAAGATAATTAACGTTCAAATTTAATTCTACAATCAGCGAAAGAATCAAACTTGGTAAAATAAATAAATCAAAGCCGGAATATACTCTTGTTTCAGCATTTGAAATAGCAGTATAAGGCAGGAAAACAATTTCAAAAGCACATATTAAAGAGAAAAATATCTTTGTCTTATATTCAATTGTGTCTTTAGAAAGAAGGAAATAAAGAGCATAAATAACAATTAAAGGCATAATTTCTTTTACAAAGTAAAACAAGAAATTTTCCCAAAAAGAATATGGAACTACCCTATGAGTAAAAGTAAAGAAAGCCTTGAGGGCACAAAATAAAACTGCCGACATAAAACCTGTCAAAGCCGGAATAAAAATCTGCTTATCTTTTTTTAAGAAACAATAAAAAGTAAAAGCCAAAGGCATTAAAATAAGTAAATATAATAACATGTCTTTAAAATACAATTTACAGGTGCTTTATTCAATATCTAAAATACTTTTAGCCTAAAGTAAAAAGGCAGAAAACCAAAAGGTTTTCTGCCCCGTAATTTTATTTTGCAATAATTCGCATAACTTTTGCATTACCTTCAAGAGTGATTTCTTCACCCGGGGCAATTGCAAAAATCTCTTCAGCTTTTATTTCCTCGGCAGGCTTTTCCTGACTCTTGATTTTTGCCTTATCAGCAGAAATTACATAAATCAACTCTACATCCTCAGTATTTCCCTTACCTTTTGGACTTGTATAAGACCAGGAATCTTTTACATCAATTATTTCAAGTTTGAAGTATTTACAGTCAAAGACACCTGGGAAAGGAGCAACTGGAATCATCTCTTTGCGTTTGATTACGGCAAGCCCCTTTTCAATATGAACTTCGCGACCACGGCCCCAATCGTACAAACGATAAGTCAAATCACAAGACTGCTGAACTTCAAGAAGTCTAAGCCCCGCACCAATTGCATGAACTGTACCTGCAGGAATAAAAATAAAATCTCCAGCCTTTACAGAAACCATATCAAGATAATCTTCAAGTTTATTTTCTGTTATGGCCTTTGCAAGAACTTCATTAGAAAAACCTTCTTTGATTCCATATACCAATTTTGCATCTGGAGCGGCATCCAATACATACCAGCATTCAGTTTTACCACGATTACCAGGACCTTCCAATTTAACAGCCCACTCATCATCTGGATGAACTTGAATTGAAAGAGAATCATTTGCCTGAATTACCTTTACCAATAAAGGATAATCTCCACCACAAAATTTCTTAAAATCTTCCTGACAGCCATTTGGATGAGTAGATGCTATCCACAATTCATATCCCCAAATTTTATCAGACCTAACAGCATCAAGTTTAATCATAAAAATATTCCTTAATATTAAGCTCAAAAATTATGAACTTAGAGTCTTTTATCTACTGCCTATAAAAACAAAAATTTACACTCTTTTATTAGTGATTAAAGATTTTATTTTTCCCAGAGTTTTTCAGGATAATAACCAGAAGATATCTTCTTAGCAATTTCATCTTTTACAATCTGTCTGTCATCTGGATATGTCATTCCAAACCAGGTTTCAGGAGAAGTAAAGAATTTAATAATTCCTTCTTTGTGGGCAATTATATCACTTGCGGCAACAGGAAGAAGAGCTTCTGCTTTTGGAGCTTTAGAATTAGCAGCCATAAAATTATCCCAGTATACATGGAATTCTTCAAAAGCCTTTGGACTAAATCCAAAGAGATTCATACTAACCCACTCTTTTCCAGTTAATAATTTTTTCTGGCCATCTGGCATTTCGCTGATAATCTGATTTTTTTCATCATAATAAATCTTAAGATTTTCAACGATTGATTCCAGCATATTATCTTTTACACTACAAACTCCACGACTTACAGAACCTGAATGACTCATTGTATTTCCAAGTACATAACCCACCATTGCATGTTCTCTACAATCGTTATCAATTGAAGAAAGATATTTTCCTAACTCTTCAAAAGCTTTGCGGCCATAATAATCATCAGAATTTATAACCGCAAAAGGAGTTTTAATGTTTTTTTCTGCACATAAAACAGCGTGAGTTGTACCCCAAGGTTTTTCACGTCCCTGACTGTCCTGAATCTGCTGGGCAGTCAAAAGACTTTCGTGCTGCTGGAAAACATATTCAGCATCAAAATTCTTTGCAATTCTATCAAAAAGTCTTTCTCTAAAAGCTTCTTCAATATCCTTACGAATAATAAATACAACTTTTCCAAAGCCACTTTTCATAGCGTCATAGGTAGCAAAATCAAGTAGACATTCTCCATGAAGTCCTACACTATCAATCTGCTTTACTCCCCCATAACGACTTCCCATTCCTGCGGCTAATACTAATAATGTTGGTTTCATTTAATTTCCTCAATTAAAAAAATATTTTTAATTACCCCAAGTTATTTGTTACTCAGAAGTAATAGTTTCCAGAGCAAGAATCATCATATCTTTAAAAGTTTTCTGACGTTCCTCTGCACTAGTTTCCTGGCCTGTAAGAATATGATCACTCACAGTTAATATAGCAAGTGCCTTTCTGTTAAACTCTGCTGCCAAAGTATAAAGTTCTGCGGCTTCCATTTCAACACCAGCGGCTCCGTACTTTTTCCAAAGTTTCCAGTTTTGATTTGCATCATAAAAACGGTCACTGGAAACACAAGGAGCGACAACAGTTTTAAGACCTAAATCCTTTGCCTTGTGATAAGCCTTATCCAGCAATTCAAAATTTGGCACTGGAGAATAATGCAATAATCCAAAACGTTGTGACTGTAAAGCAGAATCTGTACAAGCTCCATTTGCAAGAATTACATCTCTAAGCTGAACATCTTCTCTTATTGAACCACAAGTTCCAACTCTGATTGCTTTTTGAACATTATAAAATTGGAAAAGTTCCTGAACATAAATCGAAAGTGATGGTTGCCCCATACCTGTACCTTGAACAGAAACTCTCTTTCCCTTATAAGTTCCTGTGAAACCATACATTCCACGAACTTCATTATAACATTTAGCATCATCCAAAAAGTTTTCGGCAATGAATTTTGCACGCAAAGGATCTCCAGGAAGGAGAACTGCGTCGGCGATTGCACCTTCTGGTGCGTTAATATGTGTACTCATAATTTTATTATAAATGTTATCTGAAAACTTGCAAACCTGGTCAAATAGATTTTTAAATTTATGCATATTCTCTATTTGATGTTATACTAAAGGTATTATGATAACGTTAACAAATATAATGCCATGGATTTGGCTTGGTATCCTGATTGTTTCTTGTATTGTAGAAGCAATAACCTTCTCTTTAACAAGTATCTGGGCTGCAATTGCGGCATTACCTTTAATCTTTATTTCCAAAAGCTCGCTGGATGTAAAATGGCAGTTACTGATTTTTGTAGTTTTAACAACTGTCCTTGTAATTTTTACAAGACCCTTTGCAGTAAAAAAACTCAAAATTGGAAAAAATAAAACCAATGTAGAATCAATAATCGGGCAGGAAGTATTGGTTACTAAGAGCATCAAAAAATTTGAAAAAGGTCTGGTAAAGGCTAAAAACGGAGTTGTCTGGACAGCAAAATCCACAAATGATGCCGAAATAGAAAAAGGTACAAATGTAAAAGTAGCCTCTGTAGAAGGGAATACCCTTACTGTAGAGCTAATATAAAAAAATTAAATAAAAAAAGGAGAAAAAGATGATTTATATAATCATTGCCTTAGTTGTTGTAGTATTTTTATTGATTGTTCTAAACATTAGAATAGTTCCTCAGTCTATGTCTTATGTAATTGAACGTCTTGGCGGTTACAATTCAACCTGGAATGTAGGTTTACATGTAAAATTTCCATTCATCGACAGGATTGCAAGTAAAATGTCCTTAAAGGAAAAAGTTTTTGATTTTCCTCCACAGCCAGTTATCACAAAAGATAATGTAACAATGATGATTGATACTGTTGTTTATTTTCAGATTACCGATCCAAAGCTTTATACTTATGGCGTAGAAAAACCAATTAACGCTCTGGAAAATTTAAGTGCAACTACACTTCGTAACATCATTGGTGAACTTGAACTTGATGAATCACTTACAAGCCGTGATGTAATAAACACAAAAATGCGTTCAATCCTTGATGAGGCAACAGATCCTTGGGGAATTAAAGTAAACAGAGTTGAAGTAAAAAATATTGAACCTCCACAGGCAATTCGCGAAGCAATGGAAAAACAGATGAAAGCAGAACGTGAACGCCGTGAACAGATTTTAATTGCAGAAGGACATAAACAGTCTGCAATTCTTGAAGCAGAAGGTAAAAAACAAGCTTTAATTCTTGAAGCAGAAGCCGAAAAAGAAGCTGCAATTCAAAAAGCAAAGGGTGAAGCAGAAGCTATTAAAGAAGTTCAGCAGGCAAAGGCAGAAGGTCTTAAAATGCTCAAAGATGCCGGCATGGATGAAAAAGTATTAAAACTCAGAAGCCTAGAAGCCTTTGAAAAAGTTGGAGACGGACAGTCAACAAAGATTATCATTCCTTCAGATTTACAAAACATGGCAGGACTTGTTACAAGTATTGCAGAAGTTGCTTCTAAGACAAAATAAAAGTATTTGTAAAAACGACTTCAATTTTACAATTTTGTGATTTGAAAAGAATACGTCGATTCAAGGCACGCGTACGCTTAAAGCCTTGACTTCGCCGTTTTTAGGGTTTGTAATAAACCCTAAATCAAAAAAAAAGACAAGAGACTATAAAAAATCTCTTGTCTTTTTTATTTAACAAAATACTATTCCAAAAAGGGCACCCAGTAAAATTAATAAAATTGGATGTATCTTAAAATTAAATAAAAGTATAACAAAGAAAAGATAACCCGAAAGATTAGTCCAATTAAAAAGAACTTTCCAGGCATCCAGATTTAATAAATCTTTTAACTCAGCAGGCAGATTTACATTAGAGTAAATAAAAATCTGCAGGGCTGGAACTAAAATCAATCCGGTAGTGATTGGTCTTAAAAAAGCCAGGGAACCTTTTACAAATCTGTTTTGATTAAACTTCTTCAAGAAATGTGCAATTATAAGAATAATAATCAAAGAAGGCAGTACCTGACCAATTGTAGCAATAATTCCTCCCCAAACTCCATAAAGATTAAAACCAATGTAGGTAGCCATATTTATCCCCAAAGGGCCCGGTGTACTTTCTGAAATGGCTACCATATTATAAAACTGTTCGGTTGTAATTATTCCTTTTGCAACGATTGTCTGCTGCATCAAAGTTAATGCTACTACACCACCACCAATTGTGAATAAACCAATATAAAAAAATGTACAGAAAAGCTGAAATAATGACATTATTTTTCCACCTCCTCTGAATTCTCAATTTTATTTTCTTCGTTTAAATTCTGATTTTTTATCTTCTTTTTGTCTTGAATAAGCACAAGTAAAACTCCTATAAGTAAAGCGGCAATAATAATCCAGAAAGAAGGTACTTTAAAGAAAAATACAAGAACAAATGAAATCAACATGAAGATTGCATTGTAAACATTTTTTATTGTCTTTTTAGAAAATTTAATAATTACCGAAGTAAGTAAAGCAGCAACCGCAACATTTACCCCTTTTAAGGCTTTTTGAACCATAGGATAATCAGAAATGGAATTAATAAAAAAAGCAAGAATTGTAATTATTATCCAGGATGGGGTTATAACTCCAAGAGTTGCAAATATCCCCCCAATAATACCAGCCTCTTTATAACCGACAAAAGTTGCAACATTTACGGCTATAATTCCAGGCGTACTTTGACTAACGGCATAATAATCAAGTAATTCTTCATCATTAATCCACTTTTTCTTGTTAATCAATTCTTTTTCCATCATTGGCAACATGGCAAGTCCACCGCCAATTGTAAAAGACCCGATCTTAAAAAAAGACAGGAAAAGATTTACAAGAATCTTAAAAAATTCTTTTTTATCCTTCTTATCTTTTTTATTTTTGCTCATTATTTGACTCCTTATTTAAAATAACTTCTACACAAGTACCTTTTGTAGGATTGTTACTGATTTTAAACTCCGCCCCAATCTGATTTGCACGATATTTCATTGAATTTATACCAATACCCTGCTTTTTATAAATATTAACCTGACCAATTCCACAGCCATCATCACAAATTTTTACATAAATTAAATTATCCAGCTCTTTAATCGAAACACAAACGTTATGAGCTTTTGCGTGTTTCATAATATTGTGAAGTCCTTCCTGAATAATTCTAAAAAGATTTAATTTTTGAGTACCATCAAAATCAAAGTCCTGCGACAATTCCCAAGTGTAATTACACTTAATCGAAGTCTGCTTTTCAAAAGAATTACACAAATTACTCAAAGAATAATTCAGACCCAGACTTTCCAATTCAACCGGGAATGAATTATGAGCATACTGTCTAGTTGTTGTCAAAGTATCAGAAATTAATTCCGCAAGTTCAACCATCTGTTTTTTTTCAATTGGTTTTGTTTGATTTGAATAGGAACGGCAGAGCATAGAAATACCGGCCAGACGCTGACAAATATCATCGTGTAAATCATTACTAAAACGCTGGCGTTCAATTTCACTTATGTGCAAAACTTCTGCTTCAACTTCCATTCGTTTATTATTTGCCTCAATTAATTCATGAGTTCTTTTCTCAACTTCCTCTTCAAGGTAATCAGAATAACGCTGCTTTTCTTCATAACTCAAGATTCTATCAAAAGCCTGGGCAAGACTAGCAATCATAGGGCTTATAAAAGAGTTGATTTTAGTATCACCATCGTAGAAAACAATTCCAAAAACTTTATTATTTGTAATCAAATATTTCATAGTTAATGAAACATTTCCTTCTAATCCCTGTGTAAACTTTTTAATAAATTCCTCCAGGGGAATATTTCCAAAACCTGCAAAAGGATCTATATTTATGCCATTTTTCTTGATATGAAAAGGTCTAAAAGCCCAAACTCCATTTTCTTCTGACATTATCAAAAGAGCAAAGTTTTTAACATCAAGGTTTGCAATCTCATTTTGAAGTACAAAGCGCAGCATATCCCGTGAATTTGCAAAATTTAGGCCAGATTCAAAACGGGTAATAAACCTAAGCATCTGTTCAGAAAAAATATATTCTGCCTGTAATTCAGATAAAAGCTGTTTTTTATATTCAGGATTATCCTGATTTTTATGACAACCACAGGATTCTCTAAAAATCACCTGAGATTCTATATAGGATAAGGGCTGAACTTCTTTTTTATTTATAAGTTTAACAATTTCTTCCAGGGCCAGCTGTCCCATTTCTAATAATGGTTGTCTTACGGTTGTAATTGAAGGTATTTCAAATCTACTTCTAGGAATATCATCAAAACCGGTAACCGCACATTCTTTTATATTTTTATTTCCCCTGTTCATTGTAAAAAATTTATAAACACCAATAGCCATATTATCTGTAGAACAAACAATGACATCTGGATTAAAATCAGGCTTTTCTTCAAACAATTCTGTCATATTTAAAAAGGCAGACCGTTCGCTAAAAGAACCTTCTTTTACAACATATTCTAAATCTGAAAACCAGGGTTTATAGGCCTCCATTGCTTTAAGAAATATTTCCTTTCGCTGAATTGCATCATGATGATTTTTTGGACCAGCAAGAAATACAAACTTTTTATATTTATGTTCATTGATTAAATGTTCAATTAACAATTCCATAGAATAATCAGTCTGAACTAAAATCGAAGGAAGCCCATCAATCTTTTGTCCAACAGAAATTACAGGCAAATCCCCCCAAAGTTCTTCAACATTTTTTGAAGACGAAAAATTATAAGAATCTGTCATTACAGAGTTAAGAAGAATAATTCCGTCTAAGCCTAAATACTCTTTTTTATGAATATATGGTAAAAGAGAATTTTCCAAAGTCGAAGAATTTTCCTGCTGAATACAAAAGACATCGATGTTTAATTCATTTGCCTTTTGATTAATACCTTTAAGAATAGAAACCTGATATTCTTCATCAAGTCCGTTTACAAGAAAGCCAATTTTCATAAGATAAATTATACCTATAATTACTAATTTATGATAATATATATGTATGAATTTTAGTGTAATTATTATTGATGATCATCCTCTTTTTAGCAGGGGATTAGCTCAACTTATTGAAACTCAAGAAAGCTTTAAAGTATCTGGCATGGCAAAAAACAGAAATGAAGCTCTTGAACTTTTGGGAAAAGTAACACCTGATCTTGCCATTGTAGATTTAAATTTAGGCCAGGAAGATGGGCTTGAATTAATAAAAGACATTGTAATAATCCACCCTAAAACTAAAATTCTAGTTTTATCGATGCATGACGAACGTTTTTACGCAGAAAGAGCCTTAAAAGCTGGCGCCAAAGGTTACATAATGAAGGAAGAAGCTGAAACTCAGGTAATCGATGCAATTAAAACTGTTGTAAAAGGCGAAATTTATTTAAGCGATGCAGAGAAAAAAAGAATCAGTAATGATATTCCTCAGGAAGCCACAAAAGATTCATTTGATTTGATTTCAACTTTGTCTGACCGTCAGTTACAAATCTTTACTCTAATCGGAAAAGGTTTAGGAACTGTAGAAATTGCAAATAAATTAAATCTGAGTATTAAAACAATTGATACTCACAAGGAAAATATAAAAGCAAAATTACACTGTGCCTCTTCTGGAGAACTCAGACAAATGGCAATTGAATGGACAAACCGGGCAATCTAATTTACTTAAGATTACGTCCGTAAGTTTTAGACATAAAATTCAATTCCTGGGCAGTCTTGTCTTTTAAATCATTAGGATTCATTCTCCAAACCCAATTTGCACCCGTAGTTGAAGGTCTATTCATACGGCCTTCATTATCAACTCCTGTTAAATCCTGCATAGGAATAATTGCAAATTTAGCAACACTAGAAAAAGCAGAACGAATCATAGCCCAGCGCAACTTACCACTTGTAAGAAGGCTTTTTGCCTGTTCCAGAGAATGCTCTTTACCTATAAAATAATCAGCAAGAGTTATTAGCAAAGAATCCTGACAATTTTCAAGCCAGCCCTGAAGAGTATCATTATCATGAGTTCCTGTATAAATAACACAATTATCAGTATCAAACATATGAGGCATAAAATAATTAACCATTCCACTTTCTTTAATTTCTTCAGAGCTAAAAGCAAATTGCAAAACTTTCATACCAGGAAAACCAGCCTGATCTCTAAGTTCTTTTACCTGATCAGTAATTACACCAAGATCTTCTGCAATAATAGGAATATCACCACACTTCTTTTTAATGCATTTGAATAAATCCATACCAGGACCTTTTATCCACTTTCCATTAATTGCAGTTTTTTCTCCGGCAGGAACAGACCAATAAGCTTCAAATCCCCTGAAATGATCAATTCTAAGAATATCAGTTAATTCAAAAACTCTTTTAATTCTTTTTACCCACCAGTCATAAGAAGAGGCCTTCATTGCATCCCAGTCGTACAAAGGATTTCCCCAAAGTTGGCCATCAGCACTAAAATAATCAGGAGGAACCCCAGCAAGACTCTTTAAACGTCCATCCTGATCCAATTGAAAATATTTTTGGTTGGCCCAGACATCAGCACTATCAGGAGCAACAAAAATTGGGATATCACCAATCAAAGAAATTCCATTATCATTTGCATATTTTTTTAATTTGCTCCACTGGTAATCAAAAAAGAACTGAATAACCTTATAAATCAAAACATCCTGGCTATGATTTTTATTCCAATTTTTAACAGCATCCTCGTCACAAGAAGCTAAATCCTTTGGCCAATATTGATTCCACATACTGGCAGTAACTTTTTCTTCCTGAGCTTTCAAATCATAATAAGATTTAATACTCATAAATGATGCAAATTTATCAAGCCAAGAACTTTTATCCTTGCAGAATTGTTTAAAGGACTTTAAATCTTCTTCACAGGCATTTTCCAAAAAATAAAGGGCACTTTCTTTTAAGACAGGAATCTTCCACCAGACTACAGCACCAAAATCAACAGGACCATTCTTTTTAATGTAATCAGGAGCTTTGACAGATGATTTTTTTGCCCAGCCTTTTTCAAGCAAAGAATCCAAATCTATTAATAAAGGATTACCTGCAAAGGTAGAAAAAGATGCATAAGGAGAATCTCCATAACCGGTAGGCCCGAGTGGTAAGATTTGCCATAAAGATTGATTTGCTTCAACTAACCAGTCAATAAATTTATAGGCAGACTTTCCAATAGTTCCAATTCCATAAGAATCAGCAAATGATGTTGGATGTAATAAAATACCACTCTTTCTTTCTAGATTCATTTTTTTAAGCTCCTAAACTCATAGTAGCACAGAATAATTTTTTCTTCCAATATTAAAAATACGAGATATAATTTAAGTATTGAAGATTTTTTTATTTTCCTACAATAAAAGCCTAATAAGACTCATTTCAGATAAACTAGAGGAAAAAGGTCATAGTTGTGTCCAATATTCTGATATAGATCTTTATCTTAACGCAATAATCAAACCCGGAGAATCTCCAGAACTTCTGGTAATGGATTATACCTCCTGGAATCATGAAATATTCCCTTTTTTGAGTTACCTGAGGGACTTTAAACTCTTTAGACCCTTTATATTTTTTAATGACCCCTGCCCCGTATTAGGAAACCGAGTAAAACTTTGGCTCTATCTCTTAAAATATGATTTAGAATGTTTCCCTCTAGAGCGAAGAAAGAAAAACCCAGAAGATTTAGAAATTAAATACAAACCCGTATTCAAACAAATTGCAGATATAGTTGAATCAAAAGCCTTAAGACCTTATATTCCCCTAATGCAAAAACCCTTACCACTTCCAGATTCCCTTCCAATGAAAAATGCTTTTGAACACTTAAACAGAATAGAGTTAAATAAAGAGTCAATATATGAATTTAAGAAAAAGGTAAAACTTCCCAATAGTCTTTTCTTTATGCTTGAAATGTTTTCCAGATACATGGATATAGTAGTAACAAAAGAACATATAATAAATTACTATAATGAAAATTCAAAACACATAAGTGAAGAATCAATAAAAGTGAAGATTTCTAATTTGAGGAAATATTTTTCAAAGGATAAGAACTGTAAATATAATTTATTCCCAAAAGATGGCGGTTATATATTCCACATCACATCTTTTTAGAAATTGAATTTTAAAAGCAAAAATCCAGATGAACACATCTGGATTTCTACTTTACAAAAAGGCCTATTGTAAAACTTTAGCGATTCTTTCAAGAACCTTTTTGCGATCAAGAGGTTTAATAATATAACTCTTAGCACCAACCATTAAAGATTTCTTTACTAATTCTTCCTTACCAAGAGCACTTACCATTACAACCTTTGCATTTTTATCAAAAGCGACAATCTGTTCAAGAGCTGTAATACCATCCATCTTTGGCATAGTAATATCCATAGTAACTAAATCAACGTTTGGACAAAGTTCCTTATATTTATCAACGCCTTCCTTTCCATCAGCTGCAGTTGCAACAATTTCATATCCTTCACTTGTAAGGATCTGTCCTAACTGTTTAGCAACGAACATAGAATCGTCTACAACTAGAACTCTGAAAGCTGTTCCATCATCCTTCTTTCCCTCTGGTGGACGATCGTTGATTGTAGGATAATCTTGTGTAGTTCTCATTTCATTTCTCCTTAAGATATATTATGCTCGTTCCCTGATAGAAACGTTTACTTCTATTTTACCACAATCAGAAATTAATGGCACGATTAAAGCTTCAACACTTTCTGTTGTTCCACCCAAAGCAGCAATTTCCATTTTCTGTCCAATAAATAATGCAGGTGGAGTCAAGTCAAATTTAAATCCTAACTCGTGCAATTTTGTAACAGCCTGTGCTGTAATCAAGTTAGCTAATTCACTAATTGTTGCTTTAGCTAAATCATCAAACTCTGAAAGTTTTTCTCCATTCATAGCAGAAGCAATATTAAGAGCTGTTTCCATTGTCATATCAAAAAGAACACGTCCCTCAACATCTCCAGCCAAACCAACCAAAGCAGCTACACCCATTACAGGCATTGCAGTTGACTTTAGATACAAATCACCACGTTTTACTTCTGCACCACCAAGAACCTCTTGTAAAACACGGAATGAAGTTTCAACAAAAGGATTAATATACTCTACTCGCATTTCTTTCTCCTATTCAACATAAAATAATAATAAAGAATAACTAAAATTACTAATAATTTTTTATTAATCTTTTGAGTATGCTACTAACTCACCTACAGTTTCTTCTCCAAAATTAAAAGAATCTGGCATTGCTTCATTGTCACCAATAATAACAATAGCATTACCCTTCATTTTTTCAAGGAAATCTGAAACTACAGCATTTTGACTTTTTTCATCTAAAACAGAGAGAATATCTCTTGCAAAAATAATATCAACCATTGGAAGCGCATTAGTATTTTTACAATCATGATACTCAAACATTATACTATCTTTGATATCTTGAATAAAAGTATAGTCCCCATTAGGCTTCTTTGTCAAATAAGGTCCATACCAGTCAGAAACCAACTCCTTTGGAATTGTCAGCAATGTAGCATTTGTAACTGCCAACAAATCAATGTCCTGGGCATAGATTCTGATTTTTGCATTAGGATATCTTTTATTTAAAACACAGGCCAAAGAATAAGTTTCCATACCCTTTCCACAACCTGGATTCCAAACAATAATCTGTTTAGCACTATTATCAGGCAAAAGATTCATAACTGCGTCAGCATATTCTTTTGTCCACCAGTTTCCAGTACATTGAGACCAGAATGGTTTTAAGAACTCTTCAGCCTCGGCTTCATTCTGAATTACAAGCTGGGAACCACCTTTTGAAGCAGTAAATTCCCTACATCTTCTTGCAACCCAAGTATCATTAACCGAAGAAACTGTAAATTTCTTATAGTTTAACAAGTTATCTTTTACAAATTTTAGAGCACTTTCATCAAGACTTGTTTCAGCTGGACTTTCTACTTTTGCACTTGCGGTTGCAGCAGTAGACTTACCAGTCAGGCTTTTTTCTTCCAGGCCATTAAAGCCCTGTGCAAGTGATTTTAATCCACCTTGTACAGATGCAGATTTTAGACTCCCGGGATTAGGGCTTACCGGTGAACTTACATTACCGGGAATAGCCCTTACTGTATTTTGCATAGACATTACAGGAGCCTGTAAAGCTTTTTTATGCTCATTAAATTCCAAAGTCTCTTTTGAAGTAAAGATTTTAGTTATATCAAGCAAAACATAAAGACGTTTATTGCTTTCTACAACACCATCAATATATTTAATATTAATATCTCCAAAAAGAGGATGAGGTGGCTGGATTGAGCTTTTTTGTACACCAACAACCTTATCAATTTTATCTACAACAACACCAAATTTTTGATCATCAACCTGAAGAATTAACATATTTTCAAGTCTATTTGGATCTCTGGCAGCAACTTCAATATTAAAGAACAATCTAAGGTCAAGAATTGGGATAATTTCACCGCGGAGGTTATAAACACCCAAAACGAATGGTAAAGTATTTGGAACATATGTAAAACGACTTGCCTTAGCGATTTCCTTTACATGCATGATGTCAATAGAGTAATCTCTTTCTGCTAACGAAAAAGTTACCATCTTAAAATCTATTGCAGCTGCATTTTCATTATCTTTTCGGAGTTGTTCTTCTACATCAACTATCGCAGTATTAACTGACTCTGTTTTAATCTCTTCCATTTTAGTGACTCCTATTGCAAGTGACTAATCTAAAAATTACAAGCCACAACTATTGTAATAAATGATCCTGATTTTGGGTCAGCAACTCTTGCTTTACACCTAAATCAACTAATTGACTTACATCAATAATCAAAGAAACAGAACCATCACCTAAGATTGAAGCACCAGCGATTCCAGGAGAATTTGTAAACTGGTCTTTCAAAGGTTTAATTACAACATCTTCTTCACCAATCAAAGAATCTACCATAAGGCCAATCTTCTTTTCTTGATTTCCAACTATAACTACATAACATTGATCTGTCTGATTATGTTCTGGTAATCCGAATAATCGATTTAATCTCAATACACTGATTACTTCATTACGAACATTCATAATTTCATAATTATCAATGTGATTTATTTCATTAAAGTTAATACACTGGCTTTCAATTACGTTTGCAATTGGAATTGAGTATACTTCTGTGTCAACTTTAACAAGAAGACCCTGAATAATAGCAAGTGTAAGAGGTAATTTGATTACAAATGAAGTTCCCTTTCCAGCTGTAGACTGAATTGAAATATTTCCTTTCAAGTTATTAATCATTGTCTTAACAACATCAAGACCAACACCACGACCTGAAATATTAGAAATCTTTTCTGCAGTTGAGAAACCTGGCTGCATAATAAGCTGATATGCATCCTGATCTGTAATTACCTTATCTGGATGGATAAGACCTCTTTCGATTGCCTTCTTCTTAACTTTTTCAACATCAATACCAGCACCATCATCTTTGATTTCAATTACAATCTGGTTACCTTCATTAGATGCCTTCAAAAGTACAGTACCTACTTCAGACTTACCAGCGGCAAGACGAACGGCAGGTGTTTCAATACCATGGTCAACAGAGTTACGAACACAGTGCATGATAGGATCAAGCAAATCTTCTACTACAGACTTATCAAGTTCTGTATCTTCACCTTCAATTACAAGTTCAATTTTCTTACCTAAATCTTTCTGCAAATCGCGTACAACTCTAGGGAAGCGGCTGAAAATCTGATTGATTGGAACCATTCGGATTTTCATAACACCTTCCTGAAGGTCTCCTGCAATTGTTCCAAGATTTTGTGTATTTGAACGGAATTTACCAGTAATACCCTTCTGTTCAGATTCATATTCATCGAACATTGAACCTAAAGAACTGTATTCCTGCATAATTTCTTTTCTTACTTCTGTAGTAGAAGCCCCATTCTTAACTTTTTCCATATAATCTGGAATAGAATCAAAGAGGCTATGAAGTCTTTCTTTAAATTCAGCTTCAATTGACTGGAATTTTGATAATTCACTTGCTGTCTGCATAGACAACTGATTAAATGAAGCTTTAGTAATTACTGCTTCAGAAACAAGATTCATAAGATTATCAATACGTCTTGAATCTACACGAAGAATTGAACTTTGCTGAGCTGCATGAGCAGGAGCATTTTCCTTTTTAGCTTCAACTTTCTTCTCTGGAGCCTTAGCAGCAGGAGCTGATTTTTCTTCACTTGAAGGAGCTTTTGCAACTTCTTCTTTTGGAGGTTCGGCTAAAATCTTAGGAACTTCTGTAATTACTTCATTTGGTTTGATTACATTATCATTCAAAATATCTCTTAACAAATCTTCCTGAGAGCTAGAACTTGATGTAGATTTTTCTGAAGAACTTGATGCAGAAGATCCTGAAGTTTCAGAGGCCTGATCGCCACCCTTATAATTATTTTCAGTAATAATATGCGCATCAGTCAAAAGTGTAACATCACTTAAAAAGGCAACATCTTCAATTTCCGAACCTTCAGATTCAGATGCCAGATAATAGAAAACACTTTCATAAAATTGATCTTCATACAAAGCATCAAAATCTGGAATTGTTTTTAAGACGTTTCCGACAGACTTTAATGCAGCAAAAACCTGAATACCACCAACACTGTTCATTGGATTTGATTCATCAAATTTAACACCTACACACCAAAGTTTCTGATTTCCTTCACAAGTCTCTTTCAACTCAGAGAAATCTGAATCTGTAAGGGCTGGGAAATTCAAACCAGAAGAAGCTGCGACAGGAGCCTTAACAAGAACTGGTTCAACTTTTGGCTGGACAGGTGCTTTTGCAACAGGTTTTGCGGCGGCTTTACTTCCATCTTTTGAAGGAATATAGGAATGTAATTTTGCTAGAATATCATCAATATTTTCTTCGTAAACGCTTCCATTGCGTCTTGCTTCAAGCATTGACTTAATAACATCAATAGAAGTAAGGAGTAAGTCTACAACATCCTCATCAACTTTTACTCTGTCAGAACGAATTTCGTCCAATACATCCTCAACAGAATGGGTAAAGTGAGAAAGTTCCATCATTTCGACAGTGGCGGATCCACCCTTCAATGTATGGGCGGCCCGGAATATCTCATCTATAGCTTCATGATTTGTAGGATCATTTTCTATAACGAGGATATTACTCTCCAACTGTTCTACCTGTTGTTCTGCTTCTGCATAGAAGTCATTCAACAGTTCCTCATTATTAGGGTCAAGATAATCACTCATACTCGCTATTATATACTGAAACTAAGACTTTTCAAGCCATTTTTGGACCTAAAATAATCATATAAAGATTTATTATTTTTTCGCCGATAATGATAGAGTATAATTATTATAAAATTCAGTATTAAAATTGATTATTTTTCTATAGAATATTATAGGAGTTTGATATGAAAAGACTATTTCTATCTATTATAGTTACACTTTTTTGTTTTTCGGAAATCTTTGCCTCAAGTTTCTTTACTGGTTACGCTGGAGGAAAATTCGAATATACTGCAGATGCAGTTACTGATGATGAAGAAAAAACAAAATATGATCCAAATCTAAAATTACAGGCTTTTTTTGCAGGTCAATTTAACTTTACACCAAATCTATGGGGAAGAATGGAGTTTTCAATTGACACAGAAGACTTCATAAACCAGACACTTTTTTCTGCAACCGAAAGTGATTTTCAGGTTGATGAAATATCATTAACTGTAAGAAGTATGGGGCTAAGTTTTGCAAACTACTTCAGTACCTTTATGGGAACCTACGATCCTATTGGTTCAGATGTATTTTTACAGAGATATTTTTCAATTGAAAAAATTGCTTCAGAACTTACAAACAGCTGGTTAGGTCTTGCAGGTTCAATCCTTTATCCACACTTTGGAATTGGAATTTCTGATATTCTTAGATTCTATGCACAACCGATTGCTATTGGACCTTATATTTATCTTAATCACGAAGATGAAAGTTACTATGTAATTAATGCAGACTTAAGGGCTGCTTGTAACTATAGATTCTTTACAGCAGATTTTGCCTGTGGACTTGGTGCTCCAATATCTGATAAATACAAAGGCCAGGATGTTTTAATTGCCATCGAAAGTTTATACTGGCACTGTGGAACAACTATTCTTATTGGAAACAATTACACACAGTCCCTTTTCTTACAGGCTGGTTTATTTAATGCTGAATTTGGAGCAAGTTCAAATACTTTAAATTCATCTCCTGATGATATTTATTTACTTATTGAACCTAGATTTACAATTAAGAATTCTCACTTAAACATCACTGCTTATAGTTTACCTTCTTCTACTGTAGAAGATTTACTCTACCTTGATGATACCTTAGGAATAAACATTAATTTATATTCAGAAGCTCTTAAAATGAACGGAACTCCTTTTAAATTAGGCTGTCATACTACCCTTTCCTTCTCCGAAAAAACCTTCCTGAATCTTGCAGAATTTACTACATTCTTTGTTGGAGACACAAAATGTTTCAATGTAAACATAATTCCATACTTTTCTACTCAATTCCTTTCTGGAGAAATCAATGCTTTACTCAAAGTGGAATGTTTAGATTTTGTAAAAGGACAATGGTACGAAGGAATTTCTGCAAATCTTGGGTATAAATGCAGTTTCTAATAATTTTTCTTGATTTTACAACTTTTTATCACTAACTTATATATACAATGAGCGATGAAATTGAAGAAGAAATCAAGGAAGATTTTTCTTTACCAGGATTGCCTTCCCAGATAAATAATTCACTTTCAACAACAAATGATTTTTACAGAATGGCTTTTGAATTCCAGAAAATCATGATGCTGTATGAAAGTGCAATTAAACAAATAGAAACAAAACTTGAAATCTTAAATAAGGAAAGTAAAGTTAATCATAAACGCAGTCCAATTGAGACAATTAAATCTAGAATTAAAACCCCAGACAGTATAGCCAAAAAACTGGAAAAAAGAGGAAGCCCAGTTACTTTTGAAGCAATGATTACAAATCTGGATGATATTGCAGGGGTAAGAGTTATATGTCCTTACATCTCAGATATTTATGCTGTACAGGAAATGTTATTAAAACAACCTGACATCAAATTAATTGCCTTAAAAGATTACATTAAAAATCCAAAAGAATCGGGATATAGAAGCCTTCATCTTGTAATTGAAACCCCTGTCTATCTATCCAAAACAGAACACAATATAAGAGTTGAAATTCAATTGAGAACAATAGCAATGGATTTCTGGGCAAGTCTTGAACATGAACTTCATTACAAAAATTCTGCAAAAGTTCCTGACAGTGTCCGAAGAGAATTGTTTAGAGTAGCTGAAACAATTGCTATGACAGATAGAGAAATGGAAGAAATTGCTATGGAATTACAAGCTTTGGAGTAATTTATTAAAATTACTTTGAATCTTCTTCAATTACAAAGTTTAATACTTTTAAAAGCTCAATGACATTAAAAGGTTTTGTAATATAACCATTCATACCATATTCAAAAGCCTTCTTTTTATCATCTTCATAAACATTTGCAGACAAAGCAATAATTGGTAAATCTTCAATACCTGGTTTATCAAAAGAACGAATTATCTTTGTAGTTTCATAACCATTTTTACCTGGCATTTGAATATCCATCAAAACAGCGTCGTAATAATTTGCAGAAGCATTTTGAATTTTTTCAATTGCAAAAGAACCATCTCTGGCTTCTTCAACTTCAAGACCTGCATCTTTTAAAATTTCACAAGCAATTTCACGATTTCCATCATTATCTTCTACTACAAGTATTCTCTTTCCATGGAAATCATATTTAGTGACAGCAGTTTCGTCTTTTATTTCTGATAAAGAAGGCACTTCAAAAGTAAGATTAATTACAAATTCTGTTCCTTCATTAACCTTACTAGTTACATTAATGTGACCGCCCATCATTTCTACAAGATTTTTTGTAATTGAAAGACCTAAACCTGAGCCGTAGAATCCACTGATAGTAGAAGTATTTTCTCTTTCAAATGGCTGATAAATTCTACTCAAAAATTCTTCTGTCATTCCGCAACCTTCATCACGGATATGAAATTCATAACTTACAAAATCCTGTTTAATTGATTTAGTTTGATTTATTGTAAAATAAATATTTCCATCTTGTTTGGAATATTTAATTGCATTATTCAAAATATTAAGGAAAATCTGTTTCATTCTGAGAGAATCACACAAAATTGAATCATCTCGAACATCATTAAACTCGACAACAAAGTTAATATTTTTCTCTGTGAATTCTGGTGAAATAATAGAAGTTACAGTTTCTATAATTTCTTTGAGACTTTCATTTTCATATTGTAAAAGAAGTTTTCCGCTTTCAATTCGTGACATTTCAAGTACATCATTTACAAGGGTTAACAAATGATCACTAGAAACTGAAATCTTTGAAAGGCAGTCAAAAAGTTTACCTCGATTTTCAGAATTTCTTCTGGCAATTTCGGTAAAACCAATAATTGCATTAAGAGGAGTTCTAATATCGTGAGTAACATTAGTTAAAAATAAAGTTTTTGCTCTTGTAGCTTTTTGAGCACGATTTAATGCATCAATAATAGTAACTTCCTGACTTTTATAAATATGGGACTGATACTGGAAAATAGATGCAAAAATTAAAACTACAGTAACAGCACAAATAACAAAGTCAAAAAGAACATCACCCTGTCCATTCAAAGGAATAACAAGGTCTGGATATATATAAGAAAGTGCTATACTTCCAAAAATTCCAATAAAATTAATAACAGCGGTAATATAACAGGCAGCTCCTCTTAAAAGAAGCCATGGGAAAGTCAGGCTAAGAATAAACCAGACTGGTACTCCACTATACATTCCCCCGGTTGTAAAAAAGATAAGCGGGAGAAATACATTATTCGCACCAATAGCAATAAAAATTGCCGAAAAAGTTACTCTACTTGTTTTATTCAAAATCAAATGAGTTATTATGGTGAATACACTTAACAATGCAACTAAAGAGCAGGCATAAACATTAAATCCCTTAATGATACTTAAGAGTAATATTACCATTTGCCCTATAAAAACATCCAGTAGAATAAGATTCAATAACTTCTTATTCAGTTCATATGAGTCGTTAAATAGATAATTGATAAATTTATTGATAGTCTTGCTATTAAACTTCATCTCTCTCTCTCGTTTATTATAACACACTATTTTAGTTCTCTGATATTTTTAAATATTTATAACCTTATTTTATCAAAGGTTGAAAATAAAAACAACCAGCTTAAAAAAAGCCAGTTGTTTTTGTCGCAAAAACTATAAATTTAATATTTATAGACCCGAAAATTAAAAGAAAAGATTAAAAATTAGTCTTTTGCTCTTTCAAGGAATGATCCATCACGTGTATCAATTACAATTCTATCATCTGTGTTGATGAATAATGGAACACGAACTTCAATTCCTGTATCGAGTGTAGCAGGTTTTAAAGATTTTCCTGATGTATCACCTTTAATTCCTGGTTCACAATATGTAACTGTACGAGTAATACGAACTGGTAAATCAATACCTACTGGTTTTCCTTCATAGAATGTAAGATTTACTTCAAGATCATCTTCTGGAGTAATGTAACCTGCATAATCACCTAAATCATCTTTTGCAAGTTCAAACTGTTCATAAGTTTCCTGATCCATAAATACAAAAGTATCACCGTCGATGTAAGAAAGTTTTGTTGTGTGGCTATCAAGGTCTACTTCATCAAATTTTTCACCAGCATCAATACCAAGATCCATTGTTGAGTTAGTTACAAGATTCTTAACACGAAAACTTGTTACCATACCAGCACGACCAGAACGCTGACCAAGCATCTTCTGAACGATAAGAGCATTACCTTCATACATGAAAGCAGTTCCAACTTTTAACTGTGATGTCATTAACATAATATAAAACCTCTAAAATTTAAATTCAAAGTCAATTACTTAATTATAACGTTTTTTTGAATGAATGTCATTAAGTTATGAGCAAGGTCTCCAACTTTTCTCAAATCCTCTGCAAAAGTAAAAAATCCTGCCCGCAATCTTTCTGAATTAATCAGAAAATTAAAAATTGCCTCTTCGAATTCCCTGTCCGAAACTTCATTTTCTGGCTTATTAAAATCAAGCCACAACCTTTCTATAATTTCATAATCTTCTCTGCTAAAATATTTTTCCAATTTTTTAAGCAAAGCCTGAACCTTAACCAGTTGATATTCATCTGACTGTGGATAAGCATGCCATACAAAAGGAATTCCAGAAAGACAGGCCCGGGACATACTTTCTTCTCCTCTAATAAAAAGAATTGAAGATTCTTTCATTATCTTATCCCATTCAGTCTGATTTACAAAAGGCAGAGTCTTATAATTATCCAGATTTTGATTTTCTTCTTTTACAGCCTGCATAAGGGAATCAAAACCCCGGCCCTGGGCAAGTAAAGAATTTTTACCGTATTTATTTAATGCCTTAACCAAGGCATTCCATTTTCTTTCGTAGGTAAAAATTAATATATTGCCCTGTGGATTATAAGAAGGAATTTCTTCCCATTCCTGATCTATTATTAAACCGCCAGTTTTACTTGTAAATCCTGGCATAAAATTTACCTTTTGAACTTTGGCACTTCTGGTTAAAGACTGCAAACAGTGAAAATCTTCGGCATAATCTTCTGCAGTAAGATAATCAATCATTATTACATGACAAGTTCTATTTAATTTATCTTCAAATAAAATCTTTTCCATCCAATCAGGTCTTCCACACTGAAAACATTCCAAAATAATAGAAAGCTTTTGACCGTCATTTTTTGAAAACTCATTGTAACAATAATCATAGGAAGTTGAATGATATACATTTATATTTTCCACAAGCTGATAATCGCAATTCACTTTTACTTTATCACACAATTTATTAAAGGATTCCAAATTATCTACAAGAAGATTTATATTTGTTTGGGGAGAGATTCTTTTTATTTGTTTTACCAGTCTATAGACAACA
>JAIKYZ010000128.1 GCA_024682655.1 Treponema sp.
CTTTTAAATTTCCAAAATATAAATCTACCGAACAACCAGCCTTTTCACTATTTTCAAAAAGATTTTTTCTGGCTCTGTTATCAACCATTCTTGCCAGTGTTCTAGAAGAAACTACAACTCAAAGTAAATCATTTATTAAACATATTGTAAAAGAAATTATTAAGTTTTTTATTTCTTCTAGAACACTGGCAAGAATGGTTGATAACAGAGCCAGAAAAAATCTTTTTGAAAATAGTGAAAAGGCTGGTTGTTCGGTAGATTTATATTTTGGAAATTTAAAAGACAGCCAAAGAGCCTCTTTTGATAAAGGTATTTTAATGCCTTTTGAAGACAGAGAATATTTTGTTCCTCAGAATTATAAAGATGTTCTGGAAAAAGCCTATGGCCCAGATTATATGACACCTCCTCCTGTGGATAAAAGAGTTTCAACTCATACAGAGAATTATTATTGGGTCGAAAATAATTAACTTTAAACTTACGGGGCAATAGTGAATGAAAATTCTTCATATTAATACATCTGATACAAATGGTGGTGCTGCAATTGCCGCTTTGCGTTTACACAGGGCAATGCTTTCAGAAGGAATAGATTCTTATTTTTTCTGTCTTAACAGAAGTATTAATGATGATGAAAGAATTTTAAGTATTTCGGGTTCTAAAAAATATTTTGTAAAATTTTCTAATATTCTAAAAAACAAAGTTTTTCAGAAGTTTAATTTAAAGCCTGGTAAAGGTATTTTTTCTTCTTTTAATATAGGCTATTCAATAAAAAAAGCTGTAAATTTAAATGATTTTGATATTATTTATCTTCATTGGGTAAACGGGCAGTTTATAAATTTTAAAAGTCTTGAAGAAATTCTAAAGACCGGTAAAAAGGTTTACTGGTTTATGCATGATATGTTTCCTATTACCGGAGGCTGTCACTATGCTTTTGACTGTCAGGGCTATAAAAATAAGTGTGGTAAGTGTCCAAATCTTAAAAATTCTGCTAATAAAGATTTTTCGTATAAACAGCTTAAGAAAAAAATCAAACTTTTGAGTAAATATCCTAATTTATCTTTTGTAGGACCAAGTAAATGGCTTAGTGATACTGCAAAATCTTCTGCTTTGTGTAAAGGTCATAAGGTATATCACATTCCAAATGTTTTAGATTCTTCTATTTTTAAGCCTTGCGATAAGGCTTTTTGCCGTAACTTATTAAATCTTCCTCAAGATAAAAAAATTATTTTGTTTGGCGCTCAATCGGCTCTTACAAATGTTTATAAAGGCTTTTCTTATTTAAAAGAGGCCCTGGATATTCTTGCAAAAGATAGTGAAATTTCAAAAGATTCCATTCAACTTTTGCTTTTTGGCTCTTCTTACAGTAAAGAAATTGCAGATTTACTTCCCTTTGATTGCAGATTTTTGGGAACAATTCACGACGAAGTTGCTCTAAATTTAATTTACAATTCTGCAGATTTATTCTGTATTCCTTCATTACAGGAAAATTTTGCTAATACAATTATGGAATCAATTCATTGTCATACACCTGTTGTTGGCTTTAATGTTGGCGGTATTCCAGATAATGTTGGTCCAGATACTGGTTATCTTGCTGAATATAAAAATGCTTCAGATCTTGCAAAGGGAATAAAAACTCTTTTGAAGGGTCAGAAGAAATTTAACTTTAATTACCTGGAAAAGGTTACTGTTAAAAAGATAATCTTAGAGCATAAAAAAATGTGGAGTGAATCTGAATGAAAGTAGCTTTTTTTGGCGCAAGCACGGTTCAACAGATTAATGGTTATGCCGATCACTTTTCTCTAAAAAATCCCCAATATAAATGTAAGAAATTTGGTTATGGTGGCATGCATTTAAATAATGCAGGAATTGTTTTTTTAGATAAGGTAATAAAATGGAAACCTGATATTTGTTTTGTTGATTGGTTTTGTACAGATTATATTAATCAAGATGGAAAGGTTGAACTTTATATCAAAACTTTGCTTGAAAAATTCAGCAGAATTAATTGCCGTTCAATTTTTCTATTTTTACCCCACAATGATCAGGAAGAGGACAGAAAATTATTTTATCAAAATACAAAAAAATTGGTCCTGGACTTAGGCCTGGAGCACATTTGTATTGACCAGCTTTTGGCAAATGAAAATATTTCTGATATTGTAAGGGACCGAATTCATACAAATCAATTGGGCGCAGAAAAATATTCACTTATACTTTCGAACTACTTAAAAGAACACAAAGCAGTTAATATAATTTCTTTTGGTAAAAATATTTTTTCTGATATAAAATCTGTAAAAGTAAATAAAGTATTTGATAAAAAAATTTCTTTTGATGGAAATTGCTTTATTGTTGGCATGACTCAATTAGTTGGCAATTTTACAGGACTTTTAGATAAAGTTACAAAAGATTCCAGTCAAGAAATTTTATTATGGGACCGCTGGTGTTATTATACAAGAAATCATTTTGCCCTTAGTTTTGAAGTTTCGGGAAAAACCGATTTATTTGTAACAAATAAAAAGTTTGATACTTCTACTTGTAAAAGTGATTTAGATTTTACTTTATTTAAGAAAAATTTAGTGATTAAAAAAATTTATTATGTTGGAGAATCGCTTAAGGTATGTAAAAAGGGTGGTTCTTCATTATATTTTTGGCTTAAGATTTTAAGATGTAAATTAGGAGCAATAAAATATAGAATACTCCAAACTTTAAGGAAATAGCTTTTATATGTTAAGTGGTGGATTAAGAAGTAAAGGAATTACAAAGAAATCTGAGAAAAATGCTCCTTTAATTACAATTATTACTGTTGTTTTTAATGGTGAAAAAACTCTTGAAGACACAATTTTGAGTGTAACAAGTCAGGATTATAAGAATATTGAATATATTGTTGTTGATGGAAACAGCAAAGATGCAACTTTAGATATCATAAAAAAATATGAAGATAAAATTGATTACTGGATTAGCGAGAGCGACAAAGGTATTTACGATGCTATGAATAAAGGAATTGATTTAGCCTCTGGTGACTGGATTAATTTTATGAATTCTGGAGACAGCTTTTGTAATAATTCTGTACTTTCACAGGTTTTTAGTAAGAATTTTGAAAATGTTTCTATGATTTTTGGTAATACCCATAAGATTTACGATTTTGGAGAAGTTGATAGCACACCAATACCAGCATTTCCAGATAAAAAAAATCCTATGCCTTTTGTTCATCAAAGTTCCTTTGTAAATGCTAAGGATGCAAAAGAATATCATTTTAATATCCAATACAGAATTGCTGCAGATTTAGATTTATCCTACCGTTTGTTTAACGCTGGTAAAAAGTTTGAATATGTTGATGTTCTTATTTCTAATTATGAAAATTCAGAAGGGGTTTCTTCTGTAAATCCTTTAAAATGGTATAAAGATTATTTGAACATAATAAATCCAAGATTTAAAAAAAGCAGGTATGTACTTAAAAGATTAAAAACTTTGTTAAGAAAAATTGTAAAGAGCCTTATACCAGCTCCTCTTTTAAAACACTATAGAAGAAGACGCTTTATAGGAAAATAGGAGATTGTTTTATGAGTGTTTTTTTAATTAACCGTAATAATAATGCGGGTTTTTCCATTTATAAATGTTTTGAAAATTTTAAAAAATACATTCCCTTAAAAGAATTATTCATGCCTCAATATAGAATTACTTTTAAGAATCTTAAAGAAAATATTTCTTATGTAAAAAAGAATACAGAAAAAGATGATGTTCTGCATATTACTGGGGATGTTCATTATCTTTTGCTGGGCTTAAAAAGAAGAAATACTATATTAACAATTCACGATACTGTTCTTCTTGATAATACAAAAAAATTTTCTCCAAAGTGGTTTTTTTATTATCTCTTCTGGTTTTATTTCCCCTGCAAGTATGTAAAAAAGATTGTTTGTATTTCTAAGTACACTCAGGATAATTTAAATAAATATGTAAAAATTAAGGGCCTTAAGGAAAAATCTGTAATAATACCTGACCCGGTTTCTGCTGATTTTGTAAAAAATACAAAGGTCTTTAATAAAGATTGTCCTGTAATTTTGCATATTGGAACTAACTGGAATAAAAATCTGGATAGAGTAATTATGGCTTTGGAAGGAATTGACTGTAAACTTGTTATTGTTGGTAAAATTTCCGAGAAAATCCAGCAGCTTTTAAAAGAAAAAAATATCAACTTTGAAAATAAAATGAATCTTACAGATGCTCAAATTGTAGAAGAATACAATAATTGTGATGTTGTAAGTTTCCCTTCTATTTATGAAGGCTTTGGTCTTCCAATTTTGGAAGGTCAGTCTGTTGGTAGAGTTGTTGTTACTTCAAATATTGAACCTCACAAATCTGTTTCAGGTGGCGCTGCAATTTTTGTAGACCCAAAAGATGTAGAATCGATTAGAGAAGGTTTTTTAACTGCTATAGATAATGACTTAATTAGAAACCAAAAGATTTCTGCCGGTTATGAAAATGCCAGACAATATTCTGAGCAAGTTGTTGTGGATGAATATAATTCTCTTTATAAAAGTGTTAAATTGAATTAAAATATATCGGTTATGTATTTTGCAAACACAATTCCTTATCTACTGTTTTTTATGATGATTTTAACTTTTCATTTTTTGACAGTAGGTAAGCAAAAAGATAATACACTCAATGTCTCTTTAAATCTTCCTGTATTTATTTTCTTTTTTTTATTTTCTGTTGTGTTTTTAGGTTGCAGGGGTTTTTTAGCGGCTGACTGGTTAAATTATTATCCTTTTTTTGAACGTTCCCCTGTAATTCCAGATGGTATTGAAGTAATACGTGATTTTTTAAATAAAAGTCAATTTGAACTTGGACATGCAATTTCTACAGTTATTTGTAAATCTTTTGTAGATAATTATTTATTTTTTCAGCTTGTTTATTTTGTAATTGATTTAATTATTCTTCACTATTTCTTTAAAGAATATTGCGGCAAATACTACTTTTTGGGCTGGGCTCTGTTTTATGTTTTTAATGGATTTAATCTTGAAATCATAATTATTAGAAATGCAAAGGCTATGGCTCTATTTTTACTTTCCATTAAATACATGAATAATAGAAAGTTCGGTAAATATTTGCTTTTAAATATTATTGGAATGTTCTTTCATAGATCTGCAATTCTTTATATTCCTTTGTATTTTTTACCAAGACTCAAGAGAAATAAAAGTCTAGAGTTGATTTTATTTGGAATTGGCATTGGAATCTACTTAGCTAAGGTAGAATATCTTGTTCCAATTATTAATTTGCTAAAGGATTTCTTACCAGGAAGATTTGCAAATAAAGTTAATGCCTATATGAGTTCGGCTCAATATACTGCAAGATATGGAATTTCTTCTGGCTTTTTAGAAAGAGTTTTTTCTTTTGTAATTCTTTATATATTCAGTGATAAAATAATCGAAGAAGATAAAAGAAATAAGGTTTTCTGGTACTTATTCCTAATTTTTATTTATATTTGTTTATATTGTGCAGAAATTTTTATTATTATAAAAAGACCTGTAACTCTTTCTATAATAATAAAAATTTCTGCACAATATAAACAAATA
>JAIKYZ010000150.1 GCA_024682655.1 Treponema sp.
AAGAAATTGCATGGGAAACAGAAGCTTGGATTGCAGACAATCCGACCCATATGATTCATTTTAATGGGGATAAGTTTATTGGTCCTCATAAGAAATAACACATAACAAAGCTTCAAAGCGGATGTCGCGGTCAAGCCGCGCCACCGTTTAAGCAATTGTTACAAAAAAAGTTGAAGAATAAATCCAAGAATCAGGCCAAAAGACATAAAGGGAATAAAGGGAAAGGCCTTTTTACCAATTTTTTTATTCACAAGGCAAAGAGCTAAAATTACTTGGGCTCCCAGACAAACTGGAATCATTTTTGGGATAAGAAAAAGTCCCTGAAAAAATCCAAACCAAACATCTGCGGGGCCAAGTTTATTTTTTGTAATTTTTCTAATTGTAAAGTATAAAGTTCCCAAAATCAGGCTGGAAATTATATAAATCCACATTTGACTAGGGGCAAAAATCAGATGACAAATTAAGGCAGAATAAATGGATGCCCACTGTAAATAAATACTAACAGACATCTTTTTAATATCCTGAATAGATAAAATTATAGAAAATAAGAGGATAATTACCAGACTAACTAATTGATAAAGGCTTATATCCATAAATTACTTTTTTTCTTCGATTAAATTTAAATTGTTAGGATTATTATTTTCCAGACTCTTATCTTCTGGCTTTCCCATAATAGAGTCCACAATTTCTTGCACAATCTGGCGGCGTTTTTCTGGGGGCTGGGTAGATAAAAAAAATTTTAGGGCCTGATTATTTTCCATTTCAAATCTAAGTTTTTTTAAGGCCTGATCTTTTGGCAAACCTTCATCAACATAACCAAAACCGCAGATTCCAAATGGAGTTTGAGCACTTCCAAATACGCTTCTCATTAATTCTCCTGTCCTTTAATATATGGGGATTTTTTTAAATTGTCTATGAAAAATATTTAATTTGCTATATGGTTCAATAAGGTAAATGTATGGAAGAAAACTTACAAAGTTCCAATAAAAGTTCAGATTTTCAAAAAGCAACTACAGCCCTGCTTGTGATTGATATGCAAAATGATTTTGTAGAAAAAGACGGGGTATTGTGTGTAGATGGTGCAAAAGAAACAATTCCCTGTATTCAAGAACTTATAAAATATGGGCGGTCTAAAAATTGGCCAATCATTTATGTAATTCGCCAGCACCTTCCTGATGGTTCAGATGTAGATTACCCCCGCTTACCTCTATTTATGAATGGAAAAAAAGGTTATTGCCTGCCGGGCACAAGGGGTTGCGAAATTGTAAAAGGTCTTGAACCCGAAGCACAAGATATTATCATAATTAAAAAAAGAAACAGTGCCTTTTTTCAAACACCACTGGATATGATTTTAAGAAGGCTTGGAATAAAGAATGTAGTAATTTCTGGAACCCAATATCCAAACTGTATCCGGGGAAGTGCCGTAGATGCCATGAGTTATGACTACAATACAATAGTCTGCACCGATGCCTGTTCTGCAAAAACAAAAGAAGTAGCCCAGGCCAATATTTACGACATGAAAAATATGGGAATAAGCTGTATTACATTTTTTCAACTTAAAAATATTCTATAAAGTTGCTTAATATTATAAAATCATAATTGTTCGAGAGGAGTTTATGAAAACAGTAATTATCCACGGTCAAAATCACAAAGGTTCAACATATCACATTGCACATCAAGTTGCCGAAAAACTTGCGGGAGAAATTCAGGAATTTTTTCTGCCAAAAGATTTTGGAGATTTTTGTATTGGCTGCTGCAACTGTTTTAATAAAAGCGAAAGCCTTTGTCCCCACTACAATAAACTTTTACCTATTACCCAGGCAATGGATCAGGCTGATTTAATAATTCTTGCCAGTCCAGTTTACGTTTACCATGCTACTGGGCCAATGAAAGCTTTTTTGGATCATTACGGTTACCGCTGGATGGTACATTCTCCTCAAAAATCAATGTTCACAAAACAGGCCCTTGTAATTTCTACCGCCGCTGGTGCCGGAACAAAGACTACAAATAAAGATATGGCCGACAGTCTTTTTTTCTGGGGATTAGGAAAAATCTACAAATACGGACTTGCCGTTGCCGCAATCAACTGGGCTGGTGTAACTGCTAAAAAGAAAGCTTCAATAGATAAAGCAACTTCAAGCCTTGCAAAAAAAATCACAAGAAGGGTAAATAAAGTAAAACCCGGACTTAAAACCAGAGCCTTTTTCTTCCTTATGCATATTTTACAGAGAAAGGGCTTTACTCCAAAAGATAAAAAATATTGGGATGATATGGGCTGGACCGGAAAAGCCAGACCTTGGAAAAATTAAAAAATGACAGCTCCCGCTCCTTGGGCAGCTGACGAGCCCGAAACCCCTGACATAAACTTAAGTTCCCTGTCAGTTCAATGGGCAGCTCAAGACTGCTACGAATCATTTTAAAATAATATATCCTTTTCCAGATTTTTGACAGACTTTTACCTTGCATAAGGCGATGCAAATATAATTTTAAATTAAATCCCAAAGTATTTTCCCCGCCTTTCTTGACTCATAGTAAAAAAATTCAGTATTATAAAAGAACAAATACGGCAAAGAGGTCGTAGATATAATTTCGTTTACTTTTTAACGAATTTCTATCTACGGCCTTTTTTGTTTTAAATTCTCTTAGTCGGCAATGGGGCCGCATTCTCGGAAAATTTTCTGGGTTTGCGGCCCCTTTGTTTTTGGAGTGGAAGATGACAGTAAAAACTCTTTATGAGCCAAGTTTTGAACATGATAACTGCGGTATTGGAGCAGTTGTAAACATTGACGGAAGTAAATCCCAGAAAATCGTTGATAATGCCCTTTGCATTGTAGAAAAACTGGAACACAGAGCCGGTAAAGATGCTTCTGGCCAAACAGGAGACGGAGTAGGAATACTTCTTCAAATCAGTCATGATTTTTTTAAAAAGGAAGCAGAAAATCTAATTGGAAAGCTTGAAGAAAGAGATTACGCTATTGGCCAGTTCTTTTTCCCAGCCCAGGACTTTGAAGCAGAAAAAAGTCTTTTTGAAAAATGCTGTAAAGAAGAAAAACTTAAATTCCTGGGTTGGCGCCAAGTCCCTGTAAAAGAATCAGTTCTTGGAAAAAAAGCCCGCGATTGTATGCCTCAAATCTGGCAGGCCTTTATTGCCCGTCCAAGCGATTGCAAAAAAGGCCTGGATTTTGACCGCCTTCTTTATATTTTACGCCGCTCTTTTGAAAAAAAGACAAAATCCACCTATGTTTGTTCCCTTTCTTCCAGAACAATTGTTTACAAGGGAATGTTCCTGGTAAATCAGCTTAGAAGTTTTTACTTAGATCTTGCATCTGGAAAATATAGCTCTGCCCTTGCAATAGTCCACTCACGCTTTTCTACAAATACCCAGCCAAGCTGGCAACGCGCTCACCCAAACCGATTTATTGCCCACAATGGCGAAATCAACACAATTCGCGGAAATGTAGACCGTATGCTGGCCCGCGAAGAAACACTTCATTCACCAATTCTAACTAAAAAACAAATGCAGACAGTTTTACCAGCCGTAGATACTTCTGGCTCCGACTCTGCAATGCTGGATAACACTTTGGAATTCCTTTTAATGAACGGAATGCCACTTCCACTTGCCCTTATGACCTGTATTCCAGAACCTTGGAAACACGATAAAAATATGTCCGAGGAAAAAAAGGCCTTTTACCATTATTGGGCAACAATGATGGAAAGTTGGGACGGCCCTGCTGCAATTTTATTCAGCGACGGAGATATTCTGGGAGCAACACTGGACCGCAACGGCCTTCGTCCAAGTAGATATTACATCACAAAAGATGGAATGTTAATTTTATCTTCCGAAGTAGGCGTACTCGATATCCCAGAAAGTAATATCAAAACAAAATCAAGACTTCAGCCTGGAAAAATTCTCCTGGTAGATACTTTGCAGAAAAAAATAATCAGTGACCAGGAATGTAAAGAAATATATTCAAATCAATATCCTTACGGTGAATGGCTGGATATGAATCTTACCCACCTTGCCGACCTTAAAATACCAAACAAAAAAATCCCGGTTCACACACTGGAAGAGCGAAACATTCTCTACCGGGCTTTTGGCTGGAATTACGAAGATGTAAACGAAATGGTACTTGCCCTTGCAAAAAACGGGGTAGAGCCAACCGCAAGTATGGGCGTTGATACACCACTTGCCGTAATGAGCGAAAAACACCAGAGCCTTTTTTCTTACTTCAAACAACTTTTTGCCCAGGTAACAAATCCTCCAATCGACAGTTTGCGCGAAAAAATTGTAACCGACACAAGTGTTTACGTTGGAAAGGACGGAAATCTTCTTGAACCAGACGGAAAAAACTGCCGCGTTCTTGAAATTAACAATCCAATTCTTACGGGGACAGACCTCATCAAAATTGCAGCCCTTAATCAAAATGGACTTAAGGCAAAAACTCTTTCTATTTTGTTTGAATTAGGAGGGGAAAGCCTTCCCCTCGCTGCAGCCTCTGGCGAGTCTTCCGCTGCCCCTTCTCCTAGGGGCTCTGCCCCTAAAACCCCGGCACTTGCCGCTGCAATCGACAATCTTTTTGCCCAGATTGATCAGGCCTACGCAGAAGGTTACAACATCATTATTTTAAGTGACCGTGGCCTTGATAAAACTCACGCCGCAATTCCTGCTATTCTTGCGGTTTCGGCTGTTGAGCAGTATTTGGTTCGTACTAAAAAACGTACCGCTATCTCC
>JAIKYZ010000006.1 GCA_024682655.1 Treponema sp.
AAAAGTCCCTTAAAATCAAATACCGCAGGTTGTTTCAACAACCGAGGATATTTGATTCGCAATATAAGAGTTTCGTAAGAAACTCTAAGTTAAATTGAATGGCGATATTTCAGCCATTCAATTTAAACATCGGTACTTATATTATAGTTTTTCTACGGCTGCTTTTTCAATTGCAAGACCTTTTTTATATCTTTCTAAGAAAATATTAAAAGATTCAACCAGTTCTTTTTCTGCTTCCTGGGTGATTTTTTTACAAGTATTAAATACTTTTTTTTCAAGATAATCAGCAAGATTATTTTTATCAGAATCAAGAGAGTAGGCTGCTAATATTGCCATTCCCCATGGACCACCTTCGCCTGCGGTTTCCATTGCCGATACCTTTGTTTTCATTGCCGCTGCCATGTATTTTAATCCTGCCTCAGTCTTAAAATAACCGCCGGCTCCAGTCATACTTTCAACACAAATATTTTCTTTTTCGTAAAGAATATCCATTCCACATCTTAAAGCTCCCAGAGAAGAGAACATAAGACTTCTCATAAAATTGGCAAGGGTGAATTTTGCATTTTCTGAACGAACAAAAAGTGGACGACCGGAAGTAAAGCCTGTAATACTTTCTCCACTTAAATAATTGTAGCCCAAAAGACCGCCGCAATCTTTATCTGCCTGCAGAGATTTAGTAATCAATTTGTCGTAGAAAGAGCCAATTTCCGGGGTATTTTCTTTACCAACCATTTCTTCTACTGCTTCTTTAATAAAATTAACCCAGTAATTGTGCTCACCTGTACAGTTGTTTGCATGAACCATTGCAACAGGTTTTCCGTCTGGAGTTGTTACCATATCTATAATTCCAGGATAAGAAGCTTCCAGATCCTTGTTCAAAACAATCATGCTGAAAATTGAAGTTCCCGCACTTATGTTTCCTGTTTTTTCCTTTACAGAATTTGTTGCAACCATACCAGTTCCCGCATCACCCTCTGGAGGACAGAATGGAATACCGGCCTGTAAATCTCCGCTTGGATCAAGGAATTTAGCCCCTTGCTCTGTAAGTTTTCCTGCTATTTCTCCTGCATTCAAAACTTTTGGGAAGATATCTTTAATTTTAATTCCAAGATTTTTTACACTTTCAAGATTTTCAAACTTCTTTACAAAGTCGCTATTGTAATCTGCTTTTGTATTTTGAATCTTTAAAGGAAATATTCCAGAAGCATCTCCAGCCCCAATATTTTTTTCTCCAGTCAAAAGATAATGAATATAGGCCGCAAGAGTATAAACTGTCGAGATTTTTCCAATATGTTCTTCTTTATTTAAAATTGCCTGATAAAGATGAGAAATTGTCCATCTTTCTGGGATTGGGAAATTAAATAAATCTGATAATTCTTTTGAAGCCTGGCCTGTAATTGTATTTCTCCAGGTTCTAAAAGGAGTTAATAAATTGTCTTCTTTATCAAAAGCAAGATATCCGTGCATCATTGCAGAGATTCCCGCAGCCTTTAGATTTTTAAGAGTAAGACCATATTTTTCTTTTACATCTTTTTTAAGTTCTGCATAAGAAGTTTGAAGTCCTTCTTTGATTTTAGAAAGAGGGTAAGTCCATATTCCATTTTCCAGAGAATTTTCCCAGGTGTAAGATCCATTTGCAATTGGTTCAAATTTATCGTTAATTAAAACTGCTTTAATTCTTGTAGAACCAAACTCAATTCCTAATATTGCATTGCCTTTTTCAATTAATTCTTTGTTTTCCATATTTAGTTAATCCTTTAACCTAAATTATATTAGCTTTTCTTCTAAAATAAAATAGAGAAAATTAACTATTCATATAAAATTTTCAAATTAAAAAGACGGATATTTTGCACTATAAATATTTTATAAATCTATATATTATTAAAGTATGAAAAGCGAAGATTTAAAATTTATCCAGCCTCTTTTTGACAAGGCTGTTGAAGAAAATAAAGTTGCCGGCCTTAACCTTTTAGTTTGTAAAGATAATAAAGAAATTGGTTATTGGCAGGCAGGGTATTCTAACCTCGAAGAAAAAAAAGTATTTTCCCGCGATACAATCTGCAGACTTTTTTCTATGTCAAAGCCAATTACCTGCGTTGCTGCAATGATTTTACTTGAAGAGGGAAAACTTGATTTAGGCGAAGAAGTAGGTTTTTATCTGCCCCAATTCTGGAATTTAAGTGTTTGTAGAGGTCAGGGAAAAGACTGTAAAGTTGAAAAATGCTACAAAAATATGCTGATTTCAGATTTGATGAATATGACCAGCGGTTACACTTACGGTGCCTGGTGGGATGGAGCTCCTAAAGGTGAATGGGATACTACAGATTTAATTAATGAGTTAAATAATGATGTTGCTTCTCATACTTTTAAGATTTCTACCCAGGATTTTGCTAAAAGAATTGCCAAGATTCCTTTATCTTTTGAACCAGGAAGTAATTATTCTTATGGAATGTCTGCTGATATCATGGGAGCAATAATTGAAAAAGTTTCCGGAATGAAATATTCAGATTTCCTTAAAAAACGTATTTTCCAGCCTCTTGGAATGAAAGATACAGATTTTTATGTTCCTAGCCAAAAACAAAATCGTTTTGCTTCTTCTTATGATCGCCAGGATAAGGGTGACGGTACTTTTGAATTAAAGCTTTTTTCTAATGCTCATTTAGGTATTTCTTCAGATATGACTCAGGCCCCAAGTTTTGAAAGTGGTGGAGCTGGCCTTTGTTCTACAATCGACGATTACATGACTTTCTGTAAAATGCTTGTAAATAGCGGCGAATTAAATGGAGTCAGAATATTAAAAGAAAGAACTGTAAATTATCTTTCCAGCGCAAAATTAACTCCAAAACTCCAGGAATGTTTTGACCGCAACATGGAACACTTTGCCGGTTATACTTATTCAAATTTCTTAAGAGTTGCCTTAAATCCAACTTCCTGCAGAGCTTTAACAGAACAGGGTGAATTTGGCTGGGATGGCTGGCTTGGTCCTTATATGTCGGTTGATTTAAAAAATCATCTTACAATTGTAATGATGATGCAAAGATGTGGAGCTGGAACAAATGATATTACAAGAAAAATGAAAAATATTATTTATTCTTCCCTGTAATTTTAAAAATACCCAGTCCAGATAGTTTGACATGATAGATTGATATCAATATAATTATTATATTAACGTTAGTATTTGGGAGAAATAAATGAAAGAAATGGTTTTTCCATTGGAAGAATTAGTTGAATTCAATGACAACATTTATGAAATTACAGTTGCAGCAAGTCGTCGTGCATATCAGATGGCTCGTGTAAATGATCCTTACATTGCCGAAAATCACGGTAAAGATGTATGTGCAGCAGCTCGTCAGCTTTTTACTAAGAAAGTAAAATATAGAATCGAAAATAAAGACTAATTAGTCACCTTAGAATAAAAATTATGAAACAGAATGTTATCGTAATTTTTGCTCCAACCGCATCTGGAAAGACTGCTTTGACAAAGGAATTGTTTTCTTTATCGGGCAGTCATTTTATTTTAAATGCAGAAATTATTAGTGCCGATTCCCAGGCCGTTTATAATGGCATGGATATTGGAACTGCAAAACCCGCCTCTGATTTTTGTAAATTAATTCCTCATCATTTAATTAATCTTGTAAATCCCGATCAACAGTTTAATGTTGCAGATTTTGTTGATTTAGCAGATAAAGCCTGTCTTGAAATTGCCTCTAGGGGAAAAACTCCTGTAATCTGTGGAGGAACCGGTTTTTATATCAGGAATTTTTTATTTGGACTTCCAAAGACTCCCGAAAGCAGCCCCCAGGTTAGGGAAATGGTAAGTCAAAAATTAAAAAACGAAGGGAAAGAAGCCCTATACGCCCAGCTTTCTATAATTGATCCCCAGTCCGCTAAAAAAATTCACCCAAATGACCAGTACCGAATCTGCAGGGCTCTGGAAGTTTTTTATTCTTCAGGCCAGACCCGTTCATCTTTTGAGTTAAATCAAAACTTAAGGGATTTATATAATTTTCTTTTTATAGTTCTTGAACCGCCTAAAGATTTGTTGAAAAAACGAATTTATGACAGAGTTGATTTAATGTTCCAGCAAGGTTTAGAAGAAGAAGTAAAATCTTTAATTTCCTCAGGTTATGATCAAAATTGTCCTGGAATGAAGGCCATAGGCTATGCAGAATTTTTTAAATACAAGAATAGAGAAGAAATTATTTCTGCAATAAAAAGTAATTCTTACAAATATGCTAAAAAACAGTTTACTTATATAAGGGATATAAAGGGGAGTAAGATAATTCCTTTTACTGCCAGCCCTCAGGATATCCAAAAAGTGGCAGCTTTAATAAAGGAATCTGATTTATTTAATTGCCAGAATTAATATTTTTGTCCTCAGATTTTTTGAAAATCTTATTCTGAAATACAATTAATTTATCATTAAAAATAAAAAATTTATCAACAGAAAATCTAAAGAATTTTGCAAGTCCTTTCTTTTCTCTTTCTTCCTTATTTTTATTAATCAAATCAAAAGGAAGGTGGGTTATATGATTTATACTATCGTATAATCTGTTTAAGTTTGAATTTAATTTTTTCATGCAGATAACAGAGAAAATAGTATCTGAAAAAATAATTATTGATAAAACCCAGACTAATATAATTCTGATATTTAAAGGAATTTTACTGTAACTTGTAAAAACAAAAGGATGGAATATTTTTGTTTGAAATAAGCCAAGAATACCAAAAATTATTCCTGAATAAAGGCTAATTCTACCGTTTAAATTAAAAGCATAGTTTGAATAATCCCACCAGCGTTCGCCAAAGATTTTTTCAAAGGTAAAAGAAACAAGATATTCAAAAAGACAGCAGATAAAAATTGCAAAGAAGAAGATTCCAACCCCATTTTTAATCCAAAAAAGACAGTAATAATCTAAAATTGCAACAATTCCATAAATAGGACAGCAGGGACCAATTAAAAAGCCCCGGTTAAGAAATTGTTTTTTTTCCAGCGGCGCCCAGATAAAGGATTCGTAAGCCCAGCCTATAAAAGCGTAGGTAAAATAACATAAAAAAAGTGCCGACCAGGTAAAATCAACTGTAATTTGCATAATTCTTCCTTAAAATCAAATACCGCAGGTTGTTTCAACAA
>JAIKYZ010000018.1 GCA_024682655.1 Treponema sp.
AAGAAATTACCCTTTATAATTATAAAATCGAAGTCGTAAAAGAAGAAAAAAATCCAACCACAATCAAAATGACAGTTTATAACGAATTTAATGAAGTTGCAGAATATATTTGTTTCTACTTTAAAATAAATATATTCTGCAACTTCATTAAATTCGTTATAAACTGTCATTTTGATTGTGGTTGGATTTTTTTCTTCTTTTACGACTTCGATTTTATAATTATAAAGGGTAATTTCTTTCCAAAGTGAAAGGTAATTTTCCATTTCTGTTTGATTGTATTTTTTTGAAAAAGGGGCCTTTTCTTTTATAAGTTCAACATTATCTTCTTTTGCGGCCTGGGCAATTTCTTTTACAACATCTTTAGATGACGAGTAATTATTTTTCTGGCAGGAAATTAATAAAAGGGTAGAAATAGAAAGTAGTGCAATTAAGTATTTAATATTTTTCATTAGTAAACCTTAGGAAATTTATAGTTAAATAAAAAAAAGTCAGGCATTCATTAGAATTCCTGACTTTATTTAATAAATCAAAACTAATCCATTAAAATTACTGTACCAGAAACTTTAACTTTTACTGGTGCAAGAATAGAAAATGTTAATGCGTTGATGAGTGTATCAAAGAATGTTACATTCTGTGAAATTTTAACTCCAACAGCAGCGTTTCCACCTTTCTTTGTAACTTCTTTCTGGATAGCGTTTGTTACAGCAGCAGCAGTAGCATCCTGTCCAAGATTGAAAAGAGTTGTACCACCACATGGTCCTAAAATCTTCCATACAGTTACTGAAGTATTGAAGTTACCTAAATCCTGTCCTACAAACTGACCGTAAGAAAGGTTTTCTGCCTTGAAAGTTGTACAGCTAGTTGCAACGAACATTACAGCAAGAGCAAGAATCATAGCTTTGAAAAACTTTTTCATAAAATTCTCCTTTTATATATGAAATGTTATAATTGAATTATATATTTTTATTATAAGGATTTCAACTTGTAAGTAAAATTTAAGAAAAAAAAAGGAGAATCTTCCCAATTTTTTAGATTTTAGAATTTTTTTATCCAATGACATTAATCCTGTAATTTGTTAATATTTTTTTATGTTTATTAATACTAAAGAATTGTTTTATATCTTAGATAATACTCCTGCTTCTCAAAATATCATGTTGATTGGAAAGCACGGAATTGGAAAATCAAGAATTTTAGAAGAATATTATGCTCAAAAGGGACAAAAAGTTGTTACCTTATTTTTAGGTCAAATGTCAGACCCTGGAGATTTAATTGGCTTACCAGAAAAAAATCTTGAAAGTGGTAAAACTGATTTTATGTTGCCTTACTGGTTTCCAAGTGACGGAAAGCCAATTGTTTTATTTTTAGATGAACTTAATCGCGCAAGACCAGAACTTTTACAGACCATTATGGATCTTGCCCTGAATAGAAAATTGGCAGGAAAGGAATTGCCTCAAGGAAGTAGAATTATTAGTGCCGTAAATGCGGGGAATGAATATCAACTTACAGAATTAGATCCAGCCCTGGTCAGCAGATTCAATATTTATAATTTCCAGCCAAGTGTAGAAGATTGGTTGGACTGGGCTCAAAAAGCTTTGATAGACAGCAGAATAATTGATTTTATAAAAGAAAATCCCCAATACCTTGATTCAAACCAAAGTGAAATTGAAGATTTGGAAAGAAGCCCGGATAGACGTAGCTGGGAAAGAACTTCTCAAGTTATAGAAAAAATTAAGGAGCTGGGACAGGTTCAGCAGGCTCTTGTGAGTGGAATTATTGGTGATAAGGCCACCGGGGCATTTTTTAATTTTTTACAAAAGAATAAGCTGCCGGGTCCAAAAGAAATTTTATTAGGAGATGTAAAATCAATTGAAGAAAAATTATCCAAAGAAAATTTTGCAAATATCAATCTGATTTCTTCTTCACTTTTTGATTTTATAGAAAATACTAATTTTTCTGACCAGGAAAATATTAAAATTACAGAAAATCTAAGAGCCTATTTTAAGCTTTTGGAAAAATTAGATTTAAGGGAAATTCAGGCTTCTTTTGTAAGTAAATTTTCTGCTAAAAATTATCCTAAGACCCTTAATTTGATTTCTAAGTACTCAGGTGATTTTTACAAAGAATTATTAGATTTTATTGATCAGGAATAAATGTTAGAAAGTCAGACAATAATCAAAAATATTTACCGGGACTGGTTTTATTCCAATCCACTTTTATTTTCGATTTTAAGCAGTCATTCAATAGTTCCAAATTCCTCAATCAAAATACCTTTTAGGGTAGGTCAAAAAAGAATTGAATATTGTCCAAAAGTTATAGAAGGCTTGTCCCAAAAAGAAATAGAACTTTATCTTAAAATTGAAGTTTACCGAATAATTTTACAGCATCCCTATAAAAGAAAACCTTACAATTGTAAAAATGCCCTTTTAACAATTGCCAGTAATCTTGTAATTTATTTTTTAATTCAAAGAGAAAATCCCCTTTTAATCGAGGAAATTGAAAAACTGGATTTAAAAGGAATAAGTTTTTTAAAGGCCCAGGCCGCAATTTTTCAAAATACAGAAAATCCTCTGGGGCAAAAATATCGTGGCTCAGAAGAAGAAAAATTCTTTCAAAGAAATCTGCAATTGGACAGAAAAAATAATCAGCTAATTTGTCAGGATTCTTTAGATTTTGAACAGTGGTATTATAGGATTTTATTTTTGGTAAAAGAAGCGGCGGGTGGACCGGGTCTTGCTTTTAGTGAGGAAATCCAAAAGGACCAGGGAGAAGAAAGTTTACTTTGGGAAGAAGATGGCTTAGCCTGCCAGGAAATTAATCAGACTCTGGAAGCTCAAAGAGATTCAGGAAGCTGGGGAGAATCTGAGGGGGAAAATCAAAGAATAATAGAAGAAATCAGCGATTTTACTTTTGATTATAAAAAGATTTTAACAAAGTTCCGTCAGAATATTGTAAGCGCAAATAGAAAACTTACCCGAATGAGACCAAGCCGCCGCTATGGTTTTAAGTGTATGGGAAGCCGTTACGAAAGAAAGGCAAATATTTTAATTGCAGTAGATGTTAGTGCTTCTATTACAGACCAGTCTTTTAATAATTTTTACCGGGCCATTCATAATTTCTTTTTTCTGGGCTTAATCGAAAAAATTGATTTGATTTTCTTTGATGTAAATTTAAAAAACACAAAGCCTGTAATTTTTAAAAATAAAATAGATCTAAAATCAATTAGTGGAAGGGGGGGGACTAATTTTCAGCCTCCAATTGATTTTTTTATGGAAAATAAAAATTCCTACAGTGGAATGATTATTTTTACCGATGGTCAGGCAGATATTCCTTCTATTAGCGGTAAAAATATTAATCTTTTGTGGATTTTGGATAGTCGCCAGGCCTTTGAAAAATCTGGAAAATTAATAGAAAATCTGACGGGTTCCCTGGTAACTTACCTGCCTTTTTAAAATTTAAGGATAAAAGATAAAATGACAGAAATTGAAGAAGATTATTGGAAAGACATATTTGTTCATCTTCAGCATAAAAATATGATGAGGATTGGAGATGAAAAACTTACTCTGCAAAATTGCCAGAAGGAATTTGACCGCTTTTCTTTAATTCATCCAGAAATTGAAGTTTTAATAAATAAAGAAGAAGATTTTAAGACTTTTGAGTTTTTTATAAGTCAAAAATTAAAATTCCGCCTTTATATTAAAGAACTTGTAAAAGCAAGTCTGCTTGAACAAAATGGTCAGGAATTTATAAAAGTTGCAGATGCAAAATTTGTAAATAATCCCTTTCCCGAGATTTTAGAATTTTTAAAAAATAAAGATTCTTATTTTGTGGAAATTGAAAGAAATAATCACAGGCAGAATAAATTTTTTAGAAAGCAGAATCTGGCCGGGGAATTTATAAAAGCCTACCTTAATCAAAAGTACAGGGAATCTGGCCTTGTCTGGAATTTAGAAAAGGGGAGTGAAGATTTTATATTAAAAGTTCAGTCGGACAAAAAAAATGGCGATATGAAAATTTATCATATCACCATTGAAAATTATAAAAAAGAAATAGATTCTATTTAATTTTACTAATTTTAGTTTGCACTTACAGAGTATGAAGTAACATTTTTAACAGTTTCTCCGTCAATCTGTAAAGCTCTTGGCTTGTCATATTCTACTGTGATGTTTTTACCAGTTAAAATTAAACAGTTTTCTGGTCTTTTTAAGTGTTCTCCAGTAAAAATCTTAGAGAAAACAATTAAAGATTTAAGTCTTAATTTTCCCTTAAAAACTAAAAGAGAAAGGCTTCCGTTTGGATTTTTTCTGTTCTGGTCAGGGGCTGCCATCATTCCGCCTCCGTAGAAACGTCCTTTCATTGTGGCTGCTAACCAAACATTCTTGTAATGATATTCTTTTCCGTCTACAGTAATTTTTGCATTTGTTCTCTTGTATTTGAAGAGGGCACCCTTTACTGCAATTGAAGTATAGTTGATTGGTTTTGTTGTTTTTTCTCTTAATTCATCACCAACTTCACAACACCATCCGTCAATTCCGTATCCAATACCGTTGATAAAATATTTTGTCTGTCCATTGATTGTTACTTTTGGCAGATTAGTTATGTATTCGTTCAAGTTGATAAGATGTTTTTCTGTGTTGCCAAATATATCGCGATTAAAATCATTTCCGCTTCCAAGTGGGAAATAGTAAGTTGGTTTTCTAAGGTCATTAATATCAACTTCATTAATAAATCTGTTGATAGTTCCATCACCACCACATAAAACAACTCTTTCGTCGTCTTTTACTTTATCAAAAAAGCCCTTGTAATCAAAATCTTCTGACATCTCCATGTAATCAAGAAATTTGTCTTTTAAGATGTCGTCCAGCTGGTAAACATCTTTTTTAGCATTTTTATTTCCTGAAAGTGGATTGTAAAGAATGAAGTATTTTGCATTCATATTATTTTTATAACTCCTTCCGTTATATTATACCCCTATGTTAATCAATATTTTAAGATTAGACAAGAATAAAAAGATTCTTTCCTAAAATATTGCAAATATATGCAAAAAGTTGTATAAATAATGCATAAATATACAAAAACAGGTATTTTGAGGAGTATATTATGGCTAAAGATAAGGTAATTTTGGCTTATTCAGGAGGACTTGATACAACTGTTATCATTCCTTGGTTACAGGAAAATTATAATTACGATGTAATTGCTGTTTGTATTGATGTAGGACAGGGTGATGACTGGGATGCAATTAAATCTCGTGCACTTAAGACAGGTGCTGCAGCCTGTTATGTTGTAGATGCTAAAAAAGAATATATTGAAGAATATGTCTGGCCTGCAGTAAAAGCAAATGCAGTTTACGAAGATGAATATCTTTTGGGAACTTCTACAGCACGTCCTTTAATCGGAAAAATTTTAGTAGAATATGCCCGCCAGGAAAAAGCTGTTGCAATTTGCCACGGTGCAACTGGTAAAGGAAATGATCAGGTTCGCTTTGAATTTGCTATTAAGGCTTTTGCTCCAGATTTACAGGTAATTGCTGCCTGGCGTGATGATAAATGGAATATGGATAGCCGCGAAGCAGAAATCAAATTCCTTGAAGACCGTGGACTTGAAGTTCCAATGAAAAAAGACCAGTCTTACTCTCGTGATGAAAATATCTGGCACCTTTCTCATGAAGGTCTTGAACTTGAAAAGACAGAAAATGAACCAAATTACAAACACATGCTTAAGAACACTGTAGTTCCAGAAGAAGCTCCTAATGATGGTGAATATGTAACTATCGATTGGGAAAAGGGGATTCCTGTTGGTTTGAATGGTAAAAAAATGGATGCTCTTGAACTTCTTACTGAATTAAATGTAATTGGTGGACGTAACGGTGTAGGTCTTGTTGATATTTGTGAAAACCGCTTTGTAGGTATGAAATCTCGTGGTGTTTATGAAACTCCAGGTGGAGCAATCCTTTACTTCGCTCACAGAATGATGGATCATATCTGTCTTGATAAAGAAACTTACCACTTTAAGCAGCATGTTTCACTCAAAATGGCCGATTTAATTTACGAAGGAAAATGGTTCACAACTTTGATGGATTCTTGTATGGCTTTTGTTGATAAAGCTGAAGAAAATGTTACTGGCTGGTCAAAAGTTAAAGTTGTAAAAGGTCAGATTCGTGGTGCTGGTTCTGGATCTAAATATTCACTTTACAATGAATCAATTGCTTCTTTCACAACTGGTGAACTTTACAATCATAAAGATGCCCAGGGCTTTATTACTCTTGCAGGTCTTCCATTAAAAGTTCGTGCTATGATGGAACAGAAAGTTGGCGAAGGTCAGGCAATTACAGAAAGTAAAAATCTTAAAAAACGTCCAACAGAGTAATCTTTGATTTTTGATTTTAATTTTTAAGGGGTCTTTTCCTTAGGGGGAAGCCCCTTATTTTTTTTATTCTTCTATATATAAGTATTTAATTTATTCCGATAATGATAGAATAGAGAAAATATATAAAATACAAATCATCATATAATGGGAGTTATATATGAAAAACATTCAGAATAAGTGGATTAGGGGTGCTATTCCAGCTTTATTACTTCACTGCAGTATTGGTACTGTATACTGCTGGTCAATTTTTAGTCAGGAAATTGCAGATTACATTGGATTTTCAAAGGGAGCCACAGAATGGGCTTTTTCTTTTGCAATTTTCTTTCTTGGAATGTCGGCAGCTTTTTTGGGAAACCTTGTTGAAAAAAATATTCACAAGTCTTCATTGATTGCTTCTATTACCTTTGCTGCAGGTATGGCAGGTACTGGATTTTTTATCTGGTACGGTGGTAATCATCAGCATAGTATACTTTCTTTAATTGGTATTTATATTTCTTATGGATTTATAATGGGTATTGGACTTGGAACCGGTTATCTTTCTCCTGTAAAGACTTTAATGTTGTGGTTTAAAGATAAAAAAGGTTTAGCTACAGGTCTTGCGGTTGCAGGTTTTGGTGCCGCAAAAGCAATTGCTTCTCCAATCATGCAGAAACTTCTTGGTGACAATCAAAATGGTGAAATTTATAAGATGTTCTACATTCTTGCTGCTGCTTATTTTGTTATGATGTTTATTGGACATCTTATTCTTGCAAAACCTGCTGATTGGGTTGAGCCACAGAATAAATCTAAGAGCGAAGGAATTATTGCTACTCTTAAACGTGAACCAATTATTTCTTATGTAGCAATCTGGCTCATGTTCTACTTAAATATTACTTGTGGTCTTGCTTTAATTTCTCAGGAAAAAATGATTGTTAAATGTATTGGACTTGCAAGTTCGGTTGGTTTGATTTCTACAATCTCGGCAATTTTTAATGCTGGCGGCCGTCTTGGTTTTTCTGCCTGGGCTGATCACATGAAAGATAGAAATACAGTTTATAAGATGATTTTTATTCTTTCTATTTTATTTACAGCAATTGTTTTCTTTACAAAGGGAATTGCAAATGGGGCTGGTAATGTACTTCTTATCATCTTTGTACTTGCTTTGATTTTTATTGTAAATGCAGGATACGGTGGTGGATTCTCTAATATTCCAACTTTACTTTCTGACCATTACGGTATGGGTTCAATTTCTGCTATTCATGGAATTACACTTTCTGCCTGGGCTTTTGCCGGTCTTACAGGAAATCAGATGGCAAATGCAATTGTAAGTAAAACAGGAGAATTTATTGAAGTTCATGGAGTAAAAGTAAATCCAACTGGTTATCAGAATGTTTTGATTGTAACTGCTTGTCTTTATATTGTAGCTCTTTGTCTTTCATTATTCCTTGTAAAACCAATTAAAAAAGAAAACTAATAAAATTATTTTAGGCTGAATATTAATAAAACAGGATTCTTTAAAGGGGTCCTGTTTTTTTTTATTTGGGGATTTAAAAATAAAAAAGCCGGCAAAAAATAATTGCCGGCCCTTTATCTAACTCTTTCTAATTATAATTAGCGGAGTTTAGCATATCCGTAAGAAGCTACGTCGCCGAGTTCTTCTTCAATGCGGATAAGCTGGTTGTACTTAGCCATACGGTCTGTGCGGCTCATAGAACCAGTCTTAATCTGTCCAGAGTTTGTTGCAACTGCG
>JAIKYZ010000038.1 GCA_024682655.1 Treponema sp.
TAGGACTCTGTCCTAAGAACCTGTGGGGTAAAGCAGGGGGAGTTTTTGTCCTTAAGGGGGAGGGCCCCCTTAAAATCCCCCCTTTTTGTCAGGGAGGGAAACCAGCTCGACGCGGTCGCAGTTTTCCCTCCCCGACACCCCTCCCTTCCTTGCCTGCGCTTAGGACTCTGTCCTAAGAACCTGTAGAGGGGAGCAGGGAGAGGGCGGTTAGGGTTGTATTTTTGTAATTTGGGAAATGGCATCGTTTTTAGTCGGGCTTGTGGGCTTCGCCATTTCCGGTTTTTTATTTGTGGGAAGTGGCGTAGACTACGTCTCTTCCGGTTTGTATTTTAGGAAGTGGGTAGCTTTTGCTATTGCTTGTAGCTACGTGCTTCCAAAAAAATTTATTTTCTTCTCCTATTTTGTTAGTTGGGGAAACCAGCTGGACGCGGTTTCTTTCTTTTTCTCCTCCTATTTTGTCAGGGTGTCGATTAGGGCGCCTAGTTTTTCGCAGGTTTCGGTGTATTCTCTTTCGGGGTCGGAGTCGTAGACTATGCCGCCGCCGGCTTGGAGGGTCCAGACTTTGTTTTGTTTTAGGGCTGAACGGATTGTAATGCAGAAGTCTAAATCGCCGTTGGATTGTACGTAACCTACGGCTCCGGCGTAGAAGCGGCGTTTACTTCCTTCCAGGCCGCTTAATATTTGCATGGCGCTGATTTTTGGGGCGCCGGAAACGGTTCCTGCTGGGAAAGATGCTCTTAATACTTGGATTGGTTTTACGCCTTCTTTTACTATTCCTTCTGTGTTTGAAACTATGTGTATTACGTGGCTGTAAAATTCACAGTCCATAAATTGTGGTACTGTTACGCTGCCTTCTTTGCAGACTCGGCCTAAATCGTTGCGGGCTAAATCTACAAGCATAAGGTGTTCGGCTCTTTCTTTTGGATTTGAAAGGAGGGTATTTTTTAATTCCTGATCTTCTTCGTCATTTTTACCCCTGTGGATTGTTCCTGCTATTGGGTGGATAGAGGCCTTTCCTTTTCTTACTCTTACAAGGCTTTCTGGAGAGGAGCCGGTTAATTGGAAATCGCCAAAATCTATGTAGAAAAGATATGGAGAAGGATTTACTCTTCTTAATTTTCCGTAAACGGCCAGGGCTGAGGCGTCGCATTCAATTTGAACTCTGCGGCTTGGAACGGCCTGAATTATATCTCCGGCTATTATATGTTTTTTCAAAGTTTCTACTTTTTCGATATATTCTTTTTTAGACTGATCTAAATCTGTAATCATCTTGTATTCAAAATGACTTGGACCTTCTTCTACATAAGAAAAATCCATATCGTTCATACGTTTGATTAAATTATCTACGGCTGCCTGTAAATCTATCTGGTGTTCATTGTAGTTTAAGCCAAAGATGTGCATGCTTTCTGTAAAATGATCAAAAATTACATAAATATGGCCGGCAATAAAAAGACTTTCTGGAATCTTTAAATCATCTTTTTGTTCGTAAAATTTAATATTGTCACAGCGGGCGGCAAATTCGTAGCTTAAATAACCAAGGCCACTTGCAGGTAATGGAATTTCATCATTATTGTTCTGAAGTGGTGTTTGATTTTCTTCTGCAACATAAAGAAGAGCATCAAGAATATCTGCCTCTTTTTTACGGCCCAAAGCATCCCGGCTGTCTACATTTTCTGTGTTAAATGGAATTCTTTTGCCGTCTACTATAAAGGCAACTCCGTCTCCATCCTGTATGATTTTGAAAGCTTCTTCTGCCATAAGAAGTGAATATCTTTCCCGACCTTTTGCAAAACTTGCTGATTCCAAAATTACCTTGGCTCCTATTTTTCGGGCCAGTGAATATGGGGTGTAGCGTTCGCTGGAAAGGCTTGTGTAAATTGCATCATTTCGTTTTTCCATAATTCAATCCTTCTGAGTAAATGTTTCTATGAATAGTAACGTTTCTCTAAGTAGTAACAAATATAATACAGGTGCTTGTTACTGTCAATAGAAACATTTAATTTTTTTTATTTTTTTTAGTAAAGTCAAATTGAAAAATAAAATGCGACTTATTAGTATTAAAGAATAGGATTTAGAGCAGATAAATTCTGATTTGAATCGAGGAGTAATTGTAAATGAAAACTATAAAGGCAACCCCTCCAATGGGTTGGAATTCCTGGAATACATTTGGATTTAATATCAATGAAGATTTAATCAAAAGTACAGCTGATTTTTTTGTGGAAAGTGGCTTAAAAGATGCAGGTTATGAATACATTGTAATTGATGATTGCTGGAGTGAAAAAGAAAGAGATGAAAATGGACGTTTAGTTCCAAGTCATGAAAAATTTCCAAGTGGAATAAAGGCTCTTTCGGATTACGTTCATTCAAAAGGTTTAAAATTTGGTATGTATTCTTGTGCAGGAACTCACACTTGTGCGGGCTTTCCTGGAAGTTTTGAACATGAATTTACCGATGCTCAGACTTTTGCAGAATGGGGCGTTGATTATTTGAAATATGATTTTTGTTACAAGCCTGAAAGTGCAAACGGACCAATTTTGTATAAAAGAATGGGAATGGCTTTAAGAAACTGTGGTCGTGAAATTATGTTTTCTGCCTGTAACTGGGGAAATGATGACGTTGTAAAATGGATTCGAGAAAGTGGAGCAAATCTTTTCCGTTCTACCGGAGATATTCAGGATAACTGGAATTCAATTTTAGGAATTGTAAAGAGTCAGTTAGGAAGAGAATGTTACGGGGCTCCATACTGCCATAACGATATGGATATGCTTGTAGTAGGAATGCACGGAAATTCTGATAACAAGGAAGTTTTGGGAAATGTAGTTGGCGGTTGTAATGATACAGAATATCAGACTCATTTTGCACTTTGGGCAATTATGAATTCTCCACTTATGATTGGCTGTGATGTAAGAAAAATGTCTGCCAAGGCAAAAGAAATCTTAACAAATAAAGATGTGATTGCAATTAATCAAGATCCAGAATGTCGTGGCCCTTATATAGTTCGTCAGTTTAACAGTCCAGAACAGGTATTTGCTCTGGTTAGACCTTTAAGCGACGGAGATTACGCAATAGGAATGTTTAACTTTTTGGATAAAAACTGGGAAATGTCTTTACAGTTCTATGATATGGGATTAACTTATGCTTCTGGTTACTCTTTTGAAATCTACGATTGTTATGAACATAAAAATCTTGGAAAGTTTGACGAAAGGCTTTCGGTTAGACTTGATAGTCATGGAAGTAAGATTTTTAGAGCAAAATTGGTAAAACGCTAAGAAAAATGAATTACACTACTTGCAAGGAATGTAATGCAGCTCTTTACGCAGACGACATGGCAATCTACATGAAATTAGTCCGCCGCGACGCCGATGAATTTTTATGCATAGATTGCCTTGCCAAATTTTTTGGCTGCACCCGGTCCGACATAGAAAAACTCATAAAATATTACCGGGAAAATGGGAATTGTGGCTTGTTCAGATAACCTCAGCCGGGCGTTACGGGCTGGCGCTTGAAGCCCGTTGGAAGGGCTAGCGGACAAGACCGGAGCTTTGCGAGGACTTGGGAGCGAGGGGAAGGCTTTCCCCTCCTTAAAACAAATCTAAACTTGAATCTAAATAGAGGGCTTCGCGGACTTGTAAATGGTACTGAGCTTTTGTCATGTAAAAGAGGATAAATTCTAAAAGGAGGGCGCTGCCTAGGCTTCGGCCTTCAATCTTAAAATTTGTAAAGCCCAGAGGAAGGTAAATATTTTGGATGTCGGAAAGGCTTATAAAAGAGGGATTTTTCATCGCCCTTGAAAAGCTGTAATTTCCTTCTTTTTGGCCGGCCTTGCAGAGGTGGTCTTCTATTTCCTGGCCCAGGTTTTTACGGCTTACATTTTCATAGCAGATTTTTCGGTCGGGACAGTGGGGAGAGCAGCATTCATTGCACAAAAATTCAACTTTTTCTTTCTGGCTTGGATTTAATTTTTTTAGATTTTCAAAATCCCTGTTCAAACTTATATCCGGCACTACATAGCTAAAATCTTTTCTGTCTAATTCTGATTTAAGTTTCTCAAAATCTCTTATTACCTTTGTTGTGGTCGAAACGTAATAGAAATTTGGGTAATTTTCCTCAAGGTATTTTAATAGCAGGTCGGAATAAATTATTACTCCAGAGTTTTTACTCCCATTAAATAAGCGGCAGAGTTGGTTACATTTTTTATCTTCAAGGTCTTTTTTACTAAGCAGGGAATTGCTGAAGGTCAGGCGGGCAGAGATTTTATATTTTTCCATTAGTTCAAAAACTTCTATTTTATCCGCATCGCCAAAACCAACTCTTCCTCCGCCCCAAAGGCAATCTGCCGGGGCCCCGTAAATTGATTGTATTTTGCAGTTTTCGTAAAAGTATTCTTTATGCTCCTGGTAAAGGGGCAGAAACTTTTTATAAAAATCGTAAAATTCAAAGAGGCCGGGCAGGTGGTAATGAATTGTATTTTTAGTCTTTTCCATACTTTCTTTCTGTATATTAGCACATTTGATTATTTTTTTTGAGAATTCAATATTTTGTTAGTCTTACCTAATGGTTATAAATCTTCCAATTAGCTATAATTAGTTCATCTAATTTTTAATTTTCGAGGTTTATATGTCTTCTACTTTAATCATTTCTTTGATTTTACTTATTATTATTGCAATTGCGGTAAAAAGCGTAATTCACCGTATTCGCCATGGTTCTGCCTGTTGTGGTCAGAGGGATGCAGCTCCAAAAAAAGTTAAGGTTTCTGATAAAAATAAGGCTAATTATCCTTTTGAATATCGTATGACTATTGATGGTATGCACTGTTCTAATTGCGTTCGCTTTGTAGAAAATGCTATTAATTCTGTTGAAGGTCTTTGGGCTATTGTTGATCTTGGTAAAAAGGAAGCCCACATTCTTGCTAAAAATAAGATGGAGCAGAAATATCTGGAAAAAATTATTTTAGATGCCGGTTATACTCCTCTTTCTTTTGAAATTGTAAAAGAATAATTTTTTTATTATAATTGTTAGGAATGACTAACTGTTGTAAGTTGGAGGATTTAATGAAAAAACTTATTGATTTAAAAAAAGATCAAAGCGGTAAAGTTGTTTCCATTGAAGGTGACAGCCGTTTTGTCAGCAGAATCACTTCTATTGGTCTTACCCCTGGTTGTGATGTAACTATTGTAAAAAATGAAAAAAGACGTCCTTTACTTGTATTTGCAAGAGATACAATGATTGCTCTTAACAGTAAAGAATGTGAAAGGATTATGGTGGAATAAAATGGTAGAAAGCAAAGAAAAAGTAATTGCGCTGCTTGGTCAGCCAAACTCAGGAAAATCAACTTTATTTAATGCTCTTACAGGTTTAAAACAGCATGTAGGTAACTGGCCTGGAAAAACTGTAGAAAAAAAAGAAGGTTCTTTTGAATATCACGATCAAAAGTATCTTGTTGCCGACCTTCCTGGAACTTACAGTCTTTCTGCAAATTCTGATGAAGAAATGATTACTCGTGATTATATTGCTTCTGGCAAAGCTGATGTTGTTTGTATTCTTGCCGATGCCTCTCAACTTCAAAGAAGTCTTTATATGCTTGCTGATTATGCAGGTATTTCTCTTCCAACTTTTCTTATTTTAAATATGGCTGATGTTGCAAAAGATCAGGGAAAAGAAATTGATGCAGATTTGATTTCTAAAAAACTTGGTATTCCAGTTATTTTATTTTCTGCTCAAGATAAAAAGAATTATGATTCTTTCTATAATGCTCTTGAAGAAGCTATTGCAAAACGTTCTGTAGTTAGAGTTGATGACCTTGAAGAAAAATATAAGGAAATTTCTTCTTACAAAGAAATTAAGGCTCTTTTACCTGAGAATGTAATTCCTGCTTATTCTTCTACTTGGCTTGCAATAAAGTCAATCGAAGGGGATGCTCCTGTTACTGCTAAAATTAAAGCTTCTTTAGATGATAATAAAACTTCTGAATTTGAAAAACTTGCAGGCATTGAAAAAGGTCTTCTTCTTACTGGTGAAGCAAAATTTAAGTGGATTGATGAACTTTTGGAAGGTTGCCTTAAGTCTGAAAAAGCAACTAGAAAACTTGGTAAATTTGATCGTCTTATTACTCATAGAATCTGGGGTAAACCGGTAGTTGTTCTTACAATTATTCTTGGTTTGTTTGCTTCTTTTATTCCTGCCTTGCCATTTATGGGCCTGGGTTCGGTAATTGATTCTCTTGGTGGTCCAATTTCTTCGGCTCTTGCTAACATTCACTGTCCCGCCTTTATAAACGCCCTTATTTGTGATGTTTTATTAAATTCTTTGAGCTTCATTTTCAAAATGCTGGGCTTTGTATTTGGTGTAACTCTGGTTTTCGGTTTATTGGAAGAAGTTGGTATAATGGCCAGAATCTCTTATGTATTTGATAATACAATGGCTAAACTTGGTCTTCAGGGTAAATCAGTTATGCCTTTCCTTGTAAGTTTTGGTTGTACAATGGGTGGTGCTGCCGGAGCCCGTGTTATTGATAACTGGGGCCAGAAAGTTTTGACTATTGCTCTTGCCTGGGCTATTCCTTGTGGTGCTACCTGGGCTGTTGTACCAATGCTTTCAACTGTCTGGTTTGGTGGGGCTGCTCCTCTTATAATTGTAGCAATTCTTCTTACAATGCTCCTTCATATGTGGATTACTTCAAAATTATTTGGCCGTTCCCTCGTAAAAAAAGAAGACCGCTGTGGTATGATTATGGAACTTCCTCCTTATCATAAACCAAAGTGGGGTGCTCTTTTCCGCTACGTTCTTGGACGTACAAAAGATACTTTCTTCCGTGTATTAAAAATCATTCTTCTTGTTGCTTTTGTTTTCTGGCTTTTGACTTATACAAGCACTGGTTCTATGGATAATTCTATTTTGTATAAAGTAGGAAAATTTATTGATCCTGTAACAAGATTTTTTGGTTTAGGATGGAAGACTTTTATGGCCTTTATTGTATCTTCTTTGGGTAAGGAAGGGGCTGTTGGTGTTCTTTCTACTATCTTCACAGATCACAGCATGATTACAGTTGGTTCTGCAGTAGCAGGTGGTGCCGTTGCAAATATTAATGAACTTCTTGTTGCTAATGTTGCTAAACCAGAAGCTCTTGCCTTTATTTTTGCAATTACCTTCAATATGCCTTGTATTGTTGCCCTTGCTGCTACTTACCAGGAAACCCATTCTGCTAAGTGGACTGCAATTATTGCCCTTTATTATACTTTTGGCGCCCTTATTCTTGCTTGTATTGCTTATCATATAGGACTTTTAATCTGGTAATAATATGGAAGAATTGCTTGCTTTATTAAAAGACGGGCATTCACGTTCTGTAGAAATGCTTGCTGCAGAACTGAATACTTCTGTAGAAGATATTATGCGAAGAATGGATTTTTTGGAGAGGGCTGGTTATATTCGTAAAGTTGTAACTAATTCTCCTGGAAAATCCTGCTCTTCCTGTTCAAACTGTTCATCTTGTTCTTCAGGACATGGTAAAAAATCTTCCTGTTCTGCTTGTATGCCTGATGGAGGTTTTAAACATATGGGCCAAATTTGGGAAGTTGTATCTTCCTGATTAAGCGATAAATATTTTTATATTCCACCCCTCTGAGATAGAATTTCAAAGATTTTATTTTGGAGGGGGTTTTTATTTACCAACAATTAAAAAAGCCTTCAAAAGATAAGATTTTCCTTAAAAAAAAATTCTATACAATATTAAAATATGACTTTATAATTTAACAATCTCGGAGTTCTATAAATTCTGGTTCTTATCAGCAGCATTTGAATCTACATAATAAAAAACGTGATTATAAAAACATGGGAGATTTTAAAATGAAAAAAAATTTACTGGCTATCCTTTGTATTCTGGGGATTTCAGCTTCACTTTCTGCTCTGGACTTTTCTTTAAAACTTACACCAACTTTAATGTTACCAAGTCATGAGTATCTGGACAAAGAATATGGCGCTACAGTTCAGGCAGATATTAATCTTTTTAATTTGATTTCTTTGGGTCTTGATGCTTCTTTCCTTACGGTTACCCCTGAAGGCCTTTCTTCTAATATTAATTTTATAAGTATAGGTGGCGGACTTGGGGCCTTTTATACTCCTATTGCCAGACTTTATCTTGGAGCGGGGATTGCCGGTGGTTTATACAATCTCCAGTCAGAAATAGATTCAACAGAATATGGATTTTGGGATTTATATGCCCGTGCTTATGGTGAATTAGGTTTTAGAATTAATCCTAGTCTTACGGTTTATGGTAATGGCGGTTATGCCTATTATTTAGTTAAAGACAGTGATCCTCTGAATAAAGGTCCTTTTGCAGGCCTTGGTATAAAGATTAATTTTACTCTTGGAGAAAAATCTTCGGGCGGCCTTACAGCAACTCTTGAACAGGATTCTGTAATTTATCCACTTTTCCAGCAGGTATACGGTCAAAGTCCAATTGGAACTATCCACATTACAAATGCCGAATCTGCTGAAGTAAGAAATGTAAAAGTTTACTTTAGAGCCGGAAAATATACTTCCAGCGCAAAAGAATCTGCTTCAATTTCTATTCTGCAAAAATTAAAAACAAGCAGCGCTTCTCTTTATGCTGATTTTTCTTCAGAACTTCTAAAATTCAACGAAGACGGAAAACTTTCTGGTGAAATTGTTATGGAATATGAAATGCTTGGTAAAAAGAAAGTAGCAGTTCAAAACGTAACACTTTCTGTAAGTAATAGAAATGCCTTTATCTGGGGTAGTAACGAATCTCTTGCGGCTTTTATTTCATCCAATACTCCTGAAATTCTTGAATATGCAAAATATGTTTCTGGAATTGCTAGAAATAATCTTTACACCGGTATGAATCGTAATGTTCAGTTTGCAGCCGCTCTTATGGAATCTTTAAGAGCAATTGGAATTTCTTATTCAGACGATAAAATTACTCCATATAAAACTTATCATCTTTCTAATCAGGTTGATTCTATTCAATATCCTTTACAGACTATGAACTATCTTGGCGGAGACTACGATGATTTGGGTATTTTGCTTGCTTCCTGTCTTGAATCGGTTGGGGTAGAAACTGCTTTTATGCCTGTTGCTGATGATTTTATTGTATTTGTTTCTGCTAACTTAAAAGCCAAAAATGTTGCTAACCACTTTGCAGATTTAGATGGCCTTATTTATGACGAAGGAGATCCTTCTTCAAATGTTTTCTTTCCATTATCAATGGCTAATTTTGATAAAGGTTTTGCAAAAAGTCGTCAGGCAGGGGAAGAAGTTGTAAAAGCCTGTAAGTTAAATACAAGTGCTTCTTATGATTTTGTTACAACCCACGATGCCTGGGCAATTTATCCTTCGGCTGTTTATACAGGCTCTGGAGTTTCTTTTGAAAAACCAAGTCAGGCTCAGGTTGAAAAACTTACAGCCGATGCCGTAAAAGATTATGTTGCTACCGATCTTGAACCAGTAATTGAAATAGCAAAAAAATCTGGTGATGCAAACAAAATTGGAATGGCTTATGTAAGAAGTGGAAAATATAGTGATGCTAAGACTGAATTTAATAAGGCTATAGCGGCTGGTTCTGTTTCGGCCATGAATAATCTTGCAAATCTTTTATTGATGGAAAAAGATTACGATGGTGCAACTGCTATGTTCAAAAAAGTATTACAAAAAGAACCTGAAAATAAAATTGCCTTAAAAGGTCTTGAGTCTACCAAAGAAAAACTTGAAGAATAGGGGAGTTTTGCTTTATGAAAAGATTTTTAATAGTCCTTTGTTCTTTATTTGTATTTTCAAGCGGAATCTTTGCAACAGAGTTACAAATCAGGGCTTTTCCAAGTTTTTGTTTTCCTTTTGAATCAAGTTTTTCTTATGCAATAACACAAACTTTTAGCCTTGATCTTATTCCTCTTACCGTTCACGAAAGAGATGATATTTATTTTTCGGGCCAGGGGTCTTTTTCTTTTCTTAATGGCAGCGGATTTTCCCTTCCATTTTATGAAGGTGGACTTGCCCTGGGCTATAACTTTAGAATTATTGACCGTTTAAGTGTGAGTGCCGAAGCTTTTGCTAATCTTTACTTTGTTCCAGATTTTTCTGTGGATGATAATACTTATGATGGTCTGAGCGGTTTGTCTTTTGGTGGCCGACTTTTTGCAAATTACTATATTTCCCCTTCTTTTGCTGCATCTCTCTTTGGAGCCTACAAATATTATATGTACAAGCCGGAGCCCTTCTTGAGTTCTATAGAAGCTGGAATTGGAATTACCTATAACTTTAGTAAGGGTATTTTCGGGGCTACAAATGTAGAGTTAAATGATTACCAGACTCAGTCAATCTTCCCAATTTTCTATTCCCGCTACGATGATCATGAATTTGGTTCTGTTACTTTTGTAAATGAAGAAAAAAATGATATTACCGATGTTGTAATTACTCTCTTTATTGAATCTTATATGTCTAATCCTGAAACTATTGCAAAATATGATTTAATCAAAAGAGGCCAGGAATTTTCTGCCGAATTTAAGGCTTTCTTAAACGAAAATATTCTTGATTTATTACAGGCCCAGCTTGCAACTGCTAAAATTGAAGTTTCATATAGTTCTCTGGGTAAAAAAATGTCTCTTGTCCAAAATGTAGATTTACAGACCTTAACCCGTAATTCTATGACCTGGGAAGATGACCGCAGGGCTGCCGCTTTTGTTTCCGGCCGTGATGCTTCTGCTCAACTCTTTGCCCGCCAGATTGAAGCAATCATTAAAAATCAACTGGATCCTAATCTTCCGGTTAATTTCCAGTATGCCGCTGCAGTTTTTGCTGCTATAAAGGCTTATGGAGTTAACTATGTAGTAGACCCATCTTCTGCCTTTACAGATAACGTTGGTACAAGTTCTGTGGACTTCCTTCAGTTCCCATATCAAACTCTGCTTTATCATGGAGGAGACTGTGACGACCTTTCAATTTTGAACTGTTCTTTGTTACAGGCTATGGGTATTGAAACCGCCTTTGTAACTGTTCCTGGTCATATTTACATGGCTTTTGATTCCGGACTTCCAGTGGATCAGGCAGGAAAAATCAATCGGGGTAGAACTATTGTTTATGATGATAAAGTCTGGATTCCTGTGGAAATTACAGTAATGCAGGATACTTTTGCTCTTGCCCTTCAGATTGGATATAAAGAATGGAAAAAATATGAAGATCAGGCTGCGGTTATTCCAATTTCCAAAGCTTGGGAAGAATATTCCCCTGTATCGGTTCCAGAATCTGACGCAGGTATAAAAATGCCGGAAAAATCTGAAATCATTAAGGAATTTAAGGCAGCTTTAAAGGCTGTCAGATAAATTATATATTTGTGTTTAGGGACAGATTTTATGTCCTTTAAAATCAAATACCGCAGGTTGTTTCAACAACCGAGGATATTTGATTAACAATATAAGAGTTTCGCAAGAAACTCTAAGTTAAATTGAATGGCGATATTTTAGCCATTCAATTTAAACATCCCTTAAAATCAAATACCGCAGGTTGTATCAACAACCGAGGATATTTGATTCGCAATATAAGAGTTTCGCAAGAAACTCTAAGTTAAATTGAATGGCGATATTTTAGCCATTCAATTTAAACATCCCTTTTTTTATTTAGGGTTTGCCAAGTTTTTCCTTTATAGAAATCTATAAAAAAAAATGTTATATTTTGAGTTATGAAAAACAAAAAGTCGGTAAAGTGGAAACACTTTAAACAAAACCTGATTTATACTTTAAAGAATCCTTTTACTTATATCTGGATTCTGGTATTTATCATCATTGCTTTGGCTACGGTCGAAGTCTTCAGAACTGAAATTCATACTGAAAGTGGAATTGAAACCTTCTTCGATTCCGTCTGGTTCACTCTTGTTACAATCTTTGCAGGTTATTTTGATTATTGTGTAAAGTCCGTAGGTGGTCGTATGGCTGCCCTGGTACTTTTGATTTTTGGAATGGTTCTGCTTAGTGTTATTACAGGTAAGATTGCATCTGTTTTTATGAACATGCAAATGAAAAAAGATAAAGGATTAAAAAGGTTAAAGAATATGAAAGGTCATTTTTTATTATGTGGTTGGAGACCTGGTTTTGAAAAAATTCTGGAAAGTGTACTTAATTCAAATCCAGATATTACTCCTGATATGGTTGTTTTGGTAAATGAAGCTCCTTCTGAGCAGATTGAACATATTCGTTCAAATACACGCTTTAAAGAAATTAATTATGTTGCCGGAGATTTTTCTGATGAAGCAACTTTAAAAAGAGCTCACATTGAAGATGCAGAAAGGGCTCTGGTAATTTCTGACCGTTCAAAAGAATATTCTGACCTTGAAATAGATTCCCGAACTGTACTTTCTGTTTTGACTATGACAGGAATTAATCCAAGTCTTTATATTGCAGCCGAACTTATTGAATCAAAATTCCAAAAACATCTGGAAATGGCTCATTGTGATGAAATTCTTCTTACTCAGGATTATGAACATTCTTTACTTGCAACAGCTTCTTCTGGAATGGGATATTCAAATGTAATCCGAGCTTTAATTGGAGATGATGCCGAAACAGGAATTATTATTCAGGATATTCCTGCTAGTTTCCGTGGAAAAACTCTTAGTGAGTATAAAAACTCTATCAAAAAAGAAAGCGGAATTTTTATTGGTCTTTTATTGAACACAGGAAATTTCCATGAAAGAAGAAAGGATGCTTTGCGAGAAGCTCAGAAAAATCCTGATATCAAGAAAGTTGTAAGTAATCTTAAGAAAGTTAAAACTCTTAAGAGTAATGAAGTTCTTCTTACTCCAGAAGATGATTTTATTATCCAGCCAAATACAAAAGCAATTTTTGTTAAAGGTTAATTTTTACAGGAAGAAAAAATGGACGATTTTGAAAAAGTATTACCTAAATTAATTAATATTGAATTATTTTCTGATTTTTCTGCTGATAATCAAAGGGATAGGGAGATTCTTAAGAAAGTTTATGATAGTATGAATCTCCAGTCTTATAAAAAAGGTGATGTAATCATCAAAGAAAATGATTTTGGTGATTTATTCTACATTTTATATTCTGGCTCAGTACAAGTTTTAAGAGACACACCTGCAGGAGACCAGATTGCTCTTGCAAATCTTAACAGTGATATGAATATATTTTTTGGAGAAACTGCATTAATCAGTGATGATCCAAGATCTGCAACTGTTAAGGCATCATCTGATGTAACTTGTATTACACTTTCGAGCAAAAAATTTATTGAAGTTTGCGACAAAGAACCTTTGCTAGGCTACAGAGTAATTTTGCACCTGGCTCAGAAGATGTCTCAAACTATCAGAAATACAAATAGTGACAAGGCTGCTTTATACGAAGCCTTGTTTAACGAAATAGAAGAAGGGGTATAATTATTTTATGGATTTCATAAAATGGATTGTTCTTGGAATTGCTGTCTTAATGTACTGTTTTGTAATCGCTTTTCAAAATAAAAAAGTATGGTTTACAAGCATTGCAGCTCTTTTAGTTATTATTTTAGGAATGATTTTACCTGGTAGTATTTTTCCACTGCCAGAAACATTTACACTTAATCAACATTTCTATGCTTTTTCTCATTCGATTTTTGAGATTATCAACTGGAATGTTATTTTAATTTATTTAGGCAGTATGATAATTGCATCACTTTTTATTTATTCAAAAGTTCCTGCAAGAATTGCCGATGGAATTGTTAATTCAAGTAAAAATACAGGCCTTGCAATAATTGCCATTTTAGCTATGACAGGTATTATTTCTATCTTTGTAGAAAATGTTGCAACTGTTTTAGTAATGGCCCCAATTGCCCTTGCCTTATGTAAGAAAATTAAAATTAATCCAACTTACTTTATGATTGGATTAGCCGTAATGAGTAATCTTGAAGGTACCGCTACTCTTGTTGGTGATCCTCCTAGTATGATTTTTGCTTCTTATTCCGGTTATAATTTTAATGACTTCTTCTTCCATAACGGAAAAATGTCTATTTTCTTTATCATTCAGGCTGGACTTTTAGTTGGCTGTATTTACTTTTATTTCCTTTTTGCAAAAGATGGTAAGGCTAAAGTAGAAGTTGATAAAACAAATGTAATTTCCTGGTTTCCTTTTGCCCTTTTGTTAATCATGATTTTTGGCTTGGCTGGCATTTCTTTTATTCCAAGCGATTTTCCATATATGAGTGGACTTTTTGTAATTAGCTTAGGAATTATTGGCCTGTTATGGTATAGATTTGTTCAGAAAAAAGCCTTTAACGAAATCCTAACTCTTGTAAAAGAACTGGACTGGGAAACAATTTTCTTCCTCCTTGGAATCTTTGTTGTTGTTGGAGGAATTCAGGAAGTTGGATTGCTTGATGATTTTGCTCACTTCCTTGCAGGTATTTGCGGCGATTCAAAATTACTTGGCTTTGTAATCATTCTTATTGTTTCTATTGTAATTTCTGGATTTGTTGATAATGTACCTTACATTATTGCAATGCTTCCTGTTGCAGGCGGAATGGCTCAGACTATGAACCTTAATCAGGAACTTTTCTTATTTGCCCTTTTAGTTGGAAGTTGTCTTGGTGGAAACCTTACTCCTTTTGGCGCTAGTGCAAATGTTGTTAGTATGGGAATTGTAAAGAACGAAGGTTACCCAATGAAATTCTCTGGCTGGCTTAAAGTTGCTATGCCATTTACAGTTATTACCACTGGTACCGCTGCAATTGTTTTGTGGCTCTTGTGGGCTTAATTAATCAGGAGAAATCTTTGACTGGAAGAGTTACTGCTGGAACCAATAATCTTTTTACTGTTGAATGTGATGATGGTGTAATTAGAAATTGTACAATTAAGGGCAAGGTCTTAAAGGCCGACACCGAATTTTACAATCCAATTGCTCCCGGTGATTTTGTAGAAATTGAAATTGACCCTTTAAATGATGAAAAAGGCCAGGTTCTTAATATTCAACCCAGAAAAAATACTTATTTAAGGTGGAATGTTAAAGGCCGTTGTCCTCAACTTCTGGCAAGTAATCTTGATTATTTGATTTTAGTTACAACTCCAGATCAGCCTCCTTTTAGACCAAGATTTACAGACCGGGCTTTGGCTCAGGCAGAACACCAGGGAATTACTCCTGTAATTGTCTGCAACAAATGGGATTTAGCTGCTTTAATGCAAAATGACGGGCGTCTGGAAGAATACGAAGCAATTGAAAGACGTCTTTCTATTTGGGAAGAACTTGGTTATAAAGTTTTAAGAATATCTGCTAAAAGTGGCGAAGGTATGTTACAGTTTGCCCAGTTACTGGAAGATAAACTTTCTGCTTTTGTGGGCCAGAGTGGGGTTGGAAAATCCAGTCTTATTAATGTTATGGACAGTAATGTTGTATTAAAAACCGGAAGTCTTTCTAAAAAGTACGGAAGGGGAAATCATACAACTACAAAGGGGTCTTTAATTCACCTTACTTTGAATGAAGCTTTGATGGATGGAATTCAGGGGCGAAAGGCAGATATTATTGATACTCCGGGAATTAGACGTTTTGTTTTAGATCAGGTTGAATGCCGGGACTTGGGTTTATATTTCCGCGAAATTGAACCTTATATCGGAAAATGTAAATTTGGTCTTGATTGTCAGCATTTGTCAGAACCAGGCTGTGCAGTAAAAGCCGCTCTTGAAGAAGGTAAAATCAGCCCAGAAAGATTTGATAGTTTTATGAGAATTGCAGAAGAAATCAGAACTGGTAACTGGCAGGATTAAATTAATCTACGAATAAATATTTATGAACAAAAAAACTCTTAACGAAATTGATTATTATAGAATAAGGGAAGAAATCTCTTCTTATTGTTTGACTCAAGAAGGTAAATACTCTTTAGAAAATCGTGATCCTCTTTTTGATCTTGAAAAAATTGAGTTCTATAAGGATTGCAGCAGAGAATGGACAAAATTTATTTCCTCTGTAAAAAATCAGCCTTTTTCTTCCTGGGAACCAATTCACAATTTATATGCAATTATAAAAACCAGGGGAGCCGCTTTATCTTTGGAGCAGGTTAGGGCTCTTGGGCTTTTTATTTTATCTGTAAAAAAAGTAAAAGAATCAATCGCTAATCATCAGGTGGAATTAGAATTAAAAGTCCTGCCCGCCAAAGTTGAGGAACTCCCAGATCTAGAAGATAGTGAAAAGAAAATCTTTAGAATTATTACCAATGACGGAGAATTGAGAGATTTACCGGAAATTCTTGCTATCCGTTCACAAATTGCTTCTTTAAATCAAAAAATAAAAAATATAATGAGGTCTTTTACAAGTAATCCAAAACTTGCAAATGTTCTTGAATCTTCTGTCCCGGTTTTAAGGGGCAATCACCAGGTTTTAGCAGTAAAGAGCAATCAGCAAAATAAAATCCCCGGAATTATTTATGAATTTTCCCAGACAGGACAGACTGTTTACATAGAACCAGATGAAGCCGTACGCTGTAGTAATGAATTACTTCAGAAAGAACACGAACTGGAAGTGGAAATTAAAAGAATCTTGACTGAACTTACTCAAAGTCTTGGGCCTTCAATTCCTTTATTTAAACAGGCTCTTCCAATTATGGAATTATTTGATACTACTTATGCCGCTGCCCGCTGGGGTATTGAAAAAAAGTGTATTTATTCTTTACCTTTGGAAAAAGATCAGGCGCCACTTTTACTTGCTGCAAGACATCCACTTTTAGGCGATAAGGCTGTTCCTATAGACATAAGATTTATGGCGGGAAAAAGGATTTTAATTATTACCGGTCCTAACACTGGTGGTAAAACGGTTTCCCTTAAAACTTTTGCCCTTTTAGCAATGTTGAATCAGACGGGATTTCCAATTCCTGCCGCCGAAGCAACAAGTCTTCCAATTTTTTCAAATGTTTTTGCAGATATTGGTGATGATCAGTCCTTGGACCAGAGCCTTTCTACTTTTAGTGGTCACATGAAAAATATTGCCCAGGCGGTAAATGCCGCAAATTCAACAACTTTGATTTTGTTAGACGAACTGGGAAGTGGAACAGATCCTCAGGAAGGAAGTGCAATTGCCATGAGCCTTCTTGATACTCTGATTGAAAAAAAATCTTTTGTACTGGTTACAACTCACCAGGGGGTTTTAAAAAATTACGGCTATACAAATCCCGCCTGTATTAATGCCAGTGTAGAATTTGATGCAGGAACTCTTTCTCCTTCTTATCATCTTATGATGGGAGTTTCTGGAGAAAGTCATGCTTTGGATATTGCTCAAAAAAGTGGTCTTCCAAAAGTAATTGTTCAAAAGGCAAGATCTTATATTGCTTCGGAACAGGTTGATGTTTCCACTTTGATTAAAGGCCTGAACCAGAAACATCTTGAATTAGATAAATTAAAAAATCAGGTTGATTCAGAATTAAAGCAGCTTGAAGAAAGAAGCATTAAATTAAAAGAAAAAGAAATTGAAAATAAAAGACGTGAACACGAATTAAAGGCCGGTAAACAGCAGGAATTAAATGACTTTTTGATTCATACCCGCCGCCAGCTTGAAAATCTTGTAAGAAGTCTAAAAGAAGGCCAACTTACAAAAGATAAAACCAAGGGTGTAAAAAACTTTATTTCCGACCTCGAAAAGAATGTTGATAAATTTGAAGAAAAATTCGAAGCCGAAGAAGAAAAATTAGAAAAAGCCCAGGCAGAATTAGAAAAACTTGTAAAAAGTCAGCGGTCTCATACTTCAAATAAAAAAACAAAGAAAAAGATGAGTAATGCCGAGGCCCTCAAGTATGCTTCAATTCAAAATCAGGGAATGGAAAATCTTGCGGAAATTAAAGCAAAAGGTAAGCAGGCTTCTTCACAATTAAAATTCCAGGAAGGGGCTCAGGTAATTTCAAAAAGTACCGGGGCTCAGGGCCAGCTTATTCAGGCCGGAAAAAAAGGCTACTGGCAGGTACAGTTTGGCAGCGTTAAGATGACGGTTAAAGAAAAAGATTTAAGCCTTCTTGAAAGTAATAATGCAGTGGAGAATAAGGCTTCTTACACTTTTGAACTTAGCAGTAAAGAAGTTGGTGGAAATATCATTACAGAAAAAGAAAGTGCCCGTCCTGTTTTTGAATTAAGACTGCTTGGTATGCATGTCGACGAGGCCTTAAAAGCCCTGGAAAAACAGCTTGATTTGTGTGCCCTTTATAATTTTACAAATTTCAGTGTAATTCACGGTAAAGGAGACGGTATTTTACAACAGGCTGTAAGCGATTATCTGTCCCATTCTTCCCTTGTAAAATCTTTTGAATTTGCTTCTGCAGATGACGGGGGAACAGGAAAAACTTATGTTTCTTTACTTTAAATTTGAGAGTAATTAAAATTAATTGTATAATATAAAAAAAGTTTGAAGAGGGTAAAAAAAGTAAATGGGTTTTCTTGCTAGACAAGGTAGATCAATAATCAATCGGGTAAAAGGTTTTGGCTATGCCCTGGGATATATTGGTAAATTGCTTTCTTCCGGTTTGATGTTTATTAGTCGCGGAAAAGTATCTCGTAAGATTCTTGTTATGCAGCTTCTTTTTACTTTTGTAGAAGCCCTTCCAATTTGTGCACTTTTAGGTATAGGTATTGGAACTTCCATCATCCTTATGGGAAATGCCTTTCTTGTTTCCCTGGGACAAGCCCAACTTACATATCAGTTACTTGTAATCGTTGTTATGAGGGAATTTGGCCCTCTTTTGATTGCCTTTGTTGTTACTGCAAGGTCTGCAACGGCTATCGCTACTGAAATTTCTACAATGGTTGTTAATCACGAAGTAGAAGCCTATATTGCAGTTGGGGTAAATCCTCTGGATCACATTGCAGCACCAAGACTTTTGGGTGTAACTTTTTCCCTCTTTTTCTTAAATCTATATTTTTCTATTTTTGGACTTATTGCTCCGGCAATTGTAATTCAATTTATTTCTTCAACCAGTATTGCAGATTATTTTAACAATCTTTTTACGGCCATTGAGGTCAAGTATATAGTAATTTCAATTTTGAAGAGTTTAATCTTTGGAATGATAATTGCTACTTCGGCAACTTATTATGGTTTTAAGGCGGGTAGGGCTTCTACAGATATTCCTATTGCAGGCTTAAAAGCGGTAAGTAAATCTTTTAGTATGTGCGTATTGGCAGATGTATTTATTACAGCCCTGTCTTATATTCTTTAGGAGTTTAGATGGCTTTATTAGAATTAAAGAATATATATTTCGAAGTAGAAAATCAAAGCATCTTAAAAGATATAAGTCTTACCGTTGAAAAAGGCGAAGTCGTTGCCTTTTTAGGAACTCCAGGAAGTGGAAAATCAACGGCCTTAAAAACAATTGCTGGCATCAACATTCCTACAAGTGGAAAAATCCTTTTTGAAGGAAAAGATGTCATGAATATGAATCGTAAAGAGAATATAGCATACAGGGGCCGTTGTGGATTTATGTTCCAGAACTCTGCCTTGTGGGCAAATCAGGATATTTATCATAACTTTCTTTTACCTTTGCAAATTCATAATCCGGATTTATCGCCTGCCCTGTGTAATAAAAAAATCAATGAGATTTGTAAAATAGTTGGTTACGACAGATCTTTGAATATTCGCCCTGCCGATCTTTCAATCGGTGAGCAAAAAAGAATTGGCCTGGGCCGTGCCTTAATTTGTGAGCCAGAAATTTTATTTTTGGACGAACCTACTGAATCTCTTGATGAAGATACTAGAAAATTGGTTGCAAAAATCCTAAAAAACTTTATCAAAGAAGGAAATACTGTGGTTTTTGTAAGTCATGATGTTGAATTTATTAATACCTTTGTTTGTAATAAATATTATTTTGACAAAGGTTCTATCGTAGATAAAATCTTCCGTGAAGATGAAGATTGGGGCGTGGACTAATTATGAAATTTAAAATTAAGTTTGCTGATCAGATTGTTGGTACCTTAAGTATTATTGCTATTGCGGCTTTAATATTTATTATTTTCTTTATTGGCTCAAAACAAAAGTGGTTTGTTCCTAAACATCCTTATTACACTATTATGAATTCTGCTTCAAGTCTTTCGGAAGGAATGGGAATTACCTACAAGGGCTTTACAATTGGAAAATTAACCAAAATTGCCCTTACCGAAGAAGATAAAGTTAGGATTGATTTTTATATTTCTGATGAATATATTCAAAAATCCACAGAAGGTTCTATTATTGAACTTGCCGTAAGTCCTATTGGAATGGGTTCTTCAATTAAATTTCATCCGGGAGTTGCTTCTACAATTATAGAAGATGCTTCCTTTATTCCAGAAAGAACTTCTGCCGAAGCTCAAAAACTTATTGAAGAAAAAAAATGTATAATTGTTGATACAGTTGATTCTATGACCTCAATTGTTTCTACGGCAATGGGCCTTGTTAAAGATATTGATGAACTTATTAATTTACTCAACGATACAATTTCCGGAAATCCTAATATTCCACTGGCAAATATTATTATTCAGCTGCAATCTACTGTAAACGAAGTAAATGGAATCCTTTCAAATGTAAATACTCTTACCGCTTCTTTGAGTGATCCTCAGGGCTTAGTTCCACGTTTACTTGAATCAGAAGAAACTAAGGGTTCAATCGATAAACTCTTTAACACAATTAATACAACAATTTCTGATGTAAATGGTATTTCAACTTCATTAAATGATGAAATGCCTCAGGTTTCTGTATTACTTGCCCAGCTTCAGATTATGTTACAGCAGGTACAGGATGTTCTTGAAGGTGTAAAAAATAATCCATTAATTAAGGGCGGAGTTCCAACTCATGTTGATGGAGAAAGTGCTGCACCTAAAACCAGAGAGGAGAATTTCTAATGAAAATGAACTGTAAAAAATATATTTTTGCCGCAACTTTACTTTCTTTGATTTTACTTTCTTCCTGTGGTTCAAAACCAAAAAGGACAATGGTTATAAATACTGTTTCTACTTCTGCTGGTACAATGATTGAAAACGCAAGAGCTTCCTTAGCAGCCAGTGATTTTGAAAAAGCTCATTACTTTCTTGATAATGCCTGGAGAATGGCAATGTCTGTTGATAATAATGAATTACTTTTAACTGTTTGCCTTACAAGAATATCTGCTTATTTATCCCAGGAAGATGGAAGTTTAGAAGAGGCCAGAAATGTTTTACTTGAAGCAAAAACTTATGCCTCTTACACTCAGAATGTTGAACGTTCAAATGCTTTAATTTCTTTGAGTCAGGTTAGAATTGCTTTGGCCGAGAAAAACACCGATTACGCCTCTTTAATTTCTATTCTTGATCAAAATAAAAGCAAAGTTTCTGATGATTTATATGAATCTGCTCAGTTTGAAAGCTTAAAGGCAGATGTTTATAAGGCCCAAGGAAAATATGCAGATGCCGAATCTTATTACCAGGCCGCCCTGGAAGTTTTTACTAAAGAGTGTTATCTTTCGGAACTTGGTGTAAATTATTATAAATTGTCCCAGGTTCGTTCTTTGTCGGGAAATAAAAATGGGGCCCTTGAAGCTTTAGAAATGGCCATAAAATATGACCGTGATGAAGAAAATTCCAGAGCTCTTGCTTCTGACTATTATGTAAAGGGTATTCTTTTAATGAAAGATAATCCAAGTAAGGAAGATAAAATTGCTGCCGAATATGCATTTAAACATTCTGCAGATATTTATAATGCTTCAGATCTTCCTGAACTGGCAGAAAAAAGTTTAGATAAGTGGGAATCGTACAAGTAAAATAATTATGAGTGAATGGTTTGAGTCTAGTGATTTTTGGACAACTTATGCACCAATAATGTTTGATGATGCACGCTGGGCCGAAGCCCCTGATGTGGCCGAGGCTGTTATGAAAATTGCGGGCCTTAAAAAAGCTTCTAGGGTTTTAGATGCAGGCTGTGGCGTTGGTAGAATCTCGGTTGAATTAGCTGCTCTGGGCCTTGATGTAACGGGCGTAGATATAATTCAAAATGAACTGGATGCCGCAAAAGAAAGTGCCCTTGCCGAAGGCGTTCCCCTTAAATTGATTAATGCAGATTTACGAACTTTTACCTGCCAAGAAAAATTCGATTGTGCTGTAAATTTATATACTTCTTTTGGTTATTGCGATTCCCAGGAAGAAGATTTATTAATTCTTAAAAGTATTTATTCAGCCTTAAAAGAGGGTGGAACTTTTATACTTGAATCTACCAGTCGCGAAACTGCCATTATGTATTTTACTTCCGGGGAAGAATTTGAAAGGGCAGGCTATACTGTAAGAACTCACTTTGAAGTAAAAGGTGCCTGGGAAGGTTTGCTATCTCACTGGGATTTATATCCCCTGGGCGCCCCCGCTGATTCTAAGATTTTAGTCAGTCATGAATTTGTACAAAGACTTTATTCTGCTGCCCAGTTAAGAGATATTCTTTTACAGATTGGTTTTAAAAAAGCAGAGGTTTACGGAGACTTTGATTATTCTCCTTATGATCAGAAGGCAAGAACAATGATAATTGTTGCTAAAAAATAATTTTTTTTAGGGTTAAATAAAAAAGGGGATGTCCAATAAGTAAATAATGCGGTGGTTGAGCTTGTCGAAACCACCATATATAGTGTAAATGGTCATTTCGACAAGCTCAATGACCACAGTGCCAAATCTTATTGGACATCCCCTTCTTTGTCTTTATTAAAAATCCTAAGATAAATAATTTTTTGCTTTTAAGAGTTCAGCGTTTAAGATTCCACCTAAGGCTGCTCCACGTTTTGTATTATGACTCAAAGCAACAAACTTAATGTCGAATACATTACATGGACGAAGACGACCAATTACACAAGCCATTCCTTTTTCTGTTTCGCGGTCACGGCGTGGCTGTGGACGGTTTTCTTCATGGCGAACAACGATTGGATGTTCTGGTGCTGAAGGTAATTTTAATTCTTGTGGAAGTGAAGTATAAGAAGTCCATACTCTTTCGATTTCTTCAAGAGAAGGTTTTTTATCTTCTGGTAAATCAAATTCCAAAGAAACGCAGGCTGTATGACCATCAATTACAGGAACACGTGTACAAGTAGAAGAAACAATTGGATATTCAGCATTTTCAATTTTTCCATCTTTTACAGAACCTAAAATCTTAAGACATTCTTTTTCTGTTTTTTCTTCTTCGCCGCCAATAAAAGGTACGATATTATCAATCATGTCAAAAGAAGGAACACCTGGGTAACCTGCACCAGAAGTAGCCTGTAAAGTTGTAACTACCATTCTTTTGATTGGATATCCGGCCTGAATTAAAGCATGGATTGGCATCATATAAGTCTGTAAAGAACAGTTAGGTTTTACAGCTATAAAACCCTTGTCCCAGCCGTGATGTTTTTTCTGTTCATCAATAACTTTAAGGTGATCAAAGTTAATTTCTGGAATTAACATTGGAACATCTTCTGTCCAGCGGTTTGCAGAGGCATTCGAAACAACAGGAATTCCTTCTGCGGCATAAGCTTCTTCCAGATTTTTAATATCTTCTTTTTTAGGAAGTTCAAGTGCAGAAAATACAAACTGACATTTTCCAAGTGCCTTTTCCGCAAGATTTGCGTCTTCCACCATTAAATCGGCAACTGCGGCAGGAATATCAGCTCCAATAAGCCAACGATTTTTTACAGCATCTTTATATTTTTGTCCTGCAGAACGTGGTGAAGCAGCAACGTAGCTTACTTCAAACCAAGGATGGTCTTCCAATAATTTAATGTAGCGCTGACCAACCATTCCAGTAGCACCTAAAACTCCAACTTTGATTTTTGAACTCATATCAGTCTCCTTAAAAAAGTTTATTACAAGTTACATTCTTTAATTGCTGCTTCAATTGTTTTTTTAGCAGCGTCTGTAACTTCAACAAGAGGAAGTCGGCAAGGGCCTGCAGGCATCTTCTTATAATTCATTGCATATTTAATTGACGATGGATTTCCATCACAGAATTCAGCCTTAAAGAAAGGGGCAAGACGATAATGAATCTCTCTTGCTTTCTTAAAATCTCCGTCCAAAGCACTTTGAGCTAATTCATGCATAAGACCTGGAATCATATTAGAAGCAACAGAAATAATTCCATCTCCACCTGCAGCTATCAAAGGAAGAGTTAATCCGTCGTCCCCAGATAAAACTGCAAAGTCTGGTTTTTTATTTTTAATCTGTCCAATAACTTCCATCATCTGAGCTACTGAACCACTTGCTTCTTTTACACCGGCAATATTTGGAAGTTCAGCAATTCTTGCAAGTAAATCTGTTGGAATATTTAAACCTGTACGTCCCTGAATATTGTAAACAATAATTGGAACTCCAACTTTTGAACAGGCTGCAAAATGCTGGTAAATACCTTCTTTTGAAGGTTTATTGTAATAAGGAGTTACAACAAGAGCTGCATCTGCGCCGGCTTTTTTAGCTCTTTCGCAATATAAAACAGCATCTTTTGTGTTATTTGAACCTGCTCCAAGAATTACAGGAATTTTTTTACCAGAGGATTTTTCAAATGAACGAACTTCTTCAAAAACAATTTCAATAAGCTTGTCTTCTTCCTGTCCAGGTTTTTCGTCCAGGGTAGGAGTTTCAGCAGTTGTTCCAAGAGGAACTAATCCGTCAATTCCTTCAGCTAACTGATAGTTGACGTTTTTACGGAAACCTTCGTAGTCTACAGATCCATCCTTATTTAAAGGAGTAATTAAAGCAGTAAAAGCACCCTTAAAAATATTCATAAAATCCTCACTTGTGAATTTTAAATCCACTATTTTGCATTTTTTGTAAATATATTGTATTTCTTCTATAATTTCAATTATGCTTAAATTTTTTAGCAAGAATTAAGAAAAGCCCCCTATTGAAAATATTTGATTTAAATAATCAGATATTTTATCATAGGAGTATGGGTGAAAACGAAAACGGAGCATTTGACAGATTAGTTTCAGGTCTTTCTGATGATGACCGTAAAATGATGCTTAATAGTATAAATAAAAATGTCACTCCTGGAATAACTTTAGTAGATAACGAAAAAAAAGATATAAATCCAAATATCAGTTTAAAGATTAAATTCAATAATGAATCTTTGTTTAAAAAATTTATTATCTGGTTTAAGTCTTTGCTTGAAAAAAAAGATATTAACAAGATTTATAATGAATATCTTATTTCTAAAATTGCAAAGGTAATTAACAAAGAGTCTCCAGGCCTTATAAATCATAAAATCGCTTATCTCGATATGATTTTTTACCAGCGTTTAATTTCCTTAAAAGAGGCTGCTGATTTTTTTAGACCTTATTTTTCTTACATTACCAATAATCCCGGTGATTTTTATGTTTACCTCAGTAGATTTGTAACGCCTGAACTTTTAGATTTAATCAAAAAAAAGTCAGATCCCTTTAATATTTCCTTTGAAGAAGATCCAAGTCTGGAAAAAAGAAATGAACTTTTAAAAAATCTGGATAATATTCTGAATAATATGTCTTCTTCTACAAAAGAAAAACTTTATGATTCAATTGCGGGAGTAAACTGGCTCAGAAGATTTTCTGTACTACCTTTTATTCATTTTATTTCCCAGTTTACAAATGTTGCAGGAGATGCTTTTACCTGTCCCTATAAAAATGCCCGGACCGATTATAATGTTTTGGCCTCTCTTTTTGATAATATTGATTCTGTAAATAATGAAGTTCTGGAAGCGGTTTTCCTTTATTCAAAACGTAAAGAAATCGAAGGAAATCCTAATGTTCAGAATAAAGATATTGAATCGGCTGTAAAAGAATTTTTAATCCGCGCAAATGGAAATCTTTCTAAGATTCAGATGTTTATAACCGGAGTTCCAATTTATAAACTGGGAAAGGTAATTAACGAAGATTTTGACTGGAGACTGGAACCTTCCTCTGGAATTGAAGCCTGGTTTCCTACCTTCAGATTGGAATGGCGTAAAATCATTGATAACAAATGGAATGAATGGACTCGTGAACGTAAAAAGTACAAGCTTTCTTCAAATCTTCAGAGTGACTTTGATTTAAAAGAATTCCCTGTCCTTATTTATAAACCCTGGGAAAAAATGTGGAATGATATTCCTTTCTCCTGTGAATTGACTGGCGGTTTCCTTTCCTGGTTTGCTTTGGAAAAATATGACAAAATTATTCAGGTAATGAATGATGTTATGCTGGAAGGGGTATTCCACCGTTCAGAAAATAGAACTGAATATTCCGAAGCCTTAAATCTTTTTGTACAGGCCAATAATGAGATGCTGGAATTGATTCAAAGATTATCTCCAGATGGTGAATATGGTGCCCTCTTCGAAGAATTTGCTACTTCCAGAATGAGGACAATGCAGGTTCAAAAACAGATTGAATCTATGATGCTTACAACAGAAGAAATAATTCATGACAGTGTTTCTAAATTTATGAGAAGCTGTAGGGCAATAGATGTAATTTACAATGGAATATTTTCTGACCGAAAAGATGGTATTCACGATGGTTTAACAAATATTATGAGTATTAAAGGTCATCAAAATAGAGAATGGCGCGATAAATTACACGATGTACATTTAGTAATAAAAAGAAGTCATTTTTACATGACCGAACTGGAACCAATTGATGCAGCAACAAAAACTAAATAACTTAGATTCACTTTTTGTAGAATATTCTTTTGTAAAAAATAATCAGCTCTTGCAGGATGCTCCTAAGTGTGGAATGACAATAAAAGCCGCCTCTTCTATGAGATTTCGCTGGGACGAAAAAAATCCCAGACGCCAGCAAGTATTAAAAGAGATTTCTGCAGATAAGACTCCTCTTCCAATCGAATTAATCCACTCACAAATTGTTTATGACTTGGAGAGCTTGGAAAATAGTCAGGGAATAAAAGGGGATGGAATCATTTCAAAAAATAAAAATCTTATGCCGGTTTTAACAGTTGCCGACTGCCTTCCAATTTATCTTTATGACAGCAAAAATAAAGTATTTGGTTTAGTTCATTCTGGCTGGAAGGGAACTGGTATTATTGCAAAGGCTATAGAATTAGCCCAGAAAAACTATAATTCAAAGGCTCAGGATATTTCTATTATAATCGGCCCTCATATTCATGACTGTTGTTACATAGTTGATGAGGAAAGAGCCCGTTATTTTGCGGAAAATTTTACCCCCTCTTGCATAAGAGAATTAGAAGAAGGTGGAAAAACTTTTGCAGGTGGAAGGGGGCTTGCAATTGAATGGGACAACGGGCAGTCAAAACTTTACAGACTTTCTCTTTTGAAGGCAAATCTACAGCTTTTAGAAAACTGCGGAATTCCAGAGGAAAATATTCTGATTATTGATGAATGTACCTGTTGTAACGAAAAACTGGGGTCAAACCGCAGGGAAACGGCCCTTGCTTCTAAAGCCCTGGGAAGAAAATTAAGTCCTCAGGAAGCAGGCCATAATTTTACAGTCCAGGCCGCTTTTATTCACTGGTAATTTAATTATTTAATAAAAAAGGATCTTGTACCAGTTTATCCAGATAGGCTTTTTCTTCTTCCAAAAGATTTTTTTGTGGCAGCCATGGATATTTTCCGCTCAAAAGTTGAACACTTCTTATAGCATCCCCCTTATTCATTCTTAAAAGTGAAAAATATTCGTAGTAGAAGTTTGCAGAATCTACCGGCAGATTTTCTGCTTTTGAAGAAATATCAGTAACTATCCAGCGGTCTTTTTTATAAGTCAGGGTGTAAGTTTCTTCTACCATTTCAATAAAAAGTTCATTCTGTTCACCTTCTGAATGTAAAAGGAAATATTCAACCAGATGTACAGATTTCATTCCATTTTCCAGTTTTACCCCTTTTTCTTCTGTTACAGGAGGGATTTTTTCTGCTTTTGTGTGAAGTTCCAGCTGTAAATCCTGTAATTGACCGTCGATTTTTACGTTTGTAACTCCGTAAAGTCCTGTTTTACTCAAGAAAGTTTCGTCTTTTAAGAATAAAATCCAGTTTTGTGGAGAGGCAAAACCATTATCATCAGAGTAGGCCCTTCTTTGTTTTCCAAGAACATACATTCGACTTACGGTGTTTACAAGATTTTTAGGCATTTTTCCCTTAGTCAGGTTATCAAGTAAGACTGTATCTTTATCGTTTACTCCCTGGAAAAGGGCTTCAAGAGTTTCTACCGAAGTTAATCCCCTTGAAGAATAGGCTTCCTGATTTGTTTTTACAAAATTTACAATCGTTATGGCAAGTATAATTCCAACAATGGCTATAATTCCAATTCTTGTCAGATTTCTTCTGATTGCTCTTTTTGCGTCTACCTTAAATTTTTGATTTTTTAAGAATTTTTCAGCCTTTTCTTCCAGTTCTTTTACATCGGCTTTTGAATTTTTTATTTCTTCGGGAAGATTTTTTAAAAGTTCCAGAGGAAAGTCAGCATTTGGACTTAAATCTTCACTGGACTTTCCCTTTTTCTTTTTACCTGGGATATCAACTATGTTGGCGTTAAGTTTTAGGGCCCGGTTGATTTCTTTTGCCAGCTGAGGATTTATGCCCTTTATTCTTAATTCAATAGGAAGAAATTTCTGGTCCAGAATATCGGCGTTTCTTTCTGTTAAATTTGTTGCAGGAAAGGGGAATTTTCCTGTGAGCATTTTATAAACAACTACAGCCCTTTGAAAACACAGGGAAGGTAAATCGAAAATTGTAGTGTTTATCCAACAGCCCTGAAGATTTGAATATTCAAGGGAATCTAAACCTGCACAGGAACTTTCAAAAAGATTTTGTGGCAGAAAAAGAATCTTAGCTTCATCGGAATCTTCCTGCAGCTGGATAATAATTCCGCCCGCCCCGATTTTTGGAAGTTCAAAATTTTCTCTGGCGGCTTTGGTAAAAAGGGCAGTTAAAGCATAGGCAGCCTTATACATTTCTTTTTTGTCTTCCAGATTTGCATTTTGACTGCCTGCTTTTTCAAAAAACTCTAAGAGGGTTAGGCTATCTTTATTTTTGTCAAAGGGATTTTTACCACAGTAAATGACCTGACGTTCAGAAGAAGCTTCTATTTCTTCTCCCCGGATATCATCAAAAGTCCAGCGGTTAAATTCTTTTCCATCAAAAAATACCCCGGCCTGGGTTATTATTGAAGCATAGTTAGTTTTCCCAAAAGCGGATTCATTCATTCCAGAAAATAATTTAATTTCATCTTTTGTAATTTTAACTATGCTCATAATTTTTTCCTTTTAAACATTCCTTAAAATCTTTGTTTTTAACTATCTGCCGTCTGCATTGTAAAGATATTTGAAGTAATCCATGTTTGTGCTGTAAGTTGCGTCGGCACCTTTTAGAGTCTTTTTATAAGATTCCATACTTTTCCAGAAAGAATAGAATTCTGGATCTTTGTTATAGGCATCGGCGTAGATTTTTGCAGCCTGGGCATCGGCATTACCTTTTATCTCTTCTGATTTACTATAAGCTTCAGAAAGAATTCGGCTCTTGTCACTTTGAAGTTTACCCTGCCATTCAGCTTTTTTACCTTCACCGCGGGAACGGTAGGCCTGGGCAACCTGATTTCTTTCCTTAATCATTCGGTTGTAAACAGATTCTGTTAATTCATCAGAGTATTTTACCTGGCGGGGAACAATATCAATCAATTCAATTCCATATTCAGGAACAAGTTTATTGGCCTCGCTGGTCATTTGTTTACAAAGTTCGCTACGACCTTTTAAAATCAAATCATTTGTTGCAGAATCGGCAATCAGATTTTCGATTTCTCTTGTTTCTTCATCTTCGTCGTCATCCTCATTATTAACAGTCTGACTTTTTTCATTTATAAGATTTGAACTTCTTACAATTTCGCTTAATTTATTCTGAGTGATTACAGTTCTTGTAGAAGAATCAACGATATCACTCAAACGATTGTAGGCGTTATCTAAAGTTGTAAAACTCTGATAGAATTTTGCAGGATCAGAGATTCTCCATCTGGAAGTTGTATCTACAATAATATACTGATTTTCCTTTGTAGGAATTCTCTGTTCATCTCCATCAAGGGAAAGTACAAGTTTTGGATAAGTTGTAACTTTATCAATAAAAGGAACCTTAATGTAAAGTCCAGCTTGAGTATGAGTATTTACAATACTACCAAATCTAGTGATTACAACCTGTTTACCTTCATTTACGATATATAAAGGACCTGTAAAAAGTAAAATAATTACCAGCAGTGCTATAACCGAAAGCCATATTAAAAATCTTTTTGATGATTTAGTCATAATTTCCCTCCTAGTTCTTTAAATTTTTGATTGGAACAAGATTTTCAAGCTGGCCGTCAATAATTTGAGGTTTCTCTTCACTGTTACCAAAAATTTCATCCATAGTTTCAAGGTAAATACGTTCTTTAGTTACCTTTGGAGACTTTCTGTATTCTTCGTAAACTGCATTGTATCTTGCTACATCACCCTTTGCCTTGTTTACACGTTCTGAAGCATAACCTTCGGCTACCTGGATTTCCTTGTCGGCTTCACCCTGGGCTTTAGGGATTTCGGCATTGTAAGCTTCTTTACCTTCGTTTATAAGTCTGTTCATATCCTGAATGGCCTTGTTTACGTCTTCGTAGGCATCCTGAACACCACTAGGAGGAACGATATTTTGTAACTGAACTGTAATTACATTAATTCCAAGTCCCAGTTGTTTAAAATTTTCGTTCATCATATCTGCGGCAATATTCTGGATATCAGAACGTTCACTACCCATTACATCAAGAATTGCTCTGTCTCCTACAAGAGTATTAATAACTGAGCGGGAAATATCTCGAATAGTCTGTTCTTTTTCCTGAACTCCAAAAAGCCACTGTTTTGGATCTATAATTCTGTACTGGATAATCCATTCAACATCTACAATTGCAAGGTCACCTGTGAGCATTGTACTTTCAGAAGAAATATTATTTTTATATTCATTATTTCTTCCAGACTTTATTGTCTTAAAACCAAACTGTTCTGTCTGTACTACTTTTACAGGGACGGTGTAAGTTTTATCTATACCAAAAGGAAATTTAAGGTGGAGGCCAGGGCCTTCTGTTTTCAAATATTTTCCTAAACGGGTAACAACTGCCTGTTCTGTTTCATCTACTACATAAAAGCCGGAAAAACCTGCTATTACCAGAAAAGCAATTAAAAGAATCATTGTCATGAATTTAGGACCAAAGTTTCTTCTGTGCTTTTTAGCTTTTTTAATTTCTTCGTCAGCCATAAAAACTCCTTCTATAGTTTATTTACATATTTAAAAATAAATAAGGATTTAAGAAAAAACAAGAAAAATCACTAAGTCTTTTACAGCTTTTTTTATTAGAATTTTCTAATCTTTTTTTATAAATATTCTAATTTTCTTGATAATTTAAGAAAGAATTTATAGATTTAAAGCTATGTCTAATATGAAGAAATTATGTGGCGGAATGGAAAAAAAATATGTACTGAACGCAGTACTTTCTCCGCTTGTTATGATTGGCGAAGTTTTAATGGAAGTTATTATTCCATTTGTAATGGCCAAAATCATTGATGTAGGAATTGGCAAATTAGATCTTCCTTATGTTATTAAAACAGGTCTTTTAATGATTGGTTTAGCCTGTATCTCACTTATTTGTGGCGTTTTGGGAACTTATTTTTCTACCTATGCAGCTCAGGGATATGCTTATAACCTGCGTAAAAAACTTTTTGACAGAATACAAAGTTTTTCTTTTGCCAATATTGATAAATTCAGTTCGGCTTCTCTGGTAACAAGACTTACAACCGATATTACAATGTCGCAGAACGTATTCCGTATGATGATTCATATGTTCTTCCGTTCTCCAATTATGCTGGTTGCCGGATCCTTTATGGCCTTTAAGATTAATGCAAGACTTGCCCTTGTATTTTTAGTAAGTGTACCAATTATTGCTTTGGGACTGGTTATTATTTCCTCAATGGCTTATCCACGCTTTGAAAAGATGATGCATCGCCTTGATGATATGAACAGAACCGTTCAGGAAAATCTTATCAGTATAAGAGTTGTTAAGGCTTTTGTTCGCGGTGAATACGAAGAGGAAAAATTCTATAAGGCCGCAGAAAATGTAAAAAATGCCCAGGTAAGAGCAGAAAAACTTGTAATCTTCCTTATGCCACTTATGCAGCTGGTTATGTATTTAACAATGATTGCCGTAATGTGGTTTGGTGGAAGACAGGTTGTCTTTGGTTCTATGCAGGCCGGGGAATTAATAAGTTTCTTTACTTATGTAACTCAGGTTTTGTCTTCTTTGATGATGCTTGGAATGTTATTTATTTCTATTGTAATGGTTAGAGCTTCAAATCACCGTATTATTGAAGTATTAGATGAAATTCCAGATATTGATAATCCATCTGAAGCAGAAAAGGTAATGGAAGTAAAAGATGGTTCAATTAAATTTAAGAATGTAAATTTCAGTTACAACAAAAAGAAAGAAAACTGCATTCTTACAGATATTAATCTGGATATAAAATCTGCTTCTGTAGTGGGAATTATCGGAGGTACAGGTTCGTCTAAAACAAGCCTTGTTTCCCTTATTCCCCGTCTTTATGAAGTATTTAGCGGCAGTGTAGAAGTAGCCGGTGTTGATGTTCGTAAATATGACCTTAAAGTTTTACGTGACTCAGTTGCCATGGTTTTACAGAAAAATGTTTTATTTAGCGGAAGTATAAAAGATAATCTTCGCTGGGGTAATCAAGATGCCAGTGATGAAGAAATAATTGAGGCCTGTAAAGCGGCTGATGCAGATACTTTTATTCAGTCTTTCCCAGATAAATATGAAACTGATTTAGGCCAGGGTGGTGTAAACGTTTCTGGAGGTCAAAAACAGAGACTTTGTATAGCCCGAGCTCTTTTGAAGAAACCTAAGATTTTAATCCTGGATGATTCAACTTCGGCTGTAGATACTGCAACAGAATCAAGAATTAGAAATTCTTTACATGAACTTGCCCCAGATACAACAAAAATCATAATTGCCCAGAGAATCTCTTCTGTAAAAGATGCAGATGTAATTGTTGTTATGGATGACGGTAAGGTTAGCGGAATTGGAAGTCATGAAGAACTTCTCAAATCAAATGAGATTTATCGCGAAGTTTACGAAAGTCAGCAGCAGGGTAGCGGGGACGCTGATCTTGCAGGAGGTGATGAATAATGCCACCAGTAAGAACAAAAGGTTTAGGAAAACCTAAAAATGCAAAGAAAACAATAGGTAGAATTATATCTTATATGGGGAAATTTAAAGCCCTCTGGTTACTGGTACTTCTTTGTGTACTTGTAAGTTCCGGGGCTTCTGTAATAGGAAGTTATTTAATTAAACCTGCAATAAACAATTACATTCTTCCAATGTTTAAAACTCTAGCAGAGGGAGGCAGTCTTGAAGATATTGGACCTTTGATGCTTTCTTTTGGAAAATTATTGATTGGAGTTTTAATTTTATTTTTGCTTGGAGTTTTTGCTTCCTGGAGTAATCAGAGACTTATGCTTTATATTTCAACTAAGACTCTTTTTACAATCAGAACAGATTTATTTAATAGACTCGAAAAATTGCCAATTAAATTTTACGATGGCCATACCCACGGGGAATTGATGTCTCGTTTTACAAATGATACAGATACCCTCCGCGAAATGATGAGTCAGACAATACCTCAATTATTTTCTTCTACAATTACTGTACTTGGAGTACTTGTAATGATGATTGTTTTAAGTCCTCTTTTAACAATCCTTGTACTCTTTACAATGTTCCTGATTTTCCAGTTGATTAAAGTGATTGGAAAAAAATCTGCCAACGCCTTTAGGGCTAATCAAGAGGCAATTGGAAAAGTTAATGGTTTTATAGAGGAAATGATTGAGGGGCAGAAAGTCATTAAAGTCTTTAATCACGAAAGTATTGCTAAAAATGAATTTGCTTCTTTGAATGAAAATTTAAGAAAGGCCGGAACAGATGCCATGACTTATGGTGGTGTTATGGGCCCTGTAACAAATAATCTTTCACACGCTCAATATGCAATAATAGCAATTATTTCTTCTGCAATTATGATTTTAGGACAGTCAAAGGCCGGTTTGTTGAACTGGTTTACAGGAATGCTTGATATTGGTACAATCGCAGCCTTTTTGCAGTACACCCGTTCTTTTAGTCAGCCAATAGGAATGATGAGTATGCAGGCAAATTCTGTATTGAATGCTCTTGCCGGTGCCGAAAGAATTTTTGGAATTATTGATGAAGAGGAAGAAGTTGACCAGGGTAAATACACTCTTGTAAATGCTTATGAAGCTCAGGAAAAAAATGGAAATGAAAAACTTGTTCAGTCCTTTGGAAAAACCGGTGAATGGGCATGGAAAAATCCTGCAGATTCTTCATTACATAAATTACGGGGCGAAGTAGTATTTGACCACGTTACTTTTGTTTATAGACCAGAAAAAACAGTTTTACACGATGTTACAATTCACGCAAAACCAGGTATGAAAATTGCTCTTGTTGGTTCAACTGGTTCTGGAAAAACAACAACAATCAATCTTCTTACCCGTTTTTATGATGTTCCGGCAGAAAATGGAAAGATTACTTATGATGGAATTCCTTTAAACGAAATATCAAAAGATGCTTTAAGAAAATCTCTGGGAATGGTTCAGCAGGATACTCATTTATTTACAGGCACAATCAAAGATAATATCCGCTATGGAAATCTTGATGCTTCTGATTCACAGATTTATGAGGCTGCAAAATTAGCAAATGCAGATCATTTTATACGACACCTTCCTGAGGGCTATGACACAGTGATTACTGGAGATGGTTCAAGTCTTAGTCAGGGACAGAGACAGTTACTTTCAATTGCCCGTGCAGCCGTTGCAAATCCTCCTGTTCTTATTCTTGATGAAGCAACTTCTTCTATTGATACCAGAACAGAAAAAATGATTGAAAAGGGTATGGATGGACTTATGAAGGGTAGAACTTCTTTTGTAATTGCCCACCGACTTTCGACAGTTCGTAATGCTGATGAAATTATTGTTCTTGAACACGGAAAAATAATCGAAAGAGGAACCCATGATCAGTTGATAGCAGCTAAAGGCCGTTATTATTTCTTATACACAGGAAATAGAATCAGTCTTGATGAATAGAATTTAATTGCAGTCTGGCTTATTGAATGGCCCTTTACCCCTAAGATAAGCCGGCTCCTGCAATTGAAAATACCTTCCAAAAACACTATAATTTTTGCAATATTTTTATATTTTGGAAGGATGAAAAATGAAAGCTATTGAACTTGAAAAAGCTTACGATCCTAAATCTTTTGAGGACCGCATTTACAACGAATGGGAAGGTAAAGGTTATTTTAAGCCTGCCAGTGATGAAAAATCGCCGGTTCATGCACAGTATAAGTGCCAGTGTGAAGACTGTAACAAAAAAACTAATACCTATTCTGTCGTCATTCCTCCTCCAAATGTAACCGGCGTTCTCCACATGGGACACGGTTTAAACAACACCCTCCAGGATATTGTAGTTCGTTATCACCGTATGAAGGGAGATAATACTCTTTGGGTAACAGGTACTGACCATGCCGGCATTGCAACACAGAACGTTGTAGAACGCCAGCTCAAAAAAGAAGGTCTTACCCGTAATGACCTTGGCCGCGAAAAGTTCCTGGAACGTACTTGGGCTGTAAAAGAAGATCACCATAATACAATCGTAAAACAGCAGAGAAAACTTGGAAACTCAACAGACTGGGAACGCGAGCGCTTTACCTATGATGAAGGTTTGTCTGCCGCTGTTCGCGATGTATTCGTAACTCTTTATGAACGCGGACTTATGTACCGTGGTAAACGCCTTGTAAACTGGTGTCCTCGTTGTGGTACTGCTCTTGCTGATGATGAAGTTGACCACGAAGATACACAGGGTGCAATGTACCACCTTTACTATGAATATGCTGATGGTTCTGGAAAAATTGAAGTTGCTACAACTCGTCCAGAAACCTTCTTTGGTGATACAGCCGTTGCAGTAAATCCTAACGACGACCGCTATAAGGCTATTGTTGGAAAGAAACTTAAACTTCCTCTTACGGGAAAAGAAATTCCAATTATTGCTGATGATTATGTTGATATGGCCTTTGGAACTGGTATGGTAAAAATTACTCCAGCTCATGACCCTAACGACTGGGAAGTTGGTAAACGCCATAATCTTGAAGTTATCAACCTTCTTACTCCAGATGGAAAACTCAACGAAAATGTTCCAGAAAAGTATCGTGGACTTAAACCTGAAGCAGCCCGTAAGCTTGTAATT